>CAVYEU010000026.1:0-57096 GCA_963767415.1 uncultured Eubacteriales bacterium
CCATTTTATGTTACCTCTATTCGTTAGCTTTACGTATTGCTCTTCTTCCATTATTGTGCCCAAGGATTCTAAACTGGCACCGACACTTCAAGCGACGCAAGCCGTGCCTACTGTTACGGCTACTCCTCAAGCTGAGGTCTACATTAGTTTCAGTATAAACCCGGGGGATTCTTCCGGGGTTGTCGCACAAAGATTATTTGATGTTGGATTAATTGCTGATAAGGCCAAATTCTTAAATCTTATAAGGGAAAAAGGACTCTCGACCGAGATAGCTATTGGTAATTTCAAAATTAAAAAGGGGGCAAGCATTGAGGCTATTATTAAGTTGATTACATCAAAGGCATAGAAAATGGTAGAATAAAGGAACACCTTGGTGTTCCTTTATTCTACCATTTGTTCTATTTGTTTTTTTATCCACAGATCTCATTTTTATCGCTATTAGCTGCAACGGCTAGTTGAGATACTTCAGCAGTATTTACTTGAGCAGCAACAGCAACAAGTGCCTGTTGGTTAGATTGGGCTATTGTTGATTGATTTAGCGCACTTGCTATGAATTTGTCAGACATAATATTCCTCCCCTTAAATTTTATTATACTGTACTAGGTTACAAAATTACATTTTTGGAACCGTCAGTACAAGTTTATACTTGCTTCAATAAAAAAATTATTACCTCGGTAAGTATAAATTAAAACATGTACAAAAATCATGCCGAAACTAATTTTCTTAACTTACTTAATTTATCTGACCTATCTTCAAAATTACCTTGTATTCTTAATTCTGCAAGTTTTAATAAAAGATTCAAAGGATCAGAATCATTAATTTCGGATGAGTTATCTTTATTACTTGGAAGATCGATGTATTTTGGTAAAAAGCTTGCTGCTTCGATTTCTTTGTCGTTAATCAACACTTTACCGTCTGAAAGATTAATTTTCAATTATCGTCACTCCTTTCTTTGTATGCTTTTTATAAGACTAAGAGTTGATTGTTTCTTCTTCCTTATTTGTACCAATAGCGATTTGCGAAACATGAGCACAGTTAGATTGAACAGCGATAACTACAAGGGCCTGTTGATTTGATTGAGCTATTGTTGATTGATTTAATGCACTTACAGCAAAAGAATCTCCACAGCATTCGCACTTTTCACATTTTTCACATTTTGAAGATTGATTCATAGGTTATCACCTCCTTATAGTTATATATATGTAAAAAAAAATTATTTGCTACAAATTATGTATAGTGTTAATATATGAAAAGTGAGGAGTGGGAAGTAAGAGCGTCTATCATGGGGTATGGAAAATGGAAATTAATAATATTGTTTTGATAGGAATGCCGAATTCAGGAAAAAGTTCTGTTGGCAAATGTTTAGCTGATATATTGAAGATGCAGCTTATTGATACAGATTTACTTATTTTACAAAAGAAAAACAAAAAACTTGTTGATATAGTTAATGAGGATGGTTTAGAAACTTTTCTTCTGATTCAGCAAGATATCATATTAGACTTAAACTTAAATAATTGTATTATAGCAACTGGTGGAAGCGTAATTTACAATGATATTTCGATGAAACATCTAAAAAAGAATAGTATCATTATATATCTGGTACTTTCACTAGATGAGTTAGAGAACAGAAAGCAAGAAAATAGAAATTTTGCAAAAAATAATCACAAAAGTTTTTTAGATATATATTATGAAAGAATTCCTTTATACGAAGGATATGCGGATATCTTTATTAGCTGTGATAAAAAAGGAATTGATTATATTGCGAATGAAATTATTAGTAAATTGGAGATTTATACAGATTAAAGTGAGGTTCATAATATGGTTGGAAATACTTTTGGAAGAATATTTAGAGTTACTACAGCAGGTGAGTCTTACTCAGGCTGTTTTAGAAAAAATATTGATATACCTAAAGAACTGCATGGAGGGTTATTAACAATTATAGATGGTGTTCCTGCAGGTATTTGCATAACACCTGATTTTATTCAAGAAGAGCTTGAAAAAAGAAGGCCAGGCAAATCAGAATTGGATACTCCTCGAAAAGAGTCTGATAAAGTTTATATCTTCTCCGGAATTATGGAAGACTATCTTACAACTGGTGCCCCTATTGGTCTGATTATACCTAATGATGATTTAGATGATATATATATAGAAAAGCATAGAAACTTTAAAGATCTAATTAGACCTGGTCAAGCTGCTTATACCTACTATAAAAAATATGGACAGTATGTTGATTGGCTTGGTGCAGGTAGAGCATCGGGTAGAGAAACAGCAGCGAGAGTAGCTGCTGGAGCTGTTGCAAAAGCAGTGCTAGATGCATTAAGTATTGATGTAATTGCTTTTGTTAGTGAATTGCACGGAATTAAGGCTAATTATATTTCATACGAAGAAGCGAAAGCAAATTATCTTAAAAACGAATTAAATTGCCCAGATTTGATAAATGCTAAAAAGATGATAGATGAATTAATAAAAATAAAGGCGCATGGAGATACTTGCGGAGGTATAATTGAGGTTATCGCAAGGGGTGTACCTGCAGGATTGGGCGAACCGGTATTTGATAAATTATCAGCTACAATTGCTCATGGAATAATGTCAATTGGTGCGGTAAAAGGAATTGAGTTTGGAGCTGGATTTAACCATTCACAGTTAAAGGGTTCTGAGTCGAATGATACTCCATATTATGATGGAAATTCTGGTAGGATCAGATTCAGGAGTAATAATGCAGGAGGATTTTTAGGTGGTATATCAAATGGAGAAGATATAAGAATCAGAGTAGCAATAAAAGCTACCCCGACCATATCATTAGAACAGTCTACGGTTGATGTTGACAAACTTGAGAATGTCTCTTGTAAATTTGTTTCAAGAAATGACCCATCAATATGTCCTAGAATTTACCCTGTATGTGAAGCGATGGTTAGAATAGCTATTTTAGATGCCTTATATATGTCAAATGGGGTTAAAGATCTAATTAACAATATTGATCCTAAGTGGAATACGATATAAATAAAGTATTTTATATTAATTAAAATTCTAACTATTCGATTTCTAACCATTCGATATCTTTCGCTACCTATTCCTTCGAAACTATTACCATTGAAAATAAAAAAATATAAATATTCTTATAGTATAATACGTATAATACCTACCTATAGGAGAGTGGCGTTATGGAAAGGAAATTGATAAGTTTTGATTGGGCAATAAAAAAGCTTCTTAGAAGCAAGGCAAATTTTGGAATTTTCAAGAAGATTTTTAAGTGAGCTTTTATTTCAAGATATAAGCATATTAGAGGTTATTGATAGCGAAGGGAAGAAGGAAACTAAAGATGATAAGTTCAACAGAGTGGATATTATAGTAAAAACTTTTAAAGATGAAATAATGATTATAGAATTGCAAATGGATTCTGAGTGGGACTTTTTATCAAGATTACAATATGGTGTTGCAAAAACGATCACTGAGCATATGAAAGAAGGTGATCCATATCATAAGATAAAGAAAGTATATTCTATAAGAATAGTGCATTTTGACATTGGGCATGGTACAGATTATATATATCATGGAATAGTAGAATTTAAAGGAATACACAATAATGATGTATTGGGTTTATCAGACATTCAGAAAAAAATGTATATGAAAGATAAAATAGATAATATTTTCTCTGAATATTATCTAATTAAAGTTAATAATTTTGATGATGTTGCAAAAAACACATTGGATGAATGGGTATACTTCTTAAAGAATGCTGAAGTAAAAGACAGTTTTACAGCAAAAGGAATGGACGAAGTAAGAGAAAAATTAGTTGAAATGAATTTGCCTCCTGAAGAAAGAATGGCTTACATTAGATACAAAGAAGATTTACATTATCAAGCAAGCATGCTTGACTCATCATATGGATTAGGACGTCATGAAGGGGAAGCTATTGGTCTTGAAAGAGGGGAAGCTATTGGTTTTGAAAAAGCACTAAAAAAATTGATGAATACTGGAATGAGTGAGATAGAAGCTAGAAAAATATTAGAGTAAGGTAAAATGTATCATTGCGATTTAGCTTACTACGCAGTTACGTCCACTCTCTTTAGCTTTATATAAATTTTGATCGGCCCTTTTAATAAAGCTCATTCTATCCTCACCTTTTTCAAACTCAGATATCCCTATGCTTATAGTTATATTTAACAATAAGCGTTCATTATTTACGTTAGTAATATATGGAGATTCATATTCCTCAATACTTCTTCTTATTTTTTCTGCAACAACAGCTGCACCATGAGTTCTTATTTCTGGCAATACAACTACAAACTCTTCACCTCCATAACGGGCTACTATATCTGCTTTTCTGATTACATTTTCTATACACTTTGCTACAGTTTTAAGTACAAGATCTCCTACTTGATGCCCGTATGTATCATTAAATTTTTTGAAGTGGTCTATATCTATCATTAACAAGCAAAGGCTTAAGTTGTATCTTTGTGATTTATTTATACAAATCATCAAATAGTTGTCAAAAAATGATCTGTTATAGATTTGAGTTAATCCATCAATAATAGCTTGCTGATATAATGTGGCATTTTCTAATGATGTAACTATTTGTGAAGAAAGCATATTTAATACTTTAACCCTTTCTTTTGTAAATGCACCTGTAATTAGATTATTTTCAAGATACAGGATGTTATTCAAATTACCTCGATAAATTAGAGGCATACAAATAATAGATTTTGGTTGTTTTTCTTTTATATACTCGTCATTTACAAACTGGCTTTCTTTTGCATCACTTAAGACTATAGTATCTTTTGTCCGTATTAAGAGGTTTATTAACGAGCTGGGAAGCTTATCCTTAAAATCTGTATATTCAATAATACTTGCATTGTCACTGCTTACATCATATTCAACTTGGATTATAAATGCTCCATTTTGCTTCGTCAAAAGAATGATTTTCTGTGCTCCGGCATTCTCTATTAGAACCTTTATTAATTTTTCTATAAGCTTCTTAAATTCTATTTCTTCTGAAATAGCTTGAGATGCTTTCAAAATAGAGTTTATATCAAGAACCTCTAAATTTTGATAGAGTGTGCTTGTTGATGTCATGGCAGTTTTACTTTTAATATGAGCAATATTTGATCCATAATCTTGTAATTTGGGATATAGATTGTAAAGATGTCTCACTTTTGAAGATGCTCCCCAGAGGCTGTAACACCGTAAAGCATTATTCAAATAAGTGAAGGCCACCTTTTCTCTTCCTAATGATAAGTAAAACTTACCTGCTAGTTCATTTTCTAGTGCTTCATCATGAATATACTCATTTTTTAAAGCTAAATCTATTGATTTATCATAAAACTCCATTGCTTTTAGTGCATCACCATTTACTCTTGCAATTTCCGCTTGCGCAAGAAATAGTTTATGTTGATAATTCATTGGAGCAAACTTTGAGCGGTATTCTAGTTTTTTATAAAAATGCTTTATTTTCATTCTTAATCTTATTTTTTCTGATTTTGATGCATTTTTATAAATACTTGTTAATACTAATATATAAAAACCAAAAAACATAGGTTGCATAATCGATGATGCTGAAGAATACATATATTTTTCAGCAATTTTTGCATAATGATAAGCATCAGAATTTTTATTAAATAAAAAATCTATAAACATTTTATAGTAATAAAGAGAAAATATAAAAGTATCATTTTTGCTTTCTAGCATCTCTTTAAGATCTATACCTTCATTGAAATATTCTCCACTAAAAATGTCAGGTCTTTCAACCTCAAAAATCAGGTTATGAATAACTTGGTTATTTAGCTTATGAATTAAAATTAATGTGTTTTGCTTTAATTTTTTTAATTTTGCTAAAGATGTATTATAATTATCATAAATTAATTTTAAGTTTTCACCTATAATAAAAGAAGTTCTTATCTTATAGGTTAAACTAAAACCTGCATACTCAAAATCGCCTACTTCTATCCCAAATGTATGGGCTTCATCGAAATATTTCAAAGTATCTTTAATTAACGTAGTATGATGAGAAAAGAAAACCCCATAGGCAAATTTATAAAAACTTTTTACTTCTGGTGATGAATATTTTTCATATAATTTTTGATATACTTCAAACCACTTATTACCGTCTTCTATATGCTCCATTGCAAAATTAACTAAAGTTAGGATACCAAAGCCCATTATGGATTGACTGTGATTTCCATACTTTAGTGTTATTTTTATTAATTCTACTGATAAAAGAAAAAGCAGAGGCTGATTTGTAAGGTATGCAGTATTAGACATAGTGTTTATTACTGTTAAAATATCAATTACTTTTTGTTCACTTATATATCTATTATTAATAATTTGATCTTCCTTAACGTTAAATAACATAATTTTGATTTTAATAAACGCTAGAATTACGTCAAGCTTAAGAGGGTGCTCCTTTAATTTCACTCCTAATAGTTTTAGCACATAGATACCGAGGCTTAAGGCTTCAGTTATTTTATTTTGAGATATCAGCGATCTTATTTTAATTAGATATACATATATTTTATCACTAAGTGTTCTAGAATTCGCTATCACAACTTCGGAATAATTCTCCATTTCAATATAGTTTCCACATAAATATGCATTTTCAGTTGCATGAGTATAAATCTTATGCATTAACGAATAATCATCGCTCCACATTTTATTATTTGTTAAGCTCAACGAATTATTTATATAAGTATTTGCTAAATCATATGCAGTTGAATGAGTCGCTTTAATGCTTGCAATTAAATATAGCTCAGCAAATTTCTTTTTTTCGAAAGCATCGGTGATTAGTGTGAATCCTTTATTAATGTGATTTGCTATTTCGAATATCTTATCTGTTAATAGATCATCGGGGATGCTTTTTAGTATTAGTCTACCAATTTTCAAATGAAGTTTGGCTTTTAAATCATCCTTAATTAGAAGATAAGAAGCCTGTTGTATTTTATCATGATAAAATCTATATTTAATTTTAGATCCATCAATGTTTTCATCTGTTAAGATATTCAACATATAATTACTATCAACAGGTGAAATTAATTCACCTTGTAAAGCCTCCCATAAAGCTTCTGAAGTTTCTTTTTCATTCTTTTCATAAATTATTGAAATTGTACTTAAGTCAAACTGGTTTCCAATGCAGGCTGCAAGACTTAATAATTGTTGAGTTCTAGGTGACATCTTTTTAATGTTTGATAACACGAAGTCTACAACATTTCCAGTAACTTCAGCTTCTTTTATTTTCACAATATCACAAATCCATTCTCCAGAATTGTTATTAAATTTTATTAATTCATCTTTATACAATGTTTTTAAAAACTGATTTAAGAAAAATGGATTACCGCTTGTTTTTTCCATGCAAACTGTGCTTAACTGTTCAGTTTTATTAACATCCCACTTAAAAGTATCTATAATCAGTCTAGAAATATCTTCTATATTTAATTCCTTTAGCCTGATTGTGTTTATATTCTGTGCGATCTCATAAATTTGGATGAGGGTAGTTGTAAGGGGATGTGATTTATCTACCTCATTTTCTCGATAAGCACCAATAAAATAAATATTTTTTATATCTATATCTGACATAAGTAACTCTATCATTTTAAGTGAGGGGATATCTGCCCATTGTAAATCATCAATAAAGATAACCAATGGATTTTGTTTTGTAGCTAATACCTTGATAAAACTTGCAAATGCCATGCTAAAACGGTTTTGTTCTCTAGATGGGTCTAACTCAGGTATTTCTGGTTGTTTCCCAATAATAGATTCAAGTTCGGGAATTACATTTATTATTACCTGACCAATATTTCCGACAGCTCCTAATATTCTGTTTCTCCAAATATTGAGCTGTTCTTCGGTTTGTTCCAGTATTTGTGTGATCAGAGACTGAATTGCTTGAATAATAGGCAGATATGGATCATTCCTTGAAATTTGGTCAAACTTACCTGAAATAAAATACCCTCTTTTTTCTAATATAGGTTTATAAACTTCGTGTATTAATATTGATTTTCCAATGCCTGAAGAACCAACTACCATAAGCATTTGAGAGCAACTGTTTTGACAGACTTGATCAAACCCGACAAGAAGTGTTCTTAATTCATTTTCTCTGCCAAACAGCTTTTGAGAAATTTTGAATTGTTCTGAAATATCTTTTTTACAGATTTCAAAATCCCTGATACATCCAAATTCCTTATAACTCTCAAGGCACATTTTCAAATCATAGCTAATCCCAAAACTACTTTGATATCGATCCTCAGCATTTTTTTCAATTAATTTCATTATTATATTTGAGATGGATTTTGGAATATTAAGGTTCTTCTCATATGGAGATGCAGGAGTTTTAGCAATATGAAAATATAACATTTCTAAGATATCGTCACTTTCAAATGGTTTGTCACCTGTTATAATCTCATATAATGTTATACCCAGAGAATAATAGTCGCTTCTATAATCTATATTCTTATTGATTCTACCTGTTTGTTCAGGGGGCATGTATGCAATAGAACCTTCAATACTATTAGGATCTATAAGTGCTTGGACTTCATAAGGCAATCTTGTCGAAATACCAAAATCAATTATCTTTAACGATTTTGATTCAGCATTCCAAATTAAATTTGAAGGATTAATATCCTTATGAATTATATGTTTTCTATGTATTTCATCTAATGCATCTGTTGTTTTCATTGCGATAATTAAAAACTCTTCAAGGGATATTTTACGTTTTAGTAAAATATTGTTTATTGAAATGCCCTTGAAGTCTTCCATTGTCAATATTTTAATTCTATTGTATTTTTCTATACTGAATATTTTTATTATACCTTCATGATTAAAGCTATTAGCAATTTCATACTCAAGTTGAAATCTTTGAATTTCTTTTATTGTTGAATATTCACTTGGGAGCATTTTTATAATTATTGGTGTATTATCTAAATCACGTATAGCTCTATAAATGATTGAATTATCACTCTCATAAATTTTTTCTTTAATAATATAGCCATTAATTATATCCATTAGATATTGACACCTCCCCATATATAAATATCGTAATAACGTAATAATATAATTAATTAATTATATTTTGAGCTTTCTGCGATGTTAAGTTTTTTACCACTATAGTAAACATCCTCTTTTATTTCACAGATATCCCAAAAAGATAGTGAACTTATTATATTGATTAAGCATATAAATAAATATCATTGTGTTTTTGTAGGGGGGGTTTTATGCAGTTAGAAAATGAGACTAATCCGAATGAGGCTACATATGAAACTACAAATGAAGATATAAATAAAGATATAAATAAAGATATAGAAGATATAAATGAAATTACAAATAAATGTAAAGATGAAGATGTTAGAGCTGCTGATAGGAAACCAAACAATATTAAAATGCAATCTGATGTTATAGAACAATTTAATACAAATCAGCAATCGAACATGACCCTAAGTGCGTATTCTTCTATTACCCAAACTTATAATAGTGTTAAGATAGGAAGCTTTACAGGGGAGGATAGTTAATTTGAAGATAAATAGCGATACCCAAAAAAATATTATAATTCGATTTAATAAAAAGCTAAAAGGTTTTCCATCAGAACTTGCTTTTTCAAAGACTGGCGAATTTTATTTAGATGGAGAGATCTATGATAGCCAAAATCCTAAATACAGTAATATTAGCTTGAATAGACAATCATTTATAAACGTGGATACTGGGGAGGAAACACAAAAGATGATTGAAGAGGCTAAAAAATATAAAAAAGGTGATACTGTTGTATTTAAAGATGTTGATGAGCCTCAAAAAAAAGAAAAAACAATTGTTACTTTTTAAGGGGAGAATATATGATTGAGATAAACAACAAAGATGTTTATGTAAAAGTAAATAATAGTAATTTAGACCAAATAAACACTCAAGATCTTCTAAGCAATCTTGTAAAACTTAAAGAAAATGATTTTCTATCAAAAGAAGAAAAAACATTAAAGCTAAAAAAGATATTAGGTATTTGAGGTGACATATATGAAGAATAAAGAACTTGCACTACAGGTGAATCTTTCTAGTCAGGGAAACGTAAATTTATCAAAGAAATTGGATCTAATTCAAATAAATGCGGTGGTATTTATTGGCTTAAATAAATTATTGGATATTATTGAGGAAACAGAAACTATTCCAATACGCTTAAGAATATCAAGATTAGGGGAATTCGAGCTTGATGATAAAGTTTTTGGTGAGGTGGATCCTAATAAAATAAAGATATTTTCGGAAAAAAAGGTAACTAATGCTTAGGTATGATTAAAGAATAAAACGGCGAACTTATCTTTTAATTATGCTTTTATAGGGGGGGGGATCTAAATGAATTTGGAACAAAATGAATCAAAAGATTCAACGAAGTTATTTGGTTTTTCCATAAATTCGTCAAATCAAGCTAATTTATTAGCAGTAAAAGATTTGTCACTTACGCAAGTAAATTCAATTTTTATATTAGTTGCACCATTTACAATTGAAAAATTTAGTATTGATGGATTGGATATTGATATAAGTATAGATGAAAAAGGCAAAATATATATTTCAGGGGAGCAGTATCAAAGTATTGAGATTAAGCCAGGCATAAGAATATTTGGTGTGAATTGTACATACAATTAATAAAAACGAGGGGGGCTTAGCTTGAAAACAAATAGAATAAAAGGATACAATTATGAAGATGTTAATGCATATCAAGAAGTTATTGAAAATAAGTATAAAGTACAGGATGAAGAAGATATTGAAGGCGAAAATGAAGTAGAAGATGAAGATGAAGAGGATATTGAAGGCGAAAATCAAGAGGAAGAGGATGCTAAAGATTCCTTAATTGAATCAATTGGAACTGAACAAATAAAAAATGTTGTAAATCTAAATAATGGTGCAAATAATCTTAAAAGTAGCGATGATTCCCAAAAAGAGGGAATAAACATTGTCGGAAAACTTGAAGTATTATACAATTTATATAAAGATCTTAGCGTTTGAGTATAAATAATACAAAACCTCCCAGAAATAAGTTGGTTATATCTGGGAAATTTTGTATTATTTAATTACTAAAAAATGCGGAGGGATAAATTATGAGTGAAGTTAATGTTAGTGCATCAGTAGTATCAGAAAAAGGTAAGGGTCCTGAAAGTAATGAAGACAATTTTTATTTAAATGGTGCAGTACTAAAAGAAACAGAAACTGGAGGCTTTAACTTTGGTAATGATTCAATTGATACACAGCATGTTTTCGCAGTTTGTGATGGGACAGGCCAAAAAGCTTCTACTGAAGCAGTACGCCTTCTTAGCAACTATCATGAATACATAAACTATAAGGAGAATGACCTTGCAAATACAAAAATTAGCAAACTACATGATATTGTTTATGAAATAAATAATGCTATTCAAAGTATAATGAACACCCAATATGATGAGCAAGAGAAGGCAGGAACGACCCTTTCATGTCTTTTAATGTTTGGCAATGAAGCTTATGTTATTAATGTTGGAAATAGTCGTGTTTATATACTAAAGGATACAAATCTAAATAGAATCAATATTGATAAATTATTTGCATATAAAAATGTACAATTGGAGCATAGCGATAATTTAATTGAGAAAAACAATTTGGTCGAGTTGTTAGGAGAATCAAAGAACGAAAAAATAAATATTAGAATGTCAGATAAAATAATTTTAAATGAGGGAGATGTATTCTTACTTTGCAGCGAAGGACTGTTTAATTATGTCTACGATGATAGAATTAGAGAGATATTAAGATCTAGTGAAAATATTAATCTTGTATCACGTTCTTTAGTAAAACAAGCGATCTTAAATGGAGGAGATCGAGATACAACAGCTTTAGTTATAAAAATAAACAGTATTGCAAATAGCTCGTGTGTAGAGAGCATAATGGATAGCGGGGATTGCTTTGAAGTCAGTAAAATTCAAGTCCCAATTCCTCAAAGTTTTAAAAAACTAAAGATTGCGACAAGTACAGTGGTACTTATTTTTATAATAAGTATTTTTAGCTATATCAATGGTAGACAGTTTTGCTATAGTATAAAAGATAAAATAAATAATTTTTATATAAATAATATTGGGGTCTTGTACGATAAGATAAATAATACAAATGAAAAGACAAATAATCGGTCTTTAAATGTGGAAAATATTGATAAGCCTCAAGGGTTGATTGCTTTAACGAATAATAATGTGGAAAATATTGATAAGCCTCAAGGATTGATTGTTTTAACGAATAATCCGGTAATTGATTGTGAAGTACAGAATACTGATATTTACAAAGAAAAAAGCATAAGTAATGCTGTTTACGATAGGATTCCAAAGAACGTTAATACACTTGAAGCAAAAAAAACTATTGCGATGAAAAAAAAGATAATAGATATAAAGCAAAGAAAGGATGAGGCACAATTTGTACAACATAGAATTAAGCCCGGAGATACATTATTTAGTATAACTTATAAATATTACAAAACTCTTGCTAAATACAAAGTAATAATGGAATACAACGGAATTAAAAATAAAAACATGATAAAAGTAGGACAAGTACTAAAAATACCAGGAGTTTAGTTGCTAATCGTATGTTGATAGGAAAGTTTACAAAATCTTGATTTTTAGTTTAATTTAATGTATCATATATAAAGGTTTGGGGGAATTGAATTGAACAATGAAGAAAGTATAGTTTTAGGTGATTATGTTATTATAAAAGCAGAAGAAAACGGGGTTAATGTTATTGGAATTACAAGAGGAAAAGATACAAAGTTTCACCATACGGAAAAGCTCGATAATGGGGAAGTACTCATTGTACAGTTTACAGATAATACATCAGCGATTAAAATAAGAGGGAAGGCTAGAATAATGAGCCGATATGGGGAGATGGCTACTAACATATAATCTTGAAGGAGTGTGCGTCTAATGTGGGCAGTGGTCTATATGGCTCAAAGTAAAGAAATAGCTACTATGCTACAGGCGAACCTTATAGAAGAAGGTATATTAGTTAAGTTATTGCCGGTATGTAAGAATCTTGAGACTAATGGTACTTATTACGAGGTACTGGTTGCTGAATCAGAAGTTGCTGAAGCACATGGAATAATTATAGAAAAAGGATACTAAATTTTTAAGGAACAGTTAAATAATAAAACTGGTTTTTGAAGCTAGTAATTTTAAAGAATTTCGGCTTTAAGAATTTGGAATTTATTTTTTAACTGTTCTTAAGTATAAATGATGAATATTAAGGTGATAAAGAAGTGAACTTACCCAATTTTTTAACTGGAATTAGATTTTTAATGATACCAATCTTTGGATACTATCTATATGTTCGTAACTATAAGGTAGCGAGTATATTATTTATTTTTGCGGGGCTAACTGATGTATTAGATGGATTTATTGCCAGAAAATATAATCTTATAACCTCATGGGGAAAACTTGCGGATCCTTTAGCAGATAAACTGATTCAATTAACTGCATTGATTTTTCTTACAATAAACAATTTAATTCCGAGTATCTTCTTAATTATTGTTTTAGTAAAAGAAAGCATGATGATAATTGGAAGTGCTTTACTATATAAAAAAGACAACGTAGTAGTTTATGCGAACTGGTATGGAAAGCTAGCGACGGTGGTGTTCTACTTGGCAATATTTATGACGATTATATTTAATGCATTAAATATAAATACTCTCTATATAAATATTCTCATAACAATTGCGGTACTATTGACCTTATATGCATTTATTATGTATGTGATTCAGTACCGGAAGATAAAACTACAAAGCCACGATGATGTTAAATAAATGGGGTTTAATATATGAATGAGAAAGTTTTGGTGAAGCTTGGGTTTGATAAAATAAAAAATATACTTGCAGGAAAGACTACATCAGATTTAGGAAAAGAACTTATTACTGAACTCGTACCAGCGGTACATTTAAGCATTGTCAACGGACTTTTGAAAGAAACTACAGATGGTGTAAACTTCATAGTAAAAAAAGGGACTCCACCTATGGGTGGAGTTCATGACATAAGAGAATCAATCAAACGGATTCGACTTGGCGCAGTTTTAAATCCTGCTGAACTATTAAAAATATCAGATGTATTAGGGGTCTCAAGAAGCTTAAAGAGTTACGCATCTGATGATAGGACTTTAGACCATAATAATATTGTTATAGACATGATATCGTGTCTATACTCAAATAAAGGACTTGAAGAAAAGATAAGATACGCTATTGTTAATGAAGAAGAAATCGCAGACAACGCGAGTGGTAATCTTTTTAGCATTAGAAGACAGATGAGAAATTTGCAAAATTCAATTAAAGATAAGTTAAATAATTATTTAAGATCGAATAAATACCAAAAATACATGCAAGAGTCAATTGTTACAATGCGGGGTGATCGGTATGTGATTCCTGTGAAACAGGAATTTAGATCTGATTTTCCAGGGCTTATACATGATGCATCAGCAAGTGGAGCTACACTGTTTATAGAACCAATTGCAATTGTTGAAGCCAACAATGAGATAAAACAATATAAGATCAAGGAACAAGCTGAAATTGAAAAGATTTTATTAGAGCTTACAAGTGATGTTCTGAAAATTATAGATTTTCTAAGTTCAGATGTGTCAATACTTGCAAAGCTGGATTTTATATTAGCAAAAGCTAGATTTAGCCTTGATTTTAACTGTTCTTGCCCGATAGTGAATGATCAGAAACTTATTATTTTAAAGCGTGCGAGACACCCCTTGATTGACGCAAAAAGTGCTGTACCGATTGATTTTTGGATTGGGGACGATTTTAATACCTTGATAATAACTGGTCCAAATACAGGAGGAAAAACTGTTACTTTAAAGACGGTGGGTTTATTTTCAATCATGGCACAGTCTGGATTGCATTTACCTACAAATGACGGTACCCAGGTGTGTATATTTAAAGATATATTTGCTGATATAGGGGATGAACAAAGTATCGAGCAAAACTTAAGTACGTTTTCATCGCACATGACAAATATTGTAAATATATTACACTCTGTAGATGAGTTATCATTAGTCTTATTTGATGAGCTAGGGGCAGGAACTGATCCTTCAGAGGGAGCAGTACTTGCTATGGCAATTCTTGATTATCTAAATAAGCTTAAAGTGCTAACAGTTGCGACAACCCATTACAGTGATCTGAAATTTTATGCAATATCGACAGATGGAGTAGAAAATGCTTGCTGTGAATTTAATGTAGACACACTAAAGCCTACCTATAAGCTCCTAATAGGTGTACCAGGGAAAAGCAATGCACTGGCTATATCAAAAAGACTGGGTTTGGAAGAAGCAATAATTGATAAGGCAAAAGAGTTCTTAAACCAAGAGGATATAAGATTTGAAGATATGCTGTATACAATTGAGAAGAACCTAAATCAAACAAAAGAAGAAAAAATAAAAGCTGAGGGTATGAAGCTTGATATTCAGAGAATAAAAGAAGATTTAGAAGAGCAGAAAAGAAAAATAGATTTAGAGCGGCATAAGATACTAAAGGATGCAAAGGAAGAAGCCAAAAGAATATTTTTAGGGGCGAAACAAGAGGCTGATGAAATTATATTAAGCTTAAAAAAGCTTGAAAAACAGCAGAAATTTTGTGATAAAAATAAAGAAGTACACGAAGTTAGACAAAACGTTGTAACCAAAGTTAGCGAGATTAATCAATCCCTGCATGAGCCTTTGATGCCTAAAGTTCTAGCACAAAAAATACTGAAAGATCTTAAACCTGGGGATAATGTTTTAATAATCAATTTAAACCAAAGAGGAACCATTATAAATCCTCCTGATAAAAATGGCGAAGCATTAGTACAGGTTGGAATTATGAAAGTAAATATACATGTATCGAATTTGAAACGGGTAAATGAAGAGAAAGCTGAGTTGCAAAAATCAGGGGCCTTTAGGATTGGTATTGCAAAGACAAAGAATATTTCTTGTGAACTTGATATTAGAGGGAGTAACCTAGATGATGCAGTAGAGCTAGTTGATAAATATATTGATGATGTAGCGATATCAAGCATCCGTGAAGTAACCATAATACATGGAAAGGGAACAGGCATACTAAGAGCTGGCATACACTCTTTCTTAAAGACCAATTCTCATGTGAAAAGTTTTAGACTCGGAAAGTATGGTGAAGGAGATACAGGGGTAACAATAATTGAGTTAGTATAGATGCTAGAGAATACCCATAATACCTAAATCATATTTATTTATTGTAAATGAAAACAAATAAAGATATATACTTAATAAGAATTTTTAAAATTTGGGGAGTGAATTTTTTTGAAAACTGTTGGATTTACAACATCCATACCTGTTGAAATACTTTTTTGTGCAAATATCATACCTGTTGACTTAAATAATATTTTTATTAGAGATAGCGATCCAAACAAGCTAGTGGAAGCTTCAGAAAGCATAGGATTTCCAAGAAATACTTGTGCATGGATTAAAGGAATCTATTCTGCCACGATTAATAATCCTAACATTGATGCTGTTATAGATGTTATTGAAGGAGATTGTACAAATGCGAAAGCACTTTTAGAAGTTCTTGCCTTAAGGGGAATGAAGAATATCCCATTTTCATACCCTTTCTCACGGGATTATAAAGCTTTAGAAGAACAGATATTATTACTTTGCAAGATCTTTGGTGTTTCAATCAATGAGTGTATTGATGAAAAAAGAAAAATAGATATTGTTCGAAAAAAAGTGGCTTATTTGGACGAATTGACTTGGAAATATAATAAGGCAACTGGCTCTGAAAATCATATTTGGCAAGTTTCTTGCAGTGATTTTAACGGAAATTACAGTGAATTTTCAAAAGATATTGATGCCAAGATTTGTGATATAGAAAAAAGAGAACCTAACTGTGCTAAGATTCGTCTCGGTTACTTAGGTGTACCACCTATAAACCCAGATTTGTATGACTTTATAGAAACGCTTGATTCACGGGTTGTTTTTAATGAGACGCAAAGGCAGTTTAGTATGGTGCAGGGTATCGGTATCCCCGATATTGTCGAGGTGTATAGAAAATATACCTATCCATATAGTATTAATCTGAGACTTGAAGATATAATAAAAGAAATTGAGTTAAGAAAAATTGATGGAGTGATTCATTATACCCAATCTTTTTGTTTTAGAGGTATAGAAGATATAGTTCTTCGAAAGGAACTAAATGTTCCGGTTCTCACCCTTGAATGTGATAGGCCTGGTAGTTTGGATGCGAGAACAAAATTAAGAATAGAAGCATTTATTGATATGCTGCTACACGAGGAATATATAGATTTAAGAAAAGCTTAGATTGATTCTACTGTGATTTTTTAATATAATCTTGAAAGGTATTGATTTAATTATATGAGTTTTAACTTAAATGAGAATTTAATTACAAGTATACAAAAGATCTGTCAAAACTATGAAGTTGATAAATTAGTTCTTTTTGGTTCAAGGGCACGAGGAGACAACAAACTAACAAGTGATGTAGATATAGCTGTATTTGTGCCACAAAACATGGAAAAAAAAGGATACTTTATTGATGAGTTTGATAATTTGAATACACTATTAAAAATTGATCTAGTATTTATTGACAATTATACAGATAAAAGGTTAATTAATTATATTGAAAGAGATGGAATTATAATATATGAGCGAACTAAAGAATAAATTAGCAAACTATAAAAGTGCATTAGGTAAGCTGAAAGAGGGATTGATAAAATACGATGAAGCTAATGATTTACTTAGGGATGGTATAATTCAAAGGTTTGAATTTACCTTTGAATTAGCTTGGGAATTGCTAAAAGAAGTTTTTGAAGATGAAGGATTAAAAGGTCTTAATTCACCTAAGACAGTTTTACGAGAAGCATTTTCAGCTCAAATTATTGATAATGAAGAGTTATGGCTTTTAATGTTAAATGATAGGAATTCGACAGCACATATTTATAATGAATCAGCTGCAGTTGCTGTTTATAATAATATTATATTAAGATATGTTCCTGCTTTTAAAGAAATGGAACAAAAGATAGAACAAAGATTAAGTATCTAGAAAAGGAGTGGTATTATTTTGAAAAAAGATTTAAGTGAATTGAAAAAAATATCAATACAGGTTCGTAAAAGTATTATTGATTCTGTATACCATGCTCAGTCTGGTCATCCAGGTGGATCATTATCGTGTGCAGATATCTTGACAGTTCTATATTTTGATTCAATGCGTATTGATCCTAAAAATCCAAAGTGGGGAGATAGAGATAGATTCGTACTTTCAAAGGGTCATAGTAGTCCTGCTTTATACGCTGCTTTAGCTTTTAAGGGATTTTTCTCTGAAAAAGAGTTAGTAAAGTTTAGAGATATCGATAGTTTCCTCGAGGGACATCCAAATATGATTACGGTTCCTGGTGTAGATATGTCGACGGGCTCCTTGGGGCAAGGGATTTCAGCTTCGGTTGGTATGGCGCTGGCAGGAAAACTTGATAAAAAGGATTATACGGTATTTGTAATTTTAGGTGATGGTGAATTGCAAGAAGGACAAGTATGGGAAGCATTAATGGCGGCGGCTCATTATAAATTGAATAACTTAATTGCATTTTTAGATCATAATGGTCTTCAGATTGATGGTAAGATAACTGAAGTCTTATCCCCAGAGCCTGTGGTTGATAAGTTTAAAGCATTTGGGTTTAATACAATTATAGTAGATGGGCATGACCATCTTGCAATTAGTAATGCTATAGAGCAAGCCAAGAAGAATACAGATTCACCATCAATTATTGTTGCTAATACTATTAAAGGGAAAGGTGTATCATTTATGGAAAATGTAGCTGGTTGGCATGGATCGCCTCCGAACAAGGAGCAGAGGGATTTGGCGATATTAGAGCTTAACTATGCTTTGGCAAGTTTGGGAGGTGATAAAGCATGAGTACAACTAAGATTTCAACAAGAGAGGCGTATGGAAATGCTTTAGCTGAATTTGGGGATAATAAAAACATTATTGTGCTTGATGCTGATCTATCAAAGTCTACAAAAACCGAGATATTTAAGAAAAAGTTCCCTGAAAGGTTTATAAATATAGGTATTGCAGAATCAAATATGATGTCTATAGCAGCGGGTTTAGCAGCATGCGGAAAGACTGTTTTTGCCAGCACATTTGCAATATTTGCTGCAGGACGTGCTTTTGAACAAGTTAGAAATTCAATATGTTATTCTAATCTAAATGTAAAAATTGGCGCCAGCCATGCTGGAATAACAGTTGGTGAAGATGGTGCATCACATCAAGCAATAGAAGATATTGCGCTTATGTGTGCTATACCGAACATGGTAGTGATAAGCCCCTCAGATGGAGTTGAAACAAGGCATGCTGTAAAAGCTGCAATTGATCATAATGGTCCGATTTATTTAAGGTTTTCAAGGCTTGCAATGCCATTATTATTTGATGAAAACAATTATAAATTTGAAATCGGAAAAGGTATTATAATGAAAGATGGTGGAGATGTAACTATTGTTGCGACTGGACTTATGTTACATATTGCACTTTTTGCGGTAGCTAAATTAGAAAGCCAAAATATTCATGCAAAATTAATCAATATGCATACAATTAAGCCAATAGATAAAGATATTATTGTTAAAGCTGCAAAGGAAACTGGAGCGATTGTTACAGTTGAAGAGCATAATGTAATAGGAGGACTTGGTAGCATGGTTTCATCAGTAGTATGCCAAAATCATCCTGTTCCGATTAAGATGGTAGGAATTCAAGACTTGTTTGGGAAGTCAGGCAAACCAGACAAGCTTATGGAGCGTTATGGTTTGACTGAAGAGAATATAATAAAGCAAGTAAAGGAAGTTCTAAAATTAAAGAGATAAGTAAGGGGGGCATAGAGCAATAATACTTGCTTGAAAGTGAGAGGCTATTATTTTATGAGCTCTAAGAGGTGTATTATGATAGATAAAGTGCGTATAAAAAAAGCGGTAAGAGAAATATTAGCGGCTATAGGGGATGATCCAGATCGGGAAGGCTTGTTGGAAACTCCTGATAGGGTGGCAAGGATGTATGAAGAAATATTTGCAGGTCTTCATAGGGACATTAATGAGGATATAAAGATATTTCAAGAGGGAAGTCATGAAGAAATGATTTTAGTAAAGGACATACCTCTATATTCAGTATGTGAACATCATTTGTTGCCTTTTGTAGGCGTTGCACATGTTGTGTATATTCCTCGTAAGGGCAAAATTCTTGGTCTTAGCAAGATTGCAAGGATTGTCGATACTTTAGCCAAGAAGCCTCAGCTTCAGGAACGCTTATCTAGTGAAATAGCAGATGTGCTGATAGATGCAGTAAACCCTCTTGGTGTTGCAGTTATTGTTGATGCAGAGCATTTTTGTATGACGATGCGGGGGATTAAAAAACCGGGTTCAAAGACACTGACATCAGCACTAAGAGGGATTATAAAAACAGATGCAAGGACAAGATCGGAAGCTTTTTCTCTTATAAATAGGAACTAAGAACAGAGCTAATTCTTCATTTAAATTAGCTATATCAACTAATTCAATTATAAATAATTATCAATTGTTTTAGAAATCACCTTTCAATTTAAATACAAATCTAGTCCTGCTTTTAGTAAAGTGGCCTAACTTGTCAAGACATTTTTTTGCCTTTGTATAAGGTGAATCCCCTCCTTCCTTAATTTTCCTTATTGCAAAATATGTTAATTAATTACATATTTCAACTGGTAATTCTACTAAAAATATATTAAAATACACTTGTTCTTACCTGCCAGGAGGACAGGGCAATGCTGGAGAGCAACCCGAGTAACTGTCAGGGTTCTGTAAAGTTGATGGTGAAGGTATGAAATTTTGTATCTTTCTATTTGCTTTTAAAATCATCAACTTGGAGAACAAGATTCGTTAAACTCCGGGGTTTGGGGCAGAGCCCCAAGGTTTTATTTCTCAAAGTCTTTTAATGTGTAGTTTCCAAAGTACACTTCAGCAGGAGTTAGATTTTTCAGGGATTGATGTGGTCTATATGTATTATACTTTTCCAAATAGCATCCAATGCCTTGGCGAGCTTCTTTAGGACTTTCATAATCATTAAGATAAACTTCTTGGTATTTTATTGATCTCCAAAGTCGCTCTGTAAAGATATTATCCATGCATCTACCTCTACCATCCATGCTAATTTTAATTTCATTGCTTGTTAAAATTTCTATGTGCTTATTACTTGTAAATTGGCTTCCTTGATCGCTATTCACAATATTCGGTTTGGCAATTTTTAATGCACTTTTTAAGGCTTCAATTACAAAATTTACTTCAAGGGTATGATCTAACTCCCAAGATAATAAATACCTTGAAAACCAGTCCATATAAGCTACAAGATATAACCAGCCTTTTTGCAAGCGTATATAGGTAATATCAGTACCCCAAATATGATTTGGATAGCTTGCTTTAATATTTCTAAGCAAATAAGGATATACCTTATGTTCAGGGTTTCTGATGCTTAATTTTTGTTTCGGAAATATAGCACATATTCCCATCTCACGCATGTAACTTGCAACCGTTGTTCTGCATATTTTATAACCTTTGCGTTTTAATAAAGTTGTCAATGTTCGAGACCCAAAAGATGGGTTTTCTGTGTAAATTTCATCAATTGCATGTTTTATTTCAATTTCCCTTATAGATGGTGGAACAGGCTTATAGTATAAGCTTGTACGGTTTAACGAAAGTAAATCTGTTTGTACTGTTAGCGATAGTACTTTATCGTTAAAATCAACTAAATCAATCTTTTCAGCTCTACTCAACTCTGATGCCAGATTTTTTTTTCAACCAGTTTAGCTTAGTTGTCAATTCACCGATTTCTACATAGAGTTCTTGAATTTGATTTTTTAAAGCCTCAATTTCTTTATCACTCTTTCTGCGGCTGTCTTCAAGAACTTCTGCAATTTGAGAAATATCTATTTAGCTGTTACTATTAACTCGCCTGTCACAAATATTTTGCAGGTTTATTACCTTTTAGACCATTATCACCCCAATAATTACACTTTCTAATACTATTTATAAGGTATTTACCTTATATTTAGAGAAATAATTTCTTGAACTTTTTCTAAATCATTAATCTTAAATAATATCTCTTTATCCTGAATTCATAATTTAATAATTTATATCCGCAATTTATTGATGTATTTGCATATCCTAAGAATCGTATATGTTTATTAATTTAGCACCAATATTGATTCCTAGTAGTTTTAAAATTTGAACTTTTCAAGGTTATTTGAGTTATATAATATTCATCAAAATTTCTATTTTTAACATTATAATTTAAATTTGAAACATATAAATCAAAATCATCATATTCATGAAAATAAGTTTTATATATATATTCGCCTAAATAAGTTTCTCCAACATAGTTATTTTCAATAGTTTTTTCTTTTTTATTAATTTTGAAATTCTTAAAAGGGAAATCTAAATTAATAATATTGTTACCATCAGAAACAATAAAATCATCTTCATTCATAGGCTTAATATTCTTGTCAGTTAAACTAACAATTAAAGAATTTTCGGTCTCTTTATATGTTGATTGTGCAACATTAGTATTAATTTTTCTATTTTGTTCTAAGTTAGGATTCGATTTTTCTTGAGCAACTGAAATATTATTCTTATTAGATAAAGTTGTCTTATTACCACATCCATTACTTACTAGGCATAAAAATAATATGAAAAATATTATTTTTAATTTTTGTTGAATACCCATATTAATTACCTATTCCTTTCTTCATTTAAATTAGTTTTTTAAAATAAAATTTTTATAATTTCGCGTTATAAGGACTGCTTTAAATTTCTTTCTAATACAGCTCTCAAATATAAAATTATTAATATAGATTTAACTTATTCTTTGATTTTTTGCAATTTCATTACTATATACAGGGATATCAAATTTAAGCGAAGCATTATTGAAAGAGTCATACATTCTCTTTATGCTTGAAGTCTGTTTTACAGCCCACCCTATATCAGTAGCATACTGGTGTTCACCCTGTGAAGCTGGATTCCATCTCATTTTATACAATGTATTTTGTTTGTATGAAGCATTGTTTATATATTGTTGTGAAATCCATTTAGCACCTCCTTTGATAGCTTTTTGCGGAGTAGTCCATCCCATTCTATATGCAAATTGAGAACCTCCGCCTATAGGGTCACTATCATTAGCACCAATACCGTACATATTATAAACTGTTGCTTTATTAACAACAATACCATTTGCTAAAGCGCTTGTGCCGTTTCCAGTTTCTAGTGCTGAATGAGCAGCTAAGTAAACTTCGCTAATATTATATTCTGAAGCTGCTTCCAAGTAAACTTTTGCATTATCTGAAAGAATTCCTTTCCCTTTAAGGAAATTAGTCATATCTTGTTCACTTATACCACAACAAGCCGATAAGTCTAGAAATTGGTATTTATCGGCACCTTGATTATGATTATCTGGATTTAAATATTCCATTACTTCATCTCTATTTGCGTTGACCCATATACCTCCTTTTTGTATTTGAGGGCTTTGTCTCATTTGCTTATTTAATACTGCTTGCAGGCTAATATTATAATTGCTATTTCCATCTTCATGTCCACAATTATGTACGAATACATCCATCTCAGATACAAAGTATGTATGCCAGTCTTCTACTTCAAAATTATACACTTTTACAGGCTTTTTTAATACTTCATCTTTAACTCCCATTACTTCTGCTATTTCTCCTGAGTATAGTAATAGCTTGTTCCCTTTTCTAAGTTTTCTTGCTTCTACCCATCCTTTGATCTATTACATAAAATGGATGTTTTCTTGTTGTTCGTATATCTCTATCTTTTACCATTATGTGTCTTAAAGTATTAGTAAATTTGTCGTCGTATACCTTAGTTACCCGTTTTAATCCTTTTTCACCAGTCGCTGGATTCTCTGAGTATACCTCATCTCCTTTTTTTATATCACATATCCTTCTATGTCCTTCTTTTACATCAATAAAGGTATCTTCTGTAAAACAATTAGGTTGTATTTTTGCATATTCAATATGATAAAGCCTAGCCAGTTCTGCTTTTATTGCTTGCCTACCTGCCTCATTTGACTTAGCGTACTCTATCATTATTTCTTGTATTGCATTAGGCCATATATATTTATCAATACCATTAATTCCTGTTTTGCTTATTTGAGTATGTTTATGTATATTTATATACTCAATTATTGCTTGGGTACATGCAATCGATTTTGCTGAGTAATTTTTATCTCCTTCAGTCACACCAAATCCAAGCTTTGCATAAATTGTATTTACTAACCTTATATTAGCTTCATTATTACCTTGGCCTGAATCACTTATTATTGGTTTGTTTTTTAATAAATTGAAGAACCAGTTATGCTGTGGATCATCTACAATGCCTAACTCTCGTATTGCTAATTTTATCAATTCATTACTTTGCTTTGAATTTATAGCGTTTTGTATTGCACTTTTCCCAATTAGAGGAGCATTATTGTAAGATTTCAAAAGGCTTATTATATTAAGCCAAATATTTTCAGTAACTTCATTTCCTGTAACTCCGTTCAAATTAACACTTTGTGTCAAGGCAATAATACCAGCTTTTGTATTCAAACCATAATATCCATTTGCTAAACCTCTAAATGTAATCTTTTCGTTACTATTACTTGCCCCAAGTTTGATTAGAATATCTTGCAGTAAATCAACATCTCTAGAACTATTTGAATACTTTAAATTTGGTTTTCTTAATAAAAGACCCAAATGATTACTTGATAAATTCAAGTCACTAATAGCTTTTTTCAATAGTATTTCATCTGATGTAAGCTTTATTATTGTTACTTTTTTATTTTGTTCGTCAAATTCAGCATTTATTTTAGTATATTTATCCATTAGTTCCTTTATTTGTACTTTATTTTTTGTACTGTCAAAAAATTCAGTTAAAAACACACTTTTGTTTTCACCCTCAAACTGAATTTCCACACCTTCGCGTTTATCTTTGCTAATTATTCTCCCGTTAAGCTTGGTTATAACATCCTCAATAGGAGCATATACTCTATTATCTTTTAGTATGGCTCCGTCAATATTTGCGCCACAGACTTCTAGAATAACAGCATTTTGATCTTTTTGTAAGTTTAGTGCAGCTAACATTAGAGGTCTTGGAGTTCCTTTTGGGGGACTCTCTTTTTGATCCGTTATCTTTTGATTCGCTAGTGTTGCTTATACCACTAGAATTTATATCTGCACTAGCTTGACCAGCTTTTGCATTGTCTTGATTAGATGAATTTTGTCCAGAAGAATTACAAATTCCAGCTAAACCAGCTAAACTATCTTTTACTAAATCACCTATATTGTTACCTAGTTTAGGTGCTAAATTTGAGTTAACATAATCACTACAATCTTGTTTTGTTGCTTCTCCCCTTAACATAAGAGAACCGAAGCTGATACTTCCCAGTATTACAGTTGCTATTGGACATACTGGAGCAAGTGCAACAGCTAAAACTCCTGCCATATAGCCTACATTTTTATTAGCTATCGTGTTTACTACAGGTCTTACAACTCTATTTTTTACACTTCCAAAGAATGTATCTGCTTCTTTTTCAGCCATTTCGCATGCCCCTTTGTCACGCAAATGTTTCTCAATTTCAGCATTTTCTCTTCTCTTGGCGTAGCTTAATGCTGTGCAAGTATTACCACCATTTGTTTCATTTATCTCATCTTTGTCTAATTTATCGATTAATTTGATTGCTAATGGAGTATCGTTTTTATCAACTGCATACATCAATTGAGTAATTTCTCCGTAATCATGACCCATATTTATTTTTAAATTTCTTGTTTCAGCATTTAAGTTTTGGACTCTTTTTTCAACTAAAATTCTTGCTATAGACCTTTCTTTTGTTCGTTCATATCCACCAGATAGATCCTTTCTAAGCACTGAAAAGTGAAGAAGAGTATCCCCATTGATTTTTTGGTCGAGTATTACTCCTCTATTTATCATCAATTCAACAACCTCATATGATGAATTTTGTATAGCATATGCAATCAAAGAATTATGTTCTTTGTGATCCTGGTTTATTTTAGCTCCGCTATTAATTAAGGCTTCTACCATTTCAAATGAGTTCTTTTGTATGGCATAGAATAAAAGTGTATTTCCTTTGTAATCAGGAATATTTATTACTGTTTCTAGATTTGTTTTTTTCTCTTCTGTACTGTTTCCTTGTTGAGCATTCAATAATTCTGACAATGAGCGCTTTAACGCAGATACATCTTTAGCAACGATAGAAAGATTCAAGATAGCCTCATTTTTTACTTTAGACAAATTATTATGCAAAGTGGATATACTATCATCCATATTGGCTCCAGCACTCAATAGAAGTTTTACATTTTCAAGGTTTGGTGACACACCTTCACTGATTCTTTCTCTTAAGTATTGCAGTAACCCAGCTTTACCACCTATTACTACATTTTCAAATTTGTCATTTGAAGGAGCATATGCTTTTAATATCGCATAGTCTAAGATAGTCAATCCATTTGGATCTAACTCTTTTACATCTGATCCTTTTAATATCAAATATTCAAGAATTTCGTGATTCCCATTTTTTGCTGCTATATGTAGCAAAGTAAGGTTATCTTCCGGAGATTTTACAGTAATGTTTGCTCCACTTTCAGTAAATAGTTTTACAGCAGAGAATACATTATTCTTAGCTGCTGCAAATATCTCTGTATTCATTTTATCCGTATGGCTGGTTAAGTAACTAGATATAGCTAACCTAATAAGTTCATTTGCGAGATCCCATGGGGTCTGTCCTGCATTGTTTTTTACGAATAGGTTAGCATTTTTATTGTATAATAAAATAATAATGTCTAAATTCTTTTGAAGCATAGCTATATGTAGTGGTGTATTTCCATTTCTATCTTTAATACTAAGGTTTACTTCTTTTTCTAGTAAAACATCAACTGCACTCTTATTCCCAACTTTAACAGCAATGTGAATCGGTGTCATATTTTCATCTTGTTCCTGTAGATTTATATCAACGCTATGACTTATCAAATACTGAATAATGTCTTGATTTCCAGCAAATGCAGCAAAATGTATATCGGGCCAGTTAAGATTAAATTCAGCTGATTCATTTAAATCAAATAGGCTACATATTGCTTCTTTATCACCGGCTGCTTTTAATTTGTTTAACTTATTTAGTAAAACTTCGCTATTATTTGATTTTGGATATTTACTCCTGTCATTACCCATTGATTTGTTCTATAATTTATATTTCCAATACCTTTTTCATCTAAAAAATCACATTTTCCCTTATGAGCCTAACAAGAGCGTCCCTTATTTCCCCCATATGCCTTACTATCTCCACTATTTCCATCAAATGCATAGAAGAGAGCAGGTAATCCATAGTGATCTAGTTTGTTTATAGTCAATACCCTTCTTAGATAACAACAAACTGACAATTTCGCTCTGTTTACTCATAACCGCAAGGTGTAATGCCGTTCTGCCCTCACTATCTTGTGCATTAACATTTGCATTATTTCCAATCAAGAATTCTGCTGCTTCCTTATTCCCGTATATTGCGGCCAAATGCAAGGGAGTTAAGCCTTTATCCCCTATTATATCAATGTTTTGTGCAATACTTTCTTTACCTACAATAACTTCGAGTACATCATTACTATTACTTCGCACAGCATAATGCAAGGGAGTCATTCTTTGTGTATCTTGCAAAGTATAGTTGCAATGATCTGTACCAATAAATATATTTGCAATGTCTTGAAGACCATATAGTGTAGCATAATGTAGCGGAGTCCTTCCGTCCTGATCTTTTATGTTTATATTAGTTCCATATTCAGGATGTTGACAAATCAATGCTTGTATTATTTCCTTTGCATTAGCTATTTCTTCCCGACTCGCTCTATTCTGAAGAAGTCTATGATACAATTCTACCGCATAATGCAGTGGAGTACATTTATTCAAATCTTGCATACTTGAATTTGTGTCTGTTTTAAGTAATTTTAAATGTGTTATATCAGCATTGTTCATTACAGCATAGTGTAAAGGTACACAACGATTCCTATCAATAATATTTTTATACTCTGTAGATATACCATTTTGGATCATTGCGTCAATAGCTTCTGAATTTTTATTTATCACAGCATAATGCAGTGCAGTACATCCTTTGGTATCTATAAGAGATAAATTTGCATTGTTGTTTATAAGTGCTGTGATTATTCTGTTGTCAACTTTGTTAATAATCGCAGTATGTAAAGCAGTTCGCCTACATAAACTATCTGCAATATTTACATTAACAGAGCCATCTCCTGATAAGAAAGCATCAACAACTTCAGCTCGTCCTGATAAAACAGCATAATGTAATGGAGTTATTGAGTGGTTATCTATTTTGTTAGGATCAGCACCCTTCCTTATAAACTTATGTATTAAGTCAACTCTTCCATATATTGCAGCGAAATGTAGAGCACCAAGCCCATATAATTCATCTGTATATGTAGTAATCAATTTAACTAAATTTTGTTTTCTTAATGCTGCATCTCTATCTAAACCTCTATGACGTTCTATTCTACTTTCAGCTTTTTCTTCTAGAATATCAATATCTTTCTAATTGTAATATATATTGTTCGATAGATTCTCCCCTAGCTTTTGCTTCAGCAATTTTCTTATTTATTTCTTTTTTATCGTTTTTATATGTGATGACATCCTCTTCTTCATCAATATCTCTAGGGTTATCATGGACCATCAAACTATTAGCACTCAAATTAATAAGCTTTTCTATTGTGTCTTCGTCTAAATCCGGATTGGCAATAGCATATCGAAGCATTATAGGGCAATAATCTTCTCCAATAGGATTATCATTATCTTTCCGCACCTTTACTTGCCTTTTCATTATCATTTCAACAGTATCAAGCATTCCATACTTTACTGCATAATCAAGTGCTCTCATTCCATTTAAATCTTTAGTTTCTAACATATCTTCAACTTTTTTTGATGAGAGATTATCATCAAGAAACTTGGCTATTACTTCTTTTTTTCTTGTGTCTATAGCATAATGAAAAGAAGTCTTGTCTTCTCTATCCTGCTGTACTAATAAGTTTGCATCTCTTCCTATCAAATCTGGGATTGCTTCTAAATCTTGGGTTTTAGCAGCAACATGTAATAAAGTTGTACCATCACCGTAGCGCACATCAATACTATTTTGCGTCAATTCATATACTGCAGCCCAATCTTTCTTATTTGCAAAACTAAATATAGCTTCAATAACTGCTTGAGATATTGAGCTATCTTGATTCTTAAGTACTAGAGCCATACTTTGGGCATTTAATTCATTTCTTTGATTTTTAGGCACTAGAGCTAAATTTTCAGAATAGTCTTCTGGTCTTTCTCCTGATTTATTTTCTAAATCACTTTCTGATGTTTCTTCAAAAACTTCTTCTGTCTTTATATTTGAATTTTCTTTTTGTTCTTCTTGAGAATCAGATTCAACATCCGAAGAAGTTTCCCAAAGTAAACTTTGTAAATTTTCTAATACCCTTCCAAAAACACTTTGGTTTTGGATCGTGCATTGAGGTGATTCTACTTGTTCCTGGCTATCATCATCTTCATCTTTGCTTGATTCATCTTTGCTTGATCCATCTTTACATTCATCTGGAAGGTTTTCTTGTCTCTCTAGCTGTAACTGGTCTTTTGACTCATTTTGTGATATCTCTTCTATACTTACTCGATGCATTTCTTTTGAGCCTTCTAAAAATAAACTTTCTATCGTCATTCTATCTGATTCATGCATATGAGCACCAGATTGTATTAGTAAATTAACTATTCTTGCATGTCCATTTAAAATTGAATTTGTAAGAGCAGTATTCTTTTGATTGTCTTCATAGTTAACATCAATTCCTAATGAAATCAATTCTTGAATACCATTTAAATTTCCTGTCTTTGAATACTGAAGCAATAACTTCGAAAAATATCCAGCACTTTCTAACCTTTTAAAGCTTTCAAGCTTTTCACGTTTCAGATAAAAAAGTGGTGTATCGCCTGCACTATTCTTTATAGATATATCTACGTTATTATCGATAAGAAAACATAAAATATCTAAGTTTCCTTTGAATGCCGCTTTATGAAGAAGAGTCTCTCCAAGATTGTTTATTGTATTTATCGATAAACTGGTATGTATTAAATTTTCTAGTACAGGTAAATTACTATCCATAACCAATAAGTGTAAAAATGTATTTCCATCAGGATCACTTACATCAAGTAAACTTAGCATATCTGATATGAGCTTATGTAATGTTGATATTCTTTGCTGTGAAGAGCTTAAATACTTTAAAAATCCTAGTATATTTAACTTTGGTATTCGGCTAATATTTGCAAGTGTTATATCTGCTCCATTTAACATTAGCTTATAAGCTATCTCATATGCTTGTCTACTTAATGCAATATGCAATGGAGTATTACCTTGCGCATCTTTTGCATTTATGTATACAACATCTCTTGCAGTATTTATTCCATTAATGCTATAACCAAAACAACGAATTAATAAGTCAATGGCATCAAGATTCGCACAAGAAGCTGCATAATGCAAAGCTGTCCACTGTTTATTGGCTACTGCATTGACATCTACATTAAATTCTGATAATAATAGCGCTACCGAATCTAAATTATTTTTTAAGATTGCATAAATCAAAAGGGGTACTCCTGATGAATCTCTGACATTTACTAAGCTCTGATTATATGTCAAGATTCGTTTAAGAAGAGAGGTGTCTTTTTTAGCTACTGCTAGATGTAACAAGGTTGAATCGCCTTTTCTGACTGAATTTCCATTCTGCAATAGTATCTTAAATATTTGATCGTTTATATACATAGCAGTTTCTAAAATAGTTGATCCATCTTTTTCTTCTATGCATACATTAGCACCATTTGAAACCAAAAAATGTGCTGTAGCCTGATCATCTTCACGAACTGCAACTTGAAGAGGGGTTAGATATCGAGAGGTTAACATTTCATCTGCTTTTTTAGCTATCAAAATTTTAGCTATCACTGAATTGCCAAGCTTAGCTGTATAATATAATGGAGGTTTTCTTTGTTTATCCTCTGCAACTATATTAGCACCTTCTGCAATCAGCCGAGCTGCAACTTCTGTATCATTATTACAAATCGCAGCAATAAGAGGTGTCCTCCCACTCTTATTCAGTTTTTTATCAGCTCCCTTTTGTACCAGCGCTCTTATCATTTCTTGCCTATTATGCTTAGCTGCATAATACAGTAACGTTTTTCCGTCTTTATCCTCTAAATTAATATTAGCTTTGTTTGATAACAATAAATCAAATAATTCTTTATTGTTATTAATAACTGCATCAAAGATTGTACTTACTATTTGTGGATTTATTTCTTTTTCTTTTGTATGTGAATTAAACAATGATAACATAGCCGGGTCTTGCTTTTTAATAGCATAATACAATGGCGAGTTACCCTCGTTATCGGTTATCGATACATCAGCTCCTTCTGATATCAATAGTGAAGCTGTTTGTACATCATTTTCAAGAACTGCAATATGCAAAGTGGTGAGGCCTTTTTTGTTTTTTAATTCGTCTGCTCCCTGCTGTATCAAAAAGTCTACTATTCTACTTACATTTTGCTTAGCAGCATAATACAAAGGCAAATTCCCATCTTTATTCTCCATGTTTATATTCATTCCGCTATTTAACAATAACTGTAACGTTTCAATATTATCTGCTCTTATAGCATAATGTAAAGCCGTTAGCTGTTCGTTGTCTACAGCACTAAGATCTGCACCCGTTTTTAATAATAGATTTACTGCATAAAGATTATTTTTTAATATAGCATAAGATAAAAGAGGCGTTCCTTCTGCATCTTTAACATTCACTAAGTTGTTTTTCTTTGTCAATATTTGTTCAAGAAGAGAATTGTCTCCGTTTAATACTGCTAAATGCAACAAAGTCGAATTACCCTTTTTGATCGAATCTAGTTTTTGTAATAAAAGCTCAGCTATTGCATCATTTATTCTCATAGCAACTTCTAAAAGGGTTGCTCCGTTTTTATCTTCAGTGTATATATCAGCACCCTGTGAAACCAAAAGAGAAAATGCTTCTATATTACCTGTCTTAATAGCATAATGAAGAGGTGACATACCTTTTGATAAAGCATTCAGATTCGCTTTTGGAAGAAGTAGCCTTAAAGCCTCCATATTGTTTGTTATTATGGCAGCTAATAACGGGCTGATGCCATAATCATCTACTTTCTCAACTGAAGCCCCTTTATTAATCAATAGCCTAACAGCTTCATTTTTCTTTAAGAAGATTGCATATGCTAGTGGTGAAAAGAAAGATGAAGCTGTTCTTATTTGATTAATATTTGCATTATTACGTATCAAAATGTCTAATATCTGACAATTATTAGTAACAATAGCCGTGAATATTGGAGAAAACCCATTTGCATTAATGTCATTTACATTAGCACCTAGATGCAAATAATCTTGCACTTGAGCTAATTCTTGCTGTGATATCGCTATAAATAAATTAGTGTTAAGTTCACTTTGAACAATTCCTTTGGTTTCTTGAAAAGTATCTGCTCCAGAAATTAAAAATTGATGTATATTGTCTGAAATGGCTAAATCTTTAGGGGTTTTGCCATTTAAATCTTGAATAGTAAGGTCGGCACCTCTTTGTTTTAATAATCTTAAAGCAGCTACATTACCAATTTTGGCTGCTAGGTGTATAGGTGTCAAACCATTATTGTCTACTGCATTAATATTCACTCCTTTATCGATAAGCGTACTTAGTATGCTAGAATTACAGTTTCCTGAAACAGCACAGTGTAATGCTGACATACCGTATAGATCTACAGCATTCGCATTCGCTTCATGCGATAGTAAAACATTTATTGCATTTTCTTTATTACTTAAAAGAGCTGTATGTAAAGGTGTTCTTAGAATAACACTCTTTGCTTCGATATCAGCTTTATTTGAAATCAATAATTCGACAGCTTCTTTCTTGTTGTTTATTGCTGCAGCATGTAAAGGAGTATATTCACATGCACCTCTAGCTTCAATATTTGCATGGTTAGCAAGTAATATTTTCATTGCATCAATGCAATTGCCTTCTGACGCCATATGTAAAGCTGTCTTTCCCAATGTAAGATCAGCTTCCTCAAGGTTGACTCTTCTATTTACTAACAATTGGACTAATTCTTTATCATTCTTTCTTACTGCGTAGTGTAATAAGGTTAGCCCCGATTGGGTTTTTGGCATATTATTTGTATTTACATCTTTTAACAATTCATTTATGCAGTTTTGATTTCCCAACTTAATAGCTAATTCAATGGGTATATCACCATTTATATCTGCTTGGAAAAGGTCTGCTCTATTATCGATTAAAGGTCTGACAATTCTGATTTTATTACCATAAATCGCCCAATGCAATGTAGAAAATCCATTTTTGCCCTTTGCATGAATATTTGCTCCTCGTTCTAAAAGTCTCTGCATTGCTTCCAATTTATCAAAATAGATTGCGTAATGTAGCGGAGTATCTCCTTCTGCATCTTTTTCTTCAATATTCGATCCATTATCTAACAATATATTTATTGCTTCTATACTATTATTAACAGCAGCTCTATGTAATGCAATACTACCATCATTATTTTTTATGCGCCAATTAGCACCTTTGTGAAGAAGATATCTGAGGCACTTAACACTGTTGTGATATGCCGCTAAATGCAACAATCGATCTTTGTTTTCTACTTCATCGTTATCAATACTTACCCCACTTCTTAAAATCCGACCATCTTCAATTTCATATTTTGCAGTGTCTAAATCATCTTCCTGTATAGCTTTTTTTAACTTTTCATTAATTGGCATTGCAATTCCTCCCTAATACTTATTTCCTTTAAAAATAAACCTATAAAAAAACACAAAAGAAGAACAGTGACTAAAAATTTTAAATAAAACATTTTTAGTCACTGTTCTTCTTTCATTTAAATGGTTACTTAGAAATCTTTATACTTTCATTTATAACCTTAAATAATTTTTATACAGCTAAAAACATCTTATTGCCTTAATTTACTACTATCAACTTTTAATAATTGCTATTATATAGCTATTATATAAAAAGTTCAATATCTTTCCTTTCTAAGCTTTTTGCGATGTACCCATTATTTGTTAAAATATTTATAAAATACCATTTTATTGAGGATATTAAAAAAATGTTGTGTTACAATTTGCGAATTTTGCCGTTAATTAAGTTAGCTACAATACTTTTATTTGCACGAGGTTTACAATATGAAAATGATAGAATTATATCCTCACAACCAACGAACGGTAGCAAATGTATATTCTATGTGGGAAACAACAAACCGCGTCGCTGTCGTCCAGGCTACTGGTACAGGCAAATCATATATTATTTTAAAATGTTTATTTGATAACTATCATCAAAATAAAATAGTAATAGCTCCATCAAATTATATTTTGGATCATATACAATCTGAGGCTTCAAAGGATATTCCAAATACTATAATGCTAACATATGCAGAGCTTACATTATTATCACAAAACGAAATGGAGGTTTTAAATCCAAAAATAATAGTATTGGATGAATTCCATCGTTGTGGTGCAGAAGTGTGGGGTAGTGGAGTAAAAAGATTGCTGGATGCTTTTCCATATTCGAGAATTCTTGGTACATCATCAACTCCTATTCGCCATTTAGACAATGTAATTTTGTGATCTAGTACAATATATAAAAATTATATTATACTTATTAAGAACTGTCGTCGAAATTTGATATTTTTTTAAAATGTTTAAAGGTTTCTGGTAAAATTATGTATAATATAAATATTGAAAATACAAAAAAAGTAGCATAAAACTTGTATGTGCTTTTACAAAAGGGGGATAAGATGAATGTCTGTTAAAGTGGTTAATGACAGGAACTACATTGATAATTTATTCAATAATCTATCTAAAGCAAAAGAGTTACCTGTTTCGGTGCATATTGAAAATAGCCAACACTTTAGTAAAATGTCATTTAGTTATAGGAAAAAAGGTGTTTTTAACATATTAGTCGAAGACAAAGACAATATAATGTCAGTTGATCAAAAAATCGATATTGTGTTTGTTTATGAAGAAGTCTTATTCAAATTTAGCAGTTTAGTTATTGAGATGAAAGAAAATCAATGTATCATCAAAAAACCCGAATGCATTCTTACTACATCCAATCGTTTAGTAAAGAGACATAAGATTAATGAAGATGAAAATGTTTCTGTATCAATTCCTGGACTTCCTGAAATGGTCAGACCTACAGATATAAGTGCGAAAGGGCTGTCTTTTACATATAAAGAAAAGATTTTATCTGAAGGACAAGTTCTAACTAATATTAAAATTACGTTGCCTGATAGCTCCCAAATAATTGTTGATGCTGAAGTAAAAAGAATTCATGAATTTAATAATAGTTTCATTTATGGTCTTGCTTTTAGACAAGAAGGACTACTGATATATAGAAAGTTATTTAATTATATTCTTACAAAATCATATTCAAGCATTAAATCTTTAAGTAATTGTTCTTCAGAAGAGATAATTAATCTGTATACTGCATCCAATCAGTTAGATATACAAGCAGGCGACAGCAGTTATGATAATTATTTTATAGATAAAATTAATCATTTTGATAAATTAAAGGACAAGCCAACAATATTTTCTGGCATTGTACAGACTAAAGAAAACAAACTTCAAAATATAGGATCTTTTATAAGGCTCTACAGCAGAACCTTTCTAGGGCAACAACTGTTATCAACCCCGGAGTCTAAATCAAACACTAAGGCAAAATCTGATATTCAAATTGCTCTTGCAGATATTATGCTTAATCATCCGTATTTTGAATATTGTCTAATATATAACGAAACAGATTTGGCTTCTAAAGTTCAATTTAATGAGATTCATAAGTTTATCAATGATAACAGCAGAATGCAGCTTGATGAAATTGAACTTTTTATATGCAATTTAGAAAATTACGTTGATTTAAGTTTATCAGATGACTACTATGCAGTGTTGACAGATAATCCTGACAGCTTTTTGGATTATTGCAAGAAGATGTTATCGCAAATAGAGGTAGATTGCTACGATTATAAGGATAAAGCAAGCTTATCTTTGCAAGAGATAAAGATGGTATATGAATCATTGGGATTGTTTGTTTCCAGAAAACTTTGGGAAATACATCTAGGTAGTAATCTTATTGCATATGCAATTGCTGAAGCTTTTAGTGACGGTGTCAGCGTGAGTAGCTTTAACGATATATGCAGGCTATATTTTGTTGATGATGCAATAGATGTGGAGTTGGTATTATCTGTAATATTACCTGAGCTAAAAGGTTTCTATGAAAGATATGGGAAAAGTGTATTTAACATCTGTTTTGGTAAACCTAATGATTATCAAATAATAAATATAGATGGGTTGGATTATACGGGTACTGTACAAAGAGTAATTATGAATCGTGACGGACTGTCTCAGTTTAAAAAGCTGTTGGCTACAAACGCAGAGCATTATACGAAGTATTATCCTTTGAGTCATACTCAAAAAGCTATTTGGTATATGGAAAAAGTTTATCCTAAAACAAGTATAGGTATTATAGCAGGCAATATAAAGATAATTGATACAGTTAATGTTGAATTATTTGAAAAAGCAATCAATTTATTAATAGCACAAAATGAAGCATTGAGAATTAGATTAATAGACGAAGATGGCGAACCTTTTCAATTTGTTAAAGAATATGAGTTTGAAAAAATCGACTTTTTTGATTTTAGTTATGATGGTGGACTAAATGATTCGTATGATTGGGAGGATGAAAAAACACAAGAACCTTTTGAAGTACTTGAAGGCAAGCTGTATTATTTCGCAATACTTAAACGGAACGAAAATGAATTTGTTTATTTTATGAAAACTCATCATTTGATTTCTGATGCCTGGAGTATGGTTATTATCATAAATGAGGTAGTAGAAACCTATTATAAGCTCAAAAATTATGAAGATATTTATTATAATAAAAAACCTTCATATATGGATTATGTAATTAATGAAACAGAGTATAAATACACCGAAAAATTCTTAAAAGATAAAGTGTTTTGGGAAGGAAAATTCAAAACCGTTCCAGCATGTAATTCAATAAAGAAGCGTCCTAAAAGGTTTTTAAGCACAAATGCAAAAAGAAAGACTTTTATAATTTCAAATGAACTTTTAGAACAAATAGTGTTATTCTGCAAAGAATTTAAAACAAGTGTACCTACATTATTTATAGCAGTTATGGCTTTGTATATGAGTAAAATATCTTCAAAAGAAGATATCATAGTTGCAATGCCAATATTAAACAGGTCAAATATAAAAGAAAAAGAAACCATGGGCATGTTTATAAGTACAATTCCGCTTAGAATTGACGTTGATTCAAATATCTCTTTTGAAAGCTATATTTATAAGGTTTCTAAAGAAATAATGGAGTGCTTGAAACATCAAAAATATCCTTATGATTTGCTTCAAAAATTCTTCAGAGAAAAACATAAAAGCGTTAATATTCATGATGTTTACGTGTCATATCAAAATGCAAAATTGGATAAGGAAGTTCAAACGTATAAGTATAAGGCAAGATGGCACAGGAAAAATCATCAGATAGACTCATTTATGTTTAATATAAGCGATAGGGAGGATCAGGGAGAGTATGTTATAAATATAGATTATCTGGAGCAGATTTTTTCAGCGGTAGAAATTGAAGAAATTTATAAATCCTATATATCCATTCTTAAACATTGTTTAGAAAATTCCAGTAAAAATATTGAAGAGATACCTCAAATTCAACCATCCTGGAGATCAGATGCAATAAATAAAGAAACGGAAGTCTTGGAAATAAGAGTTTCTGCGACATTCACTTCCGAACCTATAGAGGATCATATTAAGTGGTGGTGCAACAGTTTCAGATATGATACAAATATAGAATTTGCCGGATACAATCAAGTATTTCAGGAACTTTTGAATCCCGATAGTGGGCTCACCAAAAATAAAAATGGAATAAATGTTTTATTGGTGAGGTTTGAAGATTGGCTTAGAAATGATAATAGTGTATCAGATGAACTTAGAATAATTAAGCTTAAAGAGGTATTTGAAGATTTTAAAAAGGCCTTGGAAAACTTCACTGGCACAGCACCTCTTATTACTGCTCTATTCCCTTTAAATCCTCAATCATCTTTAAGTGAAGCAATATTGGATACAATACAGGATTTAAATATAAAATTTAAGGAGTTGGTTTTAAAGAGTAAAAATACTCACCTGATAGATTTAAATAAGATTTCCAGACTTTACAGCATAGAAGAAGATTTTGACCATGTTAAAGACCAGGAAGGGCATATGCCGTTTTCAGAAGAATTATATGCAGCAATGGGAACCGAAATTGCACGAAAGATTTGTACCCTAAAGAAGCAATATTTTAAGGTATTTGTTTTAGATTGCGATAATACCCTCTGGAAGGGTGTATGTGCTGAAGATGGAGCATTGGGAGTAAAAATAGAAGGAGCATATAAAGAGCTGCAGGAATTCATGCTAAAGAAAAGAAAAGAAGGGATGCTTCTTGCAGTATGCAGTAAAAATAACGAAAACGATGTATATGAAGTTTTTGAAAAAAATCCGGGAATGATTTTAAATAAGAATGATATAACAGCTAAAAAAATCAATTGGAAGGAAAAGAGTGAAAATATAAAAGAAATTGCAAAGGATCTGAATTTAGGGTTAGACAGCTTTATATTTATTGATGACAGTCCTTTAGAATGTTCTAAAATGATTCAGGAGTGTCCCAAAGTGTTTACCCTTCAATTGCCACCAGAAGAGAATATACTTATGTTTATAAAGAATTTCTTGACATTTGATAAGGGCAATTTAACACGGGAAGATATGCAAAGAGCGGACATGTATGAAGCAGAACAAAAAAGAAATGAGATGAAATCTTCTAAAATTTCGCTTGAAGAGTTTTTGAAAAACCTTAATATTAAAGTAAGCATGAGAGAAATTGTTGAAGATGAAGTCGAAAGAGCTGCGCAGTTAACTCAAAGAACAAATCAGTTTAATTTAAGCACAATAAGACGTACTGAAGAAGAAATAAGAAAGCTTTTAGGCGACTCTGAAACCAAATGCTTTGTAATAGAAGCATCTGATAAGTTCGGCGATTACGGTATAATCGGGCTTGTGATATTAGCATTTCCCGATTCTGCTGAGAAAAAATTGTTTATTGATACATTTTTATTAAGCTGCAGAATACTTGGCAGAAGTGTTGAATATGCAATACTTGTGGGTATAAGAAAGTTTGCAAAAACATACGGAGCGAAAGAGTTTGAAGTTGTGTTTTATCCTACTGAAAAAAATAAACCAATATTGGATTTTTTGGAGAATCAGAATTGGAATGTGCTTGAAAAAAGTGAGAAATATATAAGGTACGAAGCTTCAATTGATGCTCTGCCTGAAGAAACAGAATATGTTGAATTTTATTATAATGATGTGTATAAAAAATCTGCCATCGAGCAAGCAGAAGATATGTTACAACAGACTGTAACAGGTAAAAATGACAAAGAGGCAATTAGTGAAAAAGTTTTTGCATTGGACCATGTTGCAATAGCAGTTAAATCAATGGAACAAGCCAAGAGCAGCTATACAGCACTGGGGTATAAGTCTGCAAATTCTGTGTATGACCCTTTGCAAAATTCATATTTAAGTATGTGTTTTAGCGATAAATATTTTCCTATTGAGTTTGTTGCGCCGGTAAATGAAAAATCACCTTCGTATAACAAGGTACAAGTAAAAGAAGAAGTACCATATCATACTTGTTATAAAGTCCCAAACATTAAAAAGTTTTTAGAAGAAATAAAAGACATAGAATATGAAGTAATTAGCGATGAAAAACCTGCTATATTATTTAATAACCAAAAAGTTGCGTTTATTATGGTTAAAAAAGTCGGCTTGATTGAGCTTGTCGAAACAAATGTGGAGCTGGATAACAAAAGTAAGAACAATAAATATATTGGAAGTGTTCTAAAATTAGTAGTAAATAACCTTGAAACTGCTGTTAATTTTTATAAAATTCTTGGCTATACTGAATACAAAACTGTTAAAGATACCAAAAAGAATGTATTAATTACTTCTTTAAAGGGTTACTACTCTGAAAAGATAGAACTTATTAATCCTTTATCAAAAGATACTGACGAATATGAGTTTTTAAAGCGAAATGGAGCAGGAATATACAAGATTGATTTTGAAACTTCAGATTTAATCGAAAATAACTTGGATGTCTCCAAAGAGTTTGAATTTTGTGCTGTAAAAGAGATTGAAAAAACAAGATATAATGAATTTATCTTACCTCTATACAAAAATATGAGCTATTTACTAAATGACTATGAGGCACCGAAAAATGAAATAGAAGAAAAATTGGTAAAGATATGGCAAGACGTTTTAAAAGTAGAAGATGTGGGAACAAACAATGACTTTTTTGAGCTTGGAGGAGATTCTTTAAAAGCAGTTATTATAATAGGGAAAATACATAAAGATTTTGGTATTAGATTTATTTTAAAAGATTTTTTTGACATAAGTAATATTAAACAAATGGCTGATAAAATATTAAGGACAGCTAAAAATAGCTTTAAAAACATAAAACCCGTAGGAAACAAAGATTATTATGAACTGTCGTCTGCTCAAAGAAGAATGTATATATTAGCTCAAATGGAAGATGAAGCGACAGGTTATAATGAAAGTTACACAATTTTATTTGAAGGTAAATTAGACAAAAGAAAGCTTCAGTATGCATTTGATAGATGCATAAAAAGGCATGAATCTTTCAGAACCGGATTTGAGGTGATTGATGGGATTCCTATACAAAAAATATATGATAAAATTAGCTTTGAAATAGAATGCATAAATGATACCGGAAGAGGAATTAAAAAAATTATCCGAAAGTTTTGTCAAGGTATTTGATTTATCTAAACCACCGCTGATAAGAGCAAAGCTAATCGAGGTTGGAGCGGATAAGCATATACTTTTATTAGACATACATCATATTATAGTGGACGGGACTTCGTTTGGCATTTTAGCAAAAGAAATACTTTCGTTCTACGAAGGTAAAGAATTAGAACCCTTAAGGATTCAATACAAGGATTATGCAGATTGGCAGAATAAGTTTTTTCAGACACAGGAAATTAAGACGCAAGAAGAGTATTGGTTAGAACAGTTTAAAGATGAGATTCCGGTATTAAATTTACCAACAGACTTTATAAGACCTCCAATGCAAAGCTTTGAGGGTAAGAGGATATATTTGAATGTAGATAAAACTACGACAAAAAGGTTAAAACAAATATGCAGCCAAACCGAAACGACTTTATTTATGATGATCCTGGCAGCTTTTAATGTGCTGCTGTGCAGATACACAGGTCAGGAGGATATAGTTGTAGGCACTCCTGTTGCAGGTAGAAGGCATTCTGATTTGGAAAATGTAGTTGGAATATTTGTTAATACACTTCCAATAAGGACATATCCAAACGGGTATATTAAATTTTCAGAATATCTTCGTAATATAAAAGAAGCTGTTTTGATGGCATTGGAGAATCAGGATTACCAATACGAAATGTTGATTGAAAAGCTTAATATTCAAAGGGATATGAGCCGAAATCCATTGTTTGATGTGATGTTTGTACTCCAGAACGTAAATATGCCAAAGTTTAGGACGGGAAATCTTAAATTTAGCAACTATAAACTTGAAAATAATAAGTCTAAATTTGATGTTAACTTTACTGCTACTGAGAAAAATGAAGAAATTGAGTTTGAAATAGAATATTGTACGAAGCTTTTTAAAGATGACACTATTGAAAGATTAAAAGGACATTTCCTAAATTTATTAAAAGATATATCGATTCATACTGAAAAGCTTATATCAGATATTGAAATATTAGGAGAGGAAGAAAAGCATAAAATTCTATATGAGTTCAATGATACATATGCTGAATATCCAAGAGATAAGACTGTACATGAGTTGTTTGAAGAACAGGTTGAAAGAACTCCTGATAATATAGCCGTGGTATTTGAGGATGAGAATTGACATATAGGGATTTAAATAGTAGGGCTAATCAATTGGCAAAGTGCTAAGGGATAAAGGCGTAAAACCGGATACTATTGTAGGAATAATGGTTGAAAGTCATTTGAAATGGTAGTAGGAATATTAGGAATTTTGAAAGCTGGAGGTGCTTATTTACCGATTGATCCTGAGTATCCAGAAGAGAGGGTAAGTTTATGCTTGGAGGATAGTAAGGCTAGTATTTTATTGACTCAAAATGTACTTTTAGAGAAAATTAAGTTTTGTGGAGATATTATAGAAATTGATAAAGATGATTTATATGTTGGGAATTTTAATAATCTAGAAAATATGAATACTGTAAATAATTTAATTTATGTAATTTATACATCGGGAAGTACAGGTATTCCAAAAGGAGTTATGCTCGAACATAGAAATATATGTAATTTAATAAACTTTGAATATATAAAAACAAATATAAATTTTAAAAATATTGTTTTGCAATTTGCTTCTTTAAGCTTTGATGTATGTTGTCAAGAGATATTTTCAACTATATTAATTGGTGGAACACTACATGTAATTAATGATAATGTTAAAAAAAATATAGAAAAAATGTGTTTTTACTTGAAAAAAAATAATATAAATATATTATTTTTACCCACTGCTTATTTTAAATTTATTTTAAGTAAATTTGAATATTTAAATATGCTTCCAGACTGTATAAAACACATAATTGTGGCTGGTGAAAAATTAACAATAAATGATAATTTTAGAGATTTTATGGAAAAAAATAATATTTATTTACATAATCATTATGGACCTTCTGAAACTCACGTTGTAACATCATATACAATGAATAAAAAAATGTTGGATGTAGATGATCCGTATATTGGAAAACCTATAAGTAACTCAAAAGTTTATATAATAGATAAATCTTATAATATTGCTTCCAATAGGTATAATTGGAGAAATTGTAATTTCGGGTGAAAGCGTAGCTAGAGGATATTTAAATAGTTCAGAGCTAACAAGAGAAAAATTTAATAATTGTTATTTTAAGATAATGAAAGAACATATAAAACAGGAGATTTAGCAAAATGGCTTCCTGATGGAAATATAGAATTTATAGGACGAAAAGATAATCAGATAAAACTTCGAGGATTTCGTATAGAACTAGGAGAGATAGAGAAGAGGATTTTAGATTTTAATAAAATAACTGAATGTGTTGTATTACTAAAAAAACATTCAAATATGTCTGACTTTTTGTGCGCTTATTTCATCTCGAAAGAGACTATAGATGAAAATAGTATTATCGATTTTTTGAGTAAGAAATTGCCAAGTTATATGATACCTAATAAATTTATACAAATAGAAAAGATGCCATTGACTTCTAATGGTAAAGTAAATAGAAAAGAATTGTTAAATATTAATAAAGTGGAAAGAAAAGGAAAGTTTTTAAAAAAAGCAGAAGGAAAAATTCAATTAAGTTTAGAGCTTATATATAAAGAAATTTTAAGTATAGAGAATATTGGTATTAATGAAAGTTTTTTTGATTTAGGAGGAGATTCTCTTCAAGTAATTAAGTTAATTTCAAAGATATTTGAAATATTTGATATGGAATTTAATTACAACGAAGTATATATGCATTCAACAATACAAGGTTTGAGTAAACTTATATCTGAAAAATTACTTAAAGGATATACAAGTAATGATATAGAGAAAACCGTTACCTTATTAAACGATAAAAAAGAAATTAATATATTTGCATTTCCTCCTATTGCTGGTTTCGGATTAGTATATAGTGAAATGGCTCAAAATCTTTCTGATTTTTCTTTATACGCGTTTAATTATATAGAAGATAAGGATAAGATTAACAAATATATTAATATTATTAAGGAAATTCAAAAAGAAGGGAAATACATTTTATTAGGTTTTTCTGCTGGTTCAAATCTTGTTTTTGAAATATCTCAAAGAATGAAAGACGAAGAATTAACAATCATTTTTATGGATGGATTTTTTTATGAAGATATAGATAGAAAGGATATCGACAGAAAAGTAAATGAGTATATCGTAAATGTATTGAAACTAGATGAAAATAACAAATTCTTAAAACAATTATTAAAATCTAAAATAGAAAATTTTATGGAATACATTCAAAATAATGATACTTATACTAAAAAAATAAATAAAGATATTTATATATTACAATCTAATGAAATGAGTGATAAGAGAGTTGATTTATTGAAGAACTTAACAACAGGAGAGATTATTAGATATAGAGTAGATGTGAATCACCTAGACTTGATAGCAAAAAATTATGTTAAAAGGAATGCTGAGATTATTAAGAGTATAATTGGTAACAAAAAAATAAGAAGATAATGGTCAATTGTAAAAGTAACGTCCACTTTGCAGTAGTAAATTCCACCCTTTTTAAACTTTGGGGTGGAATTTACTACTGCAATTAAGAATAAGAAGATAATTTTCAAAAATAAGAAGGGAAAATACAAAAGAGTGTAGAATATATATATTAAGGAAATTTTACAGTAAAAAAATATTTAAATTAATAAAAACTTTATATTCAAGATTATTCCTTATTAAAGTAAATAAAGATATAAACATACTGCAAGTCAGAAGAAATGTCTAACAGAAAGGAAATATTGAAGAAATTTTTGTGATTGGAGGTAATAAATATGATTTATGTTTCATTGATTTCTACAATATTAGTATTATTTATTGGAATTATCTTTCATTTTCGTACAAAAGAAAAAAAACAAAGTTATTACATTTTTTTAATGACAATAATAAGTGAATTTTTATGGTGCGTATATGCAGTCTTAGGAAGAATTTATATTATTACTAATTTTAAATTTATTTTATTAAATTATATTAGCCTTTGTTTAATGATACTTGCTGTATCTAGTTTACCTATTATGATTTTATTGACGGGAAAAATATTTAAAGAAATCGTAGTTAAATTAAACAAATGGAATTATATAGCAATTATTGATTCTTGTTTAACCATTGTTTTGTTTTTAACAAATGATTGGCATCATTTGATTTTTATTAAGGTAGATTCATTTATCGATTATGAATGGGGAATATACTTTTTTGGTTTAGAAGGTCAATCATCTTATTTATAAGTTCAGCTTTAAACTCTTCTTTGTTTTTTTCTTCACCAAGACTTGTCAATTCATCTACTAATTTTGCATTTACATTTACGGATTTTTTGCTTAGCAGTCTAATAAGTCTTTGTTTTAGTTCATTGTTATTGCCTAAGAATGCGTATGATATAGCTGACATATCATAGCTATCTTTTTTCTCAGCACTACATCCTGCATTTATCAAACTTTCCATCACATCAATTTTTTCATGAATTATTGCTAAATGCAGTGCAGTTCTTTTGTCTGTATCCTCTGCATCTTTTTGGACGTTTGCTTGGAGCAAATGATTAACGACTTTTAAATGTCCATTCATAGAAGCCAAATGAAGTGGCGTTCGTCCAAGTTCATCCTGAGTATTTAGTATAACACCTCCATCTCCTCTGCCGGGCTCTATTATCCCAATAATATCAAGATGCCCTTTCGCTGATGCCAAATTAAGGATATTAGTTTTTTTCTTACCAAAATTAATATGTTCTAAAACTCCAGTTTCGACAAAAAACCTTGCAACAATATCAGTCCTACCCATTATCACAGCATAATCAAGCGGAGTTTTTCCAGAATTATCCTTCATGTTAATGTTGATTGTTTCAATACCCTCATGGCTTGTCCTGGTTATAAGTTTTTCTATCATACTTATTTCACACATATTAGTAACCGCATAATGAAGTGGTAAGCAACCATCGTCATCCGGTTTATTCAATTCAGCTTTATTTTTTAACAATAACTTAAGAATCTTTTCGTTTTTATTTAATACTGCATAATGTATAGGAGTCCTCCCATTGGATAGATCATCAACATTTACATCTGCCAACCCCCTCTGTGTTATAAGTGCGCGTACAACAGCTGTATTATTTTCCCACACAGCATGATGAAGAGGTGTCATCCTATTTACATCTTCACAGTTAATATTTGCTTTACTCTCAATGAGATAATTAATTAATTCTATAGTTTTTTCTTCTATATCTTCTCTTTTTACTGCAAAATGCATAGGAGACAGTCTAAAGTCTCGATCTTGATAGTTTACTATTTTTTTCATAAGCTCTTTCTTTTTATCAGCCATCCTGGTATCATCTTTAAAGTACTTATCAATCAAATCTTCAATTTCATCTATATCAACTATATTCTTAGAATCATGTGCTTTTAAATCACGCTCTAGCAATTTTCTTCTTATCTCTACTAATTTGTCTTTATCACTAACTCTTTCAGGGTTATCATATATCATCAATAAGCTTGCACATGTTGATACAAGACTTTCAATATTTTTTACTGATACATGTGAATTAGCTACAGCATAGTGTATCATCAATGGATTGTATCCGGTTATTGGATTGCCCTTTTTGGCGTGTAAATAAATCTGCTTTTCCATTATTATTTTAGCCAGCTCTAAATTCCCATTTTGCACAGCATAATCAAGAGGTCTCATTCCGTTTATATCTTTTGTTTCTAGCATATCATACAGAGTACATATTCCAATTTTTTCACTAAATAGTATAGCTTCTATCACTTCTATATTCTGAGATTCTACTGCATAATGAAGAGCATTTCTTTCATCCTTATCTACCGTTTCGCACTTAATTCCGCTATTTATTAAATCATTAATTTCCTTTATATCTTCTTCTGTTATGTCTTTCTTCCTGACAGCTATATGCAAAAGAGTACTCCCATTTTGATCAGCAATATCTATATCCTCACCGGCAAACTCTTTTGCAGAGGCAAAATTGCCATGAGCTGCAAGATCGATTACCGTGTTCTGTCGTGCCAACTCATAGGAATCTTTATTATATGGGACTAAATCTTGCACATGGTTTTCTTGTTGTTCAGAATCCATACTTGCATAATTCAACCCGAATAACGAAGGAATAAAGCTACCGATCATATCTAGGAATGAATTACCTGATTTAGAACTTACCTCAGGTTCCCTCAATTTACCCCCATTTAAGACAAGTAAGTGGCATAATTCTGAATATCCAAATTTCATTGCATAATAGAGTGGAGAAGCATTGGTTCCTTGATCTTGATAATTTGGATCAATCCCTATTTTTAGTAGTTCTGCTATTTCATTAATATCACCAGTTTTAGAAAAATCGATTATATATCCTTCGACACTTGTTTTTACAGCATCAATAGCAGTATCAATATTTGTTTCTATCAAATAATCAAAAGGAGTCTTCCCTGTATTATTTACTATCGATATTCTTGCATTAAAATCCATGAGAGTTTCTATTATTGTTGTGTCAGCACTACCTTTAGCAAGAAGCTTGTATACAGCTTTATGCATCGGAGTCTCTCCATTTGTATTTTTCTTGTTTGGGTTAGCACCTTTTTGTATCAGTATACCTATAATATCAGTCCAGTCATTTGACACAGAATGATGTAATATTGTGTTTCCGTCTGAGTCTGTACTTTCAAAATCAAAAGAATATTTTTCTAAAGCTTCGTTTAATTTGGCAGCTCTTTCCGATTCACTTGTATTTTTGAGTAATTCTAGCAGCTCATTTAGCCTTATATTATTGTTGCCATATGCTTGAGATTCTGGAGATAAAATATTATCTTCATCTTGATCCTTAGATTCTTCTAAAGGCATTTGAGGCTTGGGAGCTTCATGCAATTTTACCTGTGGATTTTGTAAAATCAATGTTTTAAACTGTTCATCTGTGAGGCTTGAATAATATGCTATATTAACAAGTGTATGTAGTCCACAAGAATAGGTGTCTCCAGGTGGTTGCATTCGTTGGCTGTTAGATGATACTGTGACTTTGTTGTAAGATTTTAATATTATTTCAATAATGTTATCTGGAATCTGGGCTCCATACGGATCATGGTACATTACAAATGCATTATCAGAGTTTTGAGAATCCTTTAATATCGTTAGAGATGCCCAATGCTTACCTAGGCAAACACCAAGACATAGCTTTTGTTGTAAATTATGCTGTCTGTTTTTAAATTCACTAATTTTTCTTTCCAGTAGGTTAATCCTATCAATTTCCTCATGAGAAGAGGTAACATAGAAATCAGTATTTTGATCATATTCAGTAAGGCTAAAATATTTGCCTGCGGCACTTCTAATATTATTATCATTAAGCCATTCTTCTCTATCAATATTATTTCGAATCGAAGGTTCATTTTTAATGGCACTAAATATTCTCATTCTTTCATCATATGATTTATCCTCATTAAAGATATCATAACAAGCAGTAATGGCTTTATTTCTTTCTGTTATAATTTTGGGTTCGTAATTTTGCAAAATATCGATAATATCTCTATTCTGAGTCATTTCGGTAGGTTTTTTTGATTCATTATTCAACACATTAAGCATAGGATCATATTCTAGCAATTTTTCGATAACCTTACTTTCCCCTTTTCCTACTGCTAAATGTAAGCAAGTATTGCCCTCTTCATTAGGGACATCTACATTGCCACCATGGTTTAAAAGAAATTCCAGAAGATTAGTCTTATTAGTCACAATCATATTATGAAGCAGGGTCATTCCACAGCTATACATACGTGAATTTATATTAGCGCCTTTTCGTATGTAATCTTCCATAAGACTAAGATCAGGATTAACTTTTAGAGCTTCTTTAACCAGATAATAGTTTTTTATTGCCGGACTTAAAGTCTGGAATGTCTCTGGTGTAACATCCGTCAATGCTCCTAACTCAATCAATAGAGCTATCTGTTTCTCATCCGCATCTTCCAAAGATGTCGTAAGCTCTGATTTTTTTTCTTCAGCAGAAAGCCTTTTAATGTATTCATTATATAAAAGATCTTTTATATCCGGTTTATTTGTCCCTTTTAAAAGAATATGGAGAGTATCTTTGTTTATGTTACTTCCTTCCCTAAATATTTTCTTTATATCTTCAAATTGAAGATGGTCAAGACTATCTCCTTTATCTAAAAACAGTTTAACTATTGCAGTTTGTCCATTTCTAGCAGCTATAAGCATTGCATTGAACCCATTTGGAAGGGTCTTGTTCAGCAAAGCATTGTTATCATTTTTTTGTAAAAGAATATTTGCTATATCCCCATATCCTTTTCGTGCAGCTACCATGATAGGAGACCAACCATGAGAATCTGCTTCGTTAACCAATGCACCTTTTTGGATTAATAGCTCTACTATAGTTTTATTATTTTTATTTACTGCGAACATAAGAGGATCCATTTTTTGAACATTTTTCTTGTTTATGTCAGCACCTTTATTAAGAAGAGCTTCTACTATTCTTTCGTTACCTAATGCAGCAGCTACCATTAATTCGGTTGTTTGAGATGAATCATGATCTATGTCTAGGACAATATTTTTGCTATTAATAAGCGTATTTACACAAATCAAATGCCCAAATTTTATTGCATATATTAATGCTGTATTATCAAAATGATCTTTTCTATTAACATCAGCACCTTTGCTTATTAACAATTCAAGGACTTCATTGTTTCCACTTATTGCAGCCATCATCAATGCAGTCATACCATTTTCTTTTGATATATCGACATTAACATTATTTTGCAAAAGCAATTCAACCACATCTTTACGACCTGTTTTTACTGCAACCATTAAAGGTGTATCTCCATCAGAATTTGTCTCATGATCAAGATTAATACCAGTTAAGTTACTTTGAATCACATCAGTACTACTACCATTTCTTATCAATTCTATTACTTTCGACACTTCAGATTCCTCCCTGAAAATAAATTTAACAATGAACTAAAATAATTTCATAATCAATTAGTAAATGATTAATAATGAAATTGTTTTGTATTTGTAATAATTTCAAGCTTATTTTGATCTTAGCTTATTACGAATTAACATTAGGGTTACTCGGGGGTGGTATATTCATAGAAGCCAGTTCAGCTGCAAAGCGTTCTTCTTTGGTAGGATATCTTAAAATATATCGCTGTAAATTTGAACTAGGTTCTTGGGGAATAGGTATACGTATTTCAACTGGGCCAGGTGCTATAGGTCTTATAGGTTGATTTTGCTGCATAGGCATAGAAGGCTCTTCATTTTTATCTTCAAAAAAAACTAATTGTTTATTTTAATTCAGGTATACCAATGTCAGCTGAAATAGTATCTGCCAAGCCTTTTATTTCTTCATTCCCCTTTATTTCTTCACTATCTTGTATTCTTTGAATACCACTTATTCTTGGATCTTCTTTTAATCTTTGGACTCCAGTTTTAAATGTGTTTTCGATTTTTATTGCAACTCTTCTCTGCGATGCTAATTCTCTATCATCAACATTACCTTTTTGTTCTTCTTGTCCTTTTTTTTTCTCTCTCAAGCAGTTCAACTTCGGCTTCAAACAATCATACCAAAAGCCAGACAGAAGTCTTATAGCCGAGCCTGGAAGTCTAAGCGTTCCTTTTTCGCGCAAATCGTCTGCGGTAAATTCAAAGTCGCCAGGGTTAAGGAAAAATTCTATATCAGAATCCCGTCTTTCCTTCTATAGATAAATTCTCTTTAATATTTATATTATTTGAAGGCACACCTGCTGCAGCAGATACTGGTGTAGCAGAATCAACTCTAACACTCTCTAATTCAGGTTAGATTCATTCAACGCCGGGTTGATATATTCCCATCCTCGCATATTATAATAACCAGCTCTTTTTAGATCAGCAGCAACTGCTTCATACATTACTTTCATTCTTTTTCCATAAATACTTTAATAAGTCTATCAGCTATTTCATTACACCTTGCCTTAATAATATTTTCACTTTCTTGAATCATCTTTTCTCTTAAATCTTTGTATTGATTGATTTACAGGACCTTGCGTCTGTAAGCAACAAGTTATGTTCTAAATCAATTTTAGCTAAGCGATTTCCTAAGCCACACTCAATTAGTACAAGTTCAAGAGCTTCTTTTATATCTGCTTTCTTTTTTGCATCAGATGCATCCGGTTTATTACGCATGTATTGATCCTTTTTATTAGAAACAAATATCACTTTTACATCATTACTTAAAAGCAATTGCTTTATTCCACTAATATCTTTGGGAGTTAATTTCCCCTGATCAAAAGTAAACACAACAATATCTATATACTTCAGTTTATCAATAATCTTTTCTTTATAGGCCTCTGCACTTCTTATCTTTCCTGAATGACCAGGAGTATCAACTATTTCTAATCTAGATTTATTAAAATCATATTCTTCTACTTCTTCGGTAGTATCATTATTCCCTGTTCCTTCTCTTGCTACTTTAACTCTTCTATCCGGAATTCGCATATATGGTGGAATTCCACGTATCCTATTAATTATTGATGATTTACCAGAAGTTGTTGTTCCTAGAAAAACAATTCTTATCGGATAGTCTGTAAATATCTTTTTTACACCAGAGATAATCTTTGGTATGACATCATTTTGTCCCAAACTCATATCATGGCTTATTTCTAATACTTGCTTCTCCAAAATTTTTGTTTGATTTTCTATCATTTGTCGAAGTGCTTCATTTACTTGTTTAAACTCAGCTTCTAACTTTTCCAAATCTCTTCTTTCCTTTTCTTCTTCACCTATCACACTTGGCTTAATACCAAATAATTGATATTTTACTTGATCCATAAAACTCATTTGTGCCATAATTTTTTCCCCTTTCATTATTACAAAAATTACTTAATTATTTTTTATTATATATTTTGTCTCTGTACCATCGGTTGGTTCAACTGATCTAATCCAATACTTGATGGCGAGACTAGTTCTTTATGATGTCTTTGCCGCATAGTACTTACTGATGGTAGAGCAGCTATACTTACCACAGCTTCAGGTGAAGATAATACCTGACTGTTATCTAAAACTTGTGATTTTTCTTCTGCTTCTTGTAACGTGACTTCCCCCTTCCTTTTGATACTGTTAGCTCAAACTCATGATTGTACTTTCTTATGATCCCATTTAGATCATTTCTTAGACTAATCTTATCCTCTAAAGCCTTATCTTCACTGAGTATTTTATCTGCTTCTTCAAGTATAGCTTCTTTTAAGCCTTTAAGTCCTTCTTGCTTGATTTTTCGGATACATGTTTTTACTTCTTCAGAATAGCAACGTTCATCAAACCATGACTTTCCAGTTTGATCACTATACTATATCAAATTCACCTGGATATGTATAAAATATTTTTATATTAGATAAGCTTTCTTTCGATAATCCAAAACTAACCATTTCAGATAGGTTCTGATAAAATTTAGTATTTAGTTTTTTAATAAATTCATCGTTTGCCACTACGAAATCATGGGCATTAGGTACAACAAAAATAACCGGCTTATTTGCTCTTAATAATGCTGCACAAAACTTTTTGTCATAATGATTAAGTCCTGCTGATTCAGTTACACATATACCAATATCAAAATTTTGCTGGCATTCTAGAAGTGATTCCTGTACAAAGTTATACTCCGGCATTCCGGTTTTTTTAGTTGATATTAACCTTATTATACTATAGACAGGAACATCTATCAGCTCTATCTTTGCTTTAGCAGATCCATTTGAAAGTTCATAAGGATATACTGTCGTTTCTTCTATTCCACATCTAACTGCTTTTTCTATATTTAATAAATTAAATATAGTTCTCGTAGTACCAAGACTCGTTTTCCCAAAAAAAGCGACTTTAATAGGTTCTCCTGCTTTTCTAGGCTCCATCATACATAATGAATTGTGCAAAGCACTAATTTCTTGTTCATCTGTATAAAGATTCCAGTACTCTTGGTCTAGTCCGCTATAATCAAAATGATCTGTTGTATCTATATTTACAGAATCAGAACAATTCAAGCGCCTATCATCATGAGGTGTGTTTGACAATAAGCTTGCAACACTCTCCAAGCAAGTTCTAGCTTTCAATGATCTTAACTCATCATCAAGATTATACTTATTAATACTCTCTTCTAGTGGGTATTCTTCCCTCACATGATTAAACATAGATAAATGCATCACCTTTACACTTTTCTTTTATCTCTTCGGGCGGCATTTGGGCAAAATTCCACTCTGGATGTTTGGATAATATATCAGCTTTGCATCTATCATATCTCATCCTATATATCTGAAAAACGAATTTCTCCTCATCATTCATTCCTTCCAAAGAATCGAATCTATTATTTTTTAGATATGAACTTAAATCAGTACTAAATTTTTTTAAATATTTCCATAATCATAACATATATTGTTATCTGCTATTAATAAAGCATTTTTCCTTCTCTTTATAAAAGTACTAACCAAAGCCTTTACATAGCTATCAAATCTTTTTGATCTTACAGCGATTGCATTTAAAGCCATTTCATTCTTTAAAGCTTCAATATTATGACTGCTCTTTATTGTTTCAGATGAAGTACAGACGACGTTAAAACATTTCCTGTATTGGCTTATACCAGCCTTCTCTAATTTTTGGAAGAATGCTTGCCTTGATAGTTCTTCTTTCTCTTCTATTGTGTCATCCTGCATCAGTTCAACTTTATTGAGTACTACCGTAATCCTACTAAACCTATTATCTAGAAGGGACCTTATAATAAGCTCATCTTCTTTATTAAATTTTTCGCCGTCATTTAAACTCTTGGCATCTAAGACCATAACCGGTAAGTCAAAATAATCTAACCTCTTTGGATTCACATTTACATCATTAAACATCTTACCTATATAATCTTTAGCTGGCTCAGATCCTGGTATATATCCAGGTGTATCGATTATCTCTAATCCTCCAAAATTATGTAATGTCAATCGTTTTGCAGCTGCTCCAGCAGCCCCAGTGCCAACTCCAGTATCTTCGTAAGCTCTATCTTCGGCAGAAAGCTGGTTTTGGTCTATTCCTCTTAGTCTATTGATCAAAGCTGATTTTCCACTTCCACTTGCTCCAAAGAATACAAATCTAGTAGGATTTGCTTTGAATATTTTAGAAACCTCTTCAAAAACTGCAGATCTGACTCCGGGTAAACCAGTATGTAATCTTATATTGCCGTCATTATCTACGCAGATGTCCATTTTCCCATCCTCTAATCCAATATCCATTATTACCTTATCATGATTATCTATATGATAACTCAGATTCTTAGCCATACCGATTATTCTTCTTTGTGCTGCTCTAGAAGTATCATTTTCAATCGCCGAAATACAGTCGATTTCCAGATCCTTTGGCTCAATTTCTTGAGCATTTTGTCGCCTGGCATCTTCTCTTAGAAGTCTTCTACACAGCCAACCCATTACTCCCATTGCTCCTCTTGTTCCTGCACTTGCTCCCTTTTTAATAAATTTCCACATTCTACGCACCTTCCTAATAATAAACTTTACTGCTTGTCCAATAGGATTAAACCCATTTTTAAATATTGCTGTAACCCACCAGCATTTATTTTGATTGCTTTCTTCATCATTTTTGATTTTAGTTTCGCTCATTATATCCTCCTCCTCTTAGTCAAAAGAACATCATAAACCAGTATTATTATACCGTAATATTTTTAGTTTTGTTGCTTACATTGGTTTTGTTGCTTACATTGGAAGTAAATTATCGTTAGTCAAATATGAGGGTATCGTTTAATGTGATATATCACTTTAGGTTAATTAGTCCTTTTAAAGGATATACTTATGGAATCTAAAAGTCAACGCATTCGGATGAAAAATATTAAAATATTGTTACAGTTCGTAACTATTCAGAGGTAGCAAATTTTTCTCAGGATCTGTTTGAAATCTTTTGTGGCATAAATGCCATATCCTGTAGGGGCAGACCTATGTGTCTACCCTTAAATTATGGATATTGAATCAATATTATTAGGCAGAAACATAGGTTTGCTCCAAGATATCCTTGTAAAATTACTATATATCAACAACCATTCTATATTATTCTTTGAAAATTAATTCAGAAAACATTAAAAATATTGAAAGAAATATTTCTCATATTTTAAAAATTTTTCCTATGATAGACTTGAAGTATTGTTATGATCAAAAAGTATTTTTTTCTGATAAATGGGATATTAATAATAAAGAAACAGATAAACTTAACTGCTCTATTCTTAATATAGTGTAAATTATCAAATTAATGTAGGCAAAAGTGGCAGGATTTTATCAAATAGAATAATCTGATAATAAAATTAATGCTAAAACATTTTGATAAAAAATATCACTTTGTTTTAGCATTAATCTTTGAGAAAATATTCTCATGATAATAAAATTTCAAATATAATGGTACACCAACTGAATATGCAAGGCAAGGGAAAAATGTAAAGTTTCCTAATCTTCCTAAAAGATGCTTAAATCCTGCGTGTAAAGCTTATGGGGCAATGAGAAAACATGGATATTATGAAAGATATTACATAAGTATTGGATTTAATCAGAAGATTCCAATTAGGCGGTTTATCTGTAAAGTGTGTGGCAGAACCATCTCTGTTATGCCTATATTTGTGTTACCTAAATTTCAATACTCATTGCCAGTAATAATGAAATATTTATTAGCTGTACTAACTAGAAAAAGTACAATAACTGAGTGCATCGATGCTTTAAATAGTGAAAATCCAGATCTGCCAATCTATAGGCAACATGTATATTTCTATCGTAAAAGAATACGGTCTAATATTCCGCATATTGAGCTTGGCTTAAGGCAAATCAATCCTGCTCTGAATTTGCCTGAGTCAAATGATGTTACAGAAAAGTTGATTGGCTTAATAACGCTGATACAAGAAACTTTTGATGATTGGGATACATTTTCATTTGAATTTACTAGACATACATGTTCTAACATTATGAGCTTTCTCAAAATTGAGCAGGAGACAGTTCAACTAGGAGGAGATTAATTTGAAAGTATAGCTGTGCAACATAGTTTTTTCATAGGATTGGGCCAACTTTAAGTTTAAAATATTATCAGCAAGCAGACAAAAATTTACAAAACGAGAGGAGAATGAAAAATGCTTGATGATAGTATCAGAACTGCTATTGCTTTAAAACGGTTTTCGTTGATTGGCCCTATATTAAACGGTTTAGCTGACAACCAAGCGAAATATTTCTCTGAAGTGTGCGCTAACCCGATTGAAATGCCACACTATGGACTTAGAAATTATTCACCTAAAACATTGTCTGTATGGGTAGATGATTACCGTAGGTTTGGAATCGATGGACTTAAGCCAGGGTATCGAAATGATATTGGTAAAAGTCGTAAGATTAATAACGAAGTTGCAGAAAAAATATTTGAGGAAAGAAAAAATAACATGCAGTTACCACTAAGCACATGACAGGGGACGGTTCCTTGACACACGCGTGCGTGTGTCAAGGAACCGTCCCCTGTCATCCCTTAAATCATGATAGAGAATTCTCATTCCCAGATGGGACATGCCGACCTCATAGACATCAGGAAAACAAAAAGCAAATCTAATATCAACCTTACTAACACATTTAATTACACTATTCCATTCATTTCCTATATACCTTATGGGTTTTTCTACCTTTTGTAATATTCTGTCACTTAATGCATTTTTCATAATACCCCTCCATACCTTAAGATAGATAAACCCGTAAAATTTCATGTTTTAGCAACATGAAATTGTTACGCAAAACTATACTTACCTCAATAAAAATTATTACCTCAGCAAGTATATTCATAACAATAACAGTAAATCTTGAGTTTTTACGAGTATTAATAATAAAAGAAGGTCATCTCAAGATACCATCCCTAGCTGGAAACATAGGTTTTTTTACCAGATGAGTTAAGCAAAAATGCTCGATTTGCCTCCAATATATGTAGCAAGATTAAGTTCAAAATCACGAAATACATATAATTTTTGGTTGAGCTTTCTGCATTTTCTGCGGGCAAGTATCAACATATACTGACGGTCCGCAAAAATGTTATTTTGCGACCGTCAGTATAGTATATATTATATAAAATTTTTATAATTATTCAAAATATTTTCTTAATCTATTTTACC
>CAVYEU010000027.1:0-21841 GCA_963767415.1 uncultured Eubacteriales bacterium
TTTTATCTACTGGTTCAGTTAGCTACGTATTGCTGTAAGAATAATATCGGGGTGTAGCACGTAGGTAGCGTACGTGGTTTGGGACCATGGGGCCGGAGGTTCAAGTCCTCTCACCCCGATTTTATAAATTCAAGGTAAAGATATACTGCTTCATTAAAAGAAATTATAACCTCGGCAAGTATAAAAGTCACACAATGTGTGGCTTTTTATTATATAGAAAACAAGAGTAGGAAGTGACATCTATGTCTGCGAAAAATATTGCAGTTGTAACAGTAACTCGAGCTGAATATGGCATAATGCGTTTTATTCTAAAAAAAATCTTATTAAGTAATGGCTTAAATCTTCAGCTAATTGTTTCCGGGACACATACTAAACCCCAGTATGGAAATACAATAGACGAAATAATAAAAGATGGATTTAGAGATAATATCCACATAGTGGATATACCTATATCAACCAATAAGGGCTATGATATTGGCGTTTCTTTTGGTCAAGGAGTAATAAATTTTTGTAAATGCTTTGATACACTCATCCCTCATATGATATTAGTTGTTGGAGATAGGTATTAAACCTCTTGCTGCAGCTAGTGCTGCAATGTGTATAAAGGATACCGATAGCACATATATCAGGTGGGAGTCAACTGAAGGAGCAATCGATGGACCAGATTCGCCATGCGATAACAGGATGTCAATTTACATTTTGCTGGGAACGAATATACATCGACAGCGAATAATTAAAATGGGTGAAGAAAAATGGCGTGTAATAAATCCAGGCGACCCAGCCATAGAGATCATAAATGAGACAAAGTACTTAACCCGCGAAGAATTAGAATATGAATTGGTCATTGACTTAAGCACCCAGACCGCGTTAGTTGTCTATCATCCAGTGACTAATGAATTAGAAATACTAAAAGATCAAGTAGAAGACCTGTTTCATGCACTTTGGGATATAAATAATAATTATAATATGCAGCTAATATTTATTTATCCAAATTCAGATCAAGGGAGTAATATAATAATAGAAAAAATCGAAAAATATACGTCAGACAATACTAAATCTTTTGCATATAAAAGCATGTCCCACTTAACATATCTGAGTTTATTAAATTATATTAGCTTATTGATTGGTAATTCTTCAAGCGGGGTTATAGAAGCACCATCATTTAAACTACCGGTCATAAATATTGGTAATAGACAAAATGGAAGGTTAAAAGCTCAAAATATAATCGATTGTTCCTGTACTAAAGAATCAATTATTGATGCAGTCAATACTGCATTATTTGATGATAAGTATCTAGAGGATCTAAAGTCTATTAAAAATCCCTATGAGGCTAAGAATACTAGCCAGATTATTACAAAAATATTAGAAGATACGATTATTGATGAAAAATTTATAAATAAAAAAATCGGGTCACTGATAGATCAGAATGCCGAGGCACAAGGGTACTTGCATTAACTGATACTGAAAGAGAATCAGCCGGTACAGCTGGATTATTTGGTATAGCCGTTATTGGTCCATCAAAAGATTCTATTTTCAGTTGTACGATAAAATCGTACAACTGACGATAACCCTTTTTTTTAACTTCCTTATACTTGCACCAATAGGTGCGGTATGATATTATTTGTACGCAGAATGGGTCAATAGGAGGTATAACAATGCAAGAGGGAACAAATATAGCAAAACAATATGATCCGAAAGATGTAGAAGAAAGGCTCTATAAAAAGTGGTTAGATAATAATTATTTTAATGCTAAAATAGATAGAATTAAAAAACCATACACAATAGTTATCCCTCCACCAAACATCACAGGTCAACTTCATATGGGGCATGCTCTTGATAATACTGTACAGGATATCCTTATACGGTGGAAGAGAATGCAAGACTTTGTCACCTTGTGGCTTCCCGGTACAGATCATGCAAGTATCGCAACCGAAGCAAAGATCGTTGAAGCTATGAGTAAAGAAGGCCTAACAAAAGAGGCTCTCGGACGTGACAAATTCCTTGAACATGCTTGGAATTGGAAAAAGCTCTATGGTGGAAAAATCATTGATCAGTTGAAGAAACTTGGAAGCTCTTGTGATTGGTCAAGAGAACGTTTTACAATGGATGAAGGTCTGTCTCATGCAGTAAAAGAAGTCTTCATTCGATTATATAATGAGGGCCTAATTTATAGAGGAGAAAGAATAATTAATTGGTGTCCTAAGTGTAATACATCTATTTCAGATGCTGAAGTTGATTATCAAGAAAACCAGGGTTACTTATGGCATATCAAATATACTGTTGCAGACAATAATGAATATATTGTTGTTGCAACAACAAGACCTGAAACGATGCTTGGTGACACTGCAGTTGCAGTTCATCCTGATGATTTACGGTATAAACACCTGATTGGTAAAAATGTTGTATTGCCGCTTATGAATAGAGAGATTCCTATAATTGCAGACACCTATGTTGAAAAAGAGTTTGGTACTGGTGCTGTAAAGATTACACCTGCACATGATCCAAATGATTTTGAGGTCGGATTAAGGCACAGACTACCACAGATTAAAATCATGAATGATAATGCTACTATGAATGAAAATGCGAAACAGTACTCTGGAATGGATAGATATGAGGCTCGGAAACGGATAATTGATGACCTTCAAAATTTAGAGCTGTTAATTAAAATTGACAACCACACTAATAATATTGGAACATGCTACAGATGTAGTACAGTAATTGAACCAATTATTTCAAAACAATGGTTTGTTCATATGAAACCGCTTGCTAAGCCTGCGATTGAAATAGTTAAAAACGGTACTATTAAGTTCGTTCCAGAAAGATTTGCGAAAATTTATTATAATTGGATGGAAAACATACAAGACTGGTGTATCTCAAGGCAGTTATGGTGGGGGCATAGAATTCCGGCTTTCTATTGCATAGATTGCAACGATATGGTAGTTGGTGAAACTAAGCCTTCAAAATGTTCGAAATGTAACTCTACTAATATAAAGCAAGATCCAGATACACTAGATACATGGTTTAGTTCGGCGCTGTGGCCATTTTCTACATTAGGCTGGCCAACCCAAGCTGAGGATTTGAATTATTTTTATCCAACCGATGTACTGGTAACAGCCTATGATATAATATTCTTCTGGGTTGCAAGAATGATTTTCTCAGGTGTCAAACATATGGGCAAAGAACCATTTAAATATGTATTTATTCATGGCATTGTAAGGGATGAAGAAGGAAGAAAAATGAGTAAATCATTAGGAAATGGTATTGACCCAATTGAAATAATAGATAAATATGGTACAGATGCCTTAAGATTTAGTTTAATAATCGGCACAACCCCAGGAAATGATTTAAGGTTTTCTTCTGATAAAGTTGAGTTTGGCAGAAACTTCGCAAATAAGATTTGGAATGCCTCAAGGTTTGTACTGATGAACTTTGACGAGTCAATCGACTTTAATAATACTGATCTGTCAAAAATGACATTCGTTGATAAATGGATTCTAAGTAAATCCAATACTTTAATAAAAGAAGTAACTGAAAACTTAAACAAATTTGAATTAGGAATCGCTCTTAAAAAGGTCTATGAATTTATTTGGGATGAATTCTGCGACTGGTATATTGAGCTTGTAAAACCAAGGCTCTATGATAAGGAAAACGAAACTAGGGAAGTCTCTCAGTACGTATTAAATCAGGTTTTAGGTACAGCAATGAAGCTTCTTCATCCATTTATGCCATTTATAACTGAAGAAATTTATATGCACCTTATCAATAACGATGAGAGTATAATGATCTCCAAATGGCCTAAATACAGTAGTAATCTTGAATTCTTCAGTGAAGAAACAAAAATAAAGCTTATAGTGGATTCGATAAGAAGTATTAGAAATATCCGGTCAGAAATGAATGTTCCTCCTTCTAGGAAAGCAAAGATCATTTTTGTTACAAAAGATGCACAAAGTAATCAAATCTTAAAAAACAATGAGCCATACTTTATAAGACTTGCTTCTGCCTCAAAAATAACTATCCAAGATAATAAGGATAACATCCCAGAGAATGCTGTATCTGCTGTAATCGAAGGTTGCGAGATTTTCATTCCTTTAGCAGAGCTGGTAGACATAGAAAAAGAAATCGAAAGACTAAGTAAGGAAAAAGAAAACTTATCAGAAGAACTGAATCGTGCAAATGGGAAACTGGATAACGAAGGCTTTTTAACAAAAGCACCTCAAAAACTAATTGATGAAGAAAAAGCGAAGAAGCTTAAATATCAGGAAATGTATGATAATGTTGTTGAAAGAATAAATAACTTTAAAAACTAAAACTTTCATATGGAGGAATATAGGTGGATAACTACGGTTTTATAAGGGTTGGGGCAGCAGTTCCAAAGTTAAAAGTTGCGAATACAATTTTTAATGCAGATGAAATTATCACGATGATCAAAGATGCTGATCATAAAAATGTTCAAATAGTTTGTTTCCCTGAACTTTGTCTTACAGGCTATACCTGTGGAGATCTATTTCACCAAGATATATTGCTTAAAAACGCGATTATACAACTACAAAATATTTTAAATGCCACGTCAAAAACCTCTATAGTAGCAATCTTAGGGATACCAATCTATACAGAGAATCAGTTATTTAACTGTAGTGCAGTTATTCAAAAAGGACAAATACTCGGAATAGTCGCCAAAACATTTATCCCAGGGTATAACGAATTTTATGAAGAAAGATGGTTTGCTCAAGGTTTGAACGCTAAAAATGAGGAAATCTTCATATGTGGACAAACTGTCCCATTTGGTACAAATATATTATTTGAAGATAACCAAAATAAAAACATCTGTTTTGGTGTCGAAATCTGCGAAGACCTCTGGGCCCCCTATCCCCCCAAGCTCGTTTCAAGCAATTGGGGGTGCAACAGTAATATTCAATTTATCTGCAAGCAATGAAATAATTGGCAAATATACATATAGAAGACAAATGGTAAGTCAACAGGCTGCAAAATGTATAGCAGGGTATGTCTATACATCATCTGGCATTCATGAATCTACAACAGATATGGTTTTTGGAGGACATTCAATAATATGCGACATTGGTGTTATACTAGCTGAAACAAAAAGATTTCAAGAAAACAGCCAATTAATAATAAATGAAATTGATGTAGACAGGATAATAAACAACAGAAGCCAAAACACAAGTTTTATGGAGGCTGCCTCAGTGAAGACATTTCGTAAAGTTCTTTTTTGTATAACTCAATTAAACCTTCATAGCTTCCATAGATATATTGATCCAAACCCTTTTGTACCTTCAATTGAAAAAGATTTAAATGAAAGGTGCGAAGAAATCTTTTCTATTCAGACAACAGGATTACGAAAAAGGTTACTACACACGAATATTAATAAAGTAATTATTGGAATATCTGGTGGTGTAGATTCAACACTAGCCTTACTTGTAGCAATTCAAACTTTTAAATTATTAGGTATTTCAACTAAAAACATAATTGCTATAACTCTTCCTGGATTTGGCACAACTGATGCCACACATCAAAATGCATGCAAGTTAATTCAGGCAGTTGGTGCAACCATGCGTGAAATCAGCATAAAAGAAGCGTGTCTTGCGCACTTTAAAAGCATTGGCTATGATTCTAATAAAAAGGATATAACATATGAGAACGTGCAAGCGAGAGAACGCACTCAAATTCTTATGGATATTGCAAATATGGAAAACGGCCTAGTAATTGGTACAAGTGATCTATCTGAGCTTGCACTCGGATGGTGTACTTATAATGGGGATCATATTTCAATGTATTCAGTAAACAGCGGCGTCCCTAAAACGCTTGTAAGGTTTCTAATAGAGTGGATAGCAAAAAATGTCAGTAGCAAAGAGACATCTATGATATTACAAGACATATTGAATACTCCAATAAGCCCAGAATTACTACCACCAGCTAAAGACGGAAGCCTCCTTCAAAAAACCGAGGAAATAATCGGTCCCTATGAGCTACATGACTTTTTTCTATTTCACATGATAAGATATGGAGCTCCTCCAAAAAAAATTCTCTTCCTAGCTAAGGTAGCTTTTAAAGAAAAATACTCCGAAGCCGAAATTAAGAAATGTCTTAAAATTTTTCTAACAAGATTTTTCAGTCAACAATACAAAAGATCCTGCCTCCCAGATGGACCAAAGGTAGGTACAATAAGCCTTTCACCACGCGGAGACTGGAGAATGCCAAGCGATGCAAGTGATACTGTATGGATAAATGATTTAGACACCTGATCATGCTAAAGCAAGTTAGAAACAGTTAAATAAATGTTCCTATAATATAATCAGTTTTTTAAGCCATAAATAGTAAAAGTATATAATACTAAAAGATATAAAATACGCTATCATTGAACACATATAATTCCAACCTTTTTCATATTCAAGAAGTTTGAAAGCTATAAAGATAAAGTCAATCGAAGTGGCTATAACTGTAATAATAATGTTTGAAATAATAGGTTTAATTTTTGTATGAACAATTGTGTATATAAATATACTTGACAAAACTGGAAGTAGTCCAGTGTTTGCTAAAATTGCTAACATATGTGGTTTAAAATATTCAGCAGATAATGGATAAAAAAATCCAAAATCAATTCCTATTGTGTTTAATATATAAGCTAACATTGTTGCAAAAGGAACAATAGTTGCAAAGATTTTTTTATCTTTTAAAAAAAATATTATTCCTATTGTCCAAGGTAGTAAAAAACTTCCCAAAATACCTAGATATGATCTCATAGACTTTTTCTCTTTCCACGTTAGTATTATAATGGATCAAAGCTTTTCCTTTTAATAAGAAAACTGCAAATTAAAAATAATATAATATATAGAATGAAAGAATATGTGTATCTCCAATTAGTTAAATGAAAGAATTTTATCCAATGAAAAAATGGTTCTGCAATATATGCTGAAAATGTTGCGAAAAATAATGTTTTAATAGCTACGTATTTATTTGGCTTGATCTGTAATAAAAACATAATAGATACTGGAATTAGAGAAAAATCCCAAGGTATAAATATTTGAATAACTGGGACTACCCTATATTCAAAAAACCATAGATTAAAAGATATACCAATAGTATCTGTGATATATGCGAAAATCATTGCAAAGAAGCTAACCGCTAACAATCTACTCGTACTTTTTTTATCTCTAAAATATATCCATAAGCCCCAAATAACAATTGAAAATATTACTTCAAACCACCATCGCCAAGTGAATAATGAATTTTGGAACCAGTCACTTAATGCTTTATCGGATAGTTCCTTTACCATAGCAAATATTTTTTTAGACGTTTCAGACATATCATTCATATTTAACCTCATTATTATGCGTAGTTTTTTATATATACTGTACTAGGTCACAAAATCACATTTTTGTGACCGTCAGTACATGTTAATACTTGCCTCAATATAAAATTATTACCTAGGCAAGTATATTTATTATTTCAAGTTAATACATTTTTTATGAATTTTTTAAGTATAATTTTATTTCATTTGATAAGACTAAATATATACTATTAAAAATACGAGGATATAAAATGGGTATAGCAGAGATTATTTCAGCAAAATTAGTAAAACCAAAAGAAAAACTACATTGGGGAGATGCACTTGCCTTATGGAATATCGCAAAGTTTAAAATAGTTGGGTTAACTCAGATAGAATTTTTCCTAGCTCAAGTAAAGGATAATGATTTAAAAGCTCAATTAGAGTTTGGTGTTGAGAGCCTCATAATATCTCCTATAGAAAAAATTCAAGGTTTTTTGCACTCAGAAGGATTAGAAGTACCTTCTGTCCCCCAAAGGAAAAACTTAGATGTTATTGGAAAAAGCATGGAACCTAATACGTTTATTCAAGATGATGAAATTGCTAATTCTTTAATAGAAATATATAAATTAGGATTAAGCCTTGATATGAAGTCACTAACAGATGCTACAAGGGAAGACGTAAGGATCTTGATTTGGGAGATTCTTATCGATAATTATAAAGGGTTTGATTCTATGTTAAAATTACACCAAAAGAAGAATTGGCTAATTACTCCCCCAACTATTTAATGTGAAATTATCCTGGTATATTTTTTTGCTTCTTGGTTAAACTTAAAGTAAATTTATGCTAGAGGAAGTTTTTATGTCTCGAAAATTAAGAATAATGAAAGCACCGTTAAAAATCTGGGAGTTAATGAAAAAAAAGAGGGATGGCAAATCGGCTCACGATGATGCTAAGAATTCGGATTCGAATAAACAGGCAACTGATGTAGATGCTCTCAATGAATCAAATTATGAAGTTTCTGATGATTTAGAAATATCATTGGATTTGAGTGAAAATGTCACCTATATGAAGAACCTTTTTGCAAACTGTACTGATTATATATCTCGCGAATTCACGATAAGTGAACATAAAATAAAGTGTAATATTTGTTATATTGAAGGAATCGTAAAGAAAGATGAGATAAATTATTCTGTTCTAAGACCTTTGTTTGAATTTTTAGACAAGCTTGAACCTTTGAATACCCAAAATATTGAGGCTGTCTTAAAAGATAGATCAATTTGGACTCCAGGGGTAAAAGAAGTATTTCAAATCAAAAATGTAGTAAATGAAGTATTAAATGGAAGCAGTGTCCTTTTTTTTGAGAATACTAAAGTAGCAATTTCTGTGGTGGTAAAAGACTTTAAGCAAAGATCAATTGGTACTCCTATGAATGAGTTAAATATTAGGGGAGCTTTTGATGCATTTAATGAAAATATAACAACAAATCTTGGGATTCTAAGGGGGAGAATAAAGTGCAGTAATTTTAAAACCCAAGAGTTTACTATAGGGAGGCTTAGTAAAACAAAAGTAGTTGTTGCATATATAGAAGGAATAGGAGAAGAGAAAGTACTTGAAGAGATTAAACATAGGCTTGAACGGATAGATATAGATGTATTATTAGAGAGTGAAAATATTGAAACGCTAATTGCTGACAACCCATTAAGCCCTTTCCCAACAGCCGAAGCGACAGAAAGGCCAGATGCGGTTATGCATGCATTATCAGAAGGACGTTTTGCAATATTTACTGATGGAACACCTATAGTTCTTATAGTTCCATCAGTGTTTTCGAATTTTTTGCTCTCAGTAGAAGATTATTTTATTAATGCTGCTTATGCAAATTGTATTGTATTTTTAAGGTATGTTGCATTTATCATTGCATTGCTCGGACCAGCTGTATATATAGCTATTAGTAACTTTAACCCAGAAATGGTACCGACGACACTTCTTATTAAGCTTGCTTCCGTACGTGCAGAAATGCCATTTCCGGTTTTTTTTGAGGCATTATTAATGGAAATAACATTTGAAATATTAAGAGAAGCATCCATTAGAACTCCAAAAGCTATTGGTCAAACTATAAACTTAGTAGGTGCATTGGTAATTGGTCAGACAGCTATTGAAGCAGGGATAGTATCCCCTATGATGTTGATTGTTATTGCTGTAACAGGAATATCTTCATTTACTGTTCCAAAATATAATTTGGCAAGATCTATTAGATTTCTTAGGTTTCCAATAATGATTTTAGGTGGTATTTTAGGGATGTTTGGAGTTATTCTTGGAGTAATATTTTTAGTTATTCACATGACTTCATTGAGCTCCTTTAAGGTACAATACTTAGCACCGATTGCTCCAATGTCACTAAATGATTGGAAATTACTTAATATTCAGTTACCATTCTGGAGTAGAGTAAAAAGAATATCACTTTTTCAAGACAATAATCTAAAAAGAATGGATGATGATCTTAAGCCTAAAGGACCAAATGATAATTAACAGGAGTAAAAGTATGAAGCTTACTAAATTCAGAAGATATTTATTATTATTTCTTGTAATGATATGCCTATTTCAAGTCGGCTGTTTTGGTAAAAAAGAACTAAATGATATTGGAATAGTAAATATGATTGGGATCGACATGACACCGGATAAAAAAATAAAATTAACTGTTTCATCAATTATTCCTGTACAAGGAAGCTCAAAAAATGAATCTAATAAATCAGATACTTTTTTATATACATCTATAGGGGATTCAATAGTTGAAGCTATAGAAGATTTTAAAAGTATACATCCCAAATATGCCCTGTGGTCACATACAGATCTTATTGTTTTTGGTTCTGGCTTATTAAATGCTGACGTTTCTATCATTGCAGGCACTTTAGCCAGGTTAAGATATTTTAGATACTCTTCGAAAATCTTAGTTTCTAAAGACAAAACAGCTCAAGATTTATTACAAATTCCTTCACAGATTGATTCATCTTTGTTTACAGAATTAATTAGTACGATAAATAATGATAAGGATTCATCAAGATATTATGTAGCTGATCTAAAGGATATGTGTATAGCTTTAGCTCAAAAGGGTGCTACTTTTGTTACAGGTGTAGTTTTAGATCAGCCTTCTAATATAAGAAATTTTTCAACCAATGTTCAACAAATAAAAACCTTTAATCCTTCAAATAAGGAAAGCAAAATTGCAAGAATAGAGGGCTGTGCTGTTTTAAAAAATGAGAAATTTGTAGGATTTCTCGATGTTTCAGAAACTCAAGGGTTTGTATATCTAACAAAGAAGGAAAAACGGGATACAATAGATTTAGAAGTAGAACAGGGGAAAGGTATTGTATCCTTTAGTGCATCAAACTTTAAGAGTAAGATTGATACAAAAGTATTTAATAATAATCCTAGTATAACAATTAAAACCATAGTAAATGCTAATATAGTTCAATGTTCAAAAGCTTATGATTTGAGAGATAAGCATATAAGAGATTCTATGGAATATGCTATTAGCATTAAGATAAAAGATTTAATGAATCAATCAATTAGTAAATGCCAAAAGGTCTTAAATGCTGATATATTTGGTTTTGGGAGAAAGATCCAAATATCGCACCCAAAAGTCTGGAAGTCTATAGAATCCAGATGGGATGAAGTGTTTCCAAATATTCCGGTTTCAGTTGACGTAGATGTAACAATTTTAAGATATGGCGAATTATTTAACGGGCTTTAAAAGAGAAAGAAGAAAATAAGGCAGGAGGGGAATATTATTATAATATTTATAACTTTATTAGTAGTGTTTGGAGTTTTTTATCAGACCATTGTGTTAATAAAAAAGAAGCACATAAAAGAACTTGTGGTATCGTTATCAATTTTTTTAATAGGATTATTTGATTATTATAACAATGTATTTAACTGGCAAATACCTGGTTTTTCAGAATTATTTACATATATATTCTCACCAATTGCAAAATACATTATAGATTAGTGTTTGAGTTTATTATATAGTTTTGCGATGCCTCCCAGGTGTTTTGCCCGAAAAAATGGGTTTTTATAAACTAACTGTTTAATTCCTGGTGTCCCAAGGAGTGTTATTAAAATATCGAATGTTGAGTTATCAAAATATTCTAATGATTTTCTAAAAACATTAATTTTTTCAATATTTTTGGTTATTGGTACAATTAGCTCATCATAATTTTTATTTAGGGCTATTGCATGGGCTGCAAGTATCCCCGTTTCTATTGCATTAATATTTCCAAATCCTAAAAAACAGTCTATAGCACCTGCAGAGTTTCCTATAAAATAAATATTATCAATATAATGTTTTGATAAAGATCCTAAATTATATTCAATATCCTTTGTTTCAGTAATCCCTCTTGTAAAAGATAGATTTAAAATGCTTAAGAATTTATTCCAATAGTGATCTAACTCAGGATATGAAATATTATCAACACTTAAACTCAAATAAGCTTTTTTATGACTATTGGGAATCAAATATCCAAAACCCTTTTTTGAGTATTCAGTATTGAACCAAACCTGTACTTCTTTTATATCAAAATCTCCGTTTAAATTTGCAATTCGGGTGTAGGAGTTAAGTACGTTTACCCATGAAGTATATAGCTTAGCAAATTTGTTATCTCCAGTAGCAACAACTACATGGTCGAATTTGTTAGATAATCCATCTAGGTCTTCAATCAAAGTTGAAAAGTAAATTTCGTAATTTGTTAATTTGTTAAATATTTGATTTTCAATTGAATCAGGCGCTGCGCCTTTTTGACAGGAGAATCCTAAATTACCTGATGATTCTAATTTTTTTTGAGGACCATTTATTATAATTCTGTTTATTTCTGATATAGGATATAGATCCAATTTATATTTTTTTTTGAGGTATTTAAATGGATTAGACCAATAGCTGTTATAAAATTGTTTTAAAACTAACGTCGTGACATCAAAATCTTGACAGATTTGGTCTGATTTTTCAAAAATAGTTGCTTTAATCCCAAACATATTTAATCCATATGCACAAGCTAATCCAGAAAGACCTGCACCTACAATTGCAACATTCATATCATTTGCCTCTTAATGACTATTAAAATTTTTGAACATGAATATTATTTGCAGAAAAAAGTTAAAATATAAATAATTGTATTTGGAGGTTTTTGTTATGGACAATGATTATTATAAATTATTTATTTCTTTTACTGAGGCAATCGACAGAGAAGAACTTGCAATAAAAAAATACCAAGAATTCATAAAAACTGTGAAAGATAAAGAATTAAAAAATCTTTTAAGTGAGTTCAAAATGAATGCAAAGGAACATATTAGCTTATTAAAAGACAAAATTATCAAATTAAATTTATATGGGAACCCACGATGAATGAAAAGGATATGTTACAAGATTTATTAGAATTTAGGACAACAAGCCAGCGTTTTTATAACACTTGCGCAATAATCATAATGAACCCTGAGGCAAGACAGCTGTTTATAGGGATACGTGATGATGAAATGCGTGCTGTTACACAATTACAGCAATCACTAGAACGAATGCTTGCAAAACCTAGTATTATTTCAAAGATATTTCCAACAAAGCATAAGTATTAAATATCGGAGTATTAGTATTTATTTGGTTCAAATTAGTTGCATACCTAGAAAGAAGGTGAAAGTATAAAAGTTGCTATAATTGGTGCAGGAATCTCAGGGCTTTCTTGTGCATTTGAGCTTGAAAAATATGGAGTTTCACCGGTTATTTATGAAAGAAAAAGTTATATTGGTTCACCATTTAATCATATTGGAACATGCTTAAATATTACTAACAGACCAGTTATGGATGTATTTGGGTATTTAAAAAAAAATTATGGATTAAGCTTAGTGCCTTTAGGTGAGGTAAATAATATTACTAATATATCATCAAGTATTATAACCAATATAACAGGTAACCATGGAGTACTCTTTGAACTTTCTAAGACTGAAATGTCTATTTATCATCAACTGTATTCCAAATTAAAAAATACAGAAATTAAGTTTAACGAAACGGCAGATTACAGGGTATTATCAAAAAAATATGACTATGTTATTATTGCGACTGGAAACCCATACTATACAATAGAACTTGGATGTTGGCGCACATTTTTTAGGACTATAATCAAGGGAGCTACAGTCTTAGGTGATTTTGATAATAAAAATGTAACTATTTGGGTTAATAAAAAATACTGCAAAAATGGTTATGCTTATCTTGCTCCCTTTGATAAGAATAGAGCGAGTTTAGTTTTAGTTGTTGATGATATTAGTGAAAAAGACATTCATGAATATTGGAAGTTTTTTTTATACTATGAAAATATTAAATATAATATTATACAAAAGTATGTTTATGAACATAGGGCAGGTTTTGTTTATCCACATATAGTGGATAATATTTATTTTGTAGGAATAAGTGGTGGAGCAATCGAACCGTTTTTAGGGTTTGGCTTATTTGAAGCAATGGAAATGGGAATATTAGCTGCTTACTCGATATGTACGGGATCAGATTATGAAAAATTGCTAAGACCAATCGTAAAATCTAGATTACAAAATTATGAATTAAGATTAGCATATAATAATTTGTCTAATAAAGAGTTAGACTTGTTTATAGCAGCTACAGGGTTTCCTGGAATTAAGCATATTTTGTATAAAACACACATAAACGTTCGCAAATATTTATCTTATGTATGTAAACTATACAATTACCTTTAAAGGGACAAGGGGACAGGTTCCTTGTCCCTCTCCTTTAGGGACAAGGAACCTGTCCCCTTGTCCCTAAAGTCGCTCCTTCCCCTTGCCCCTTCTGTCTTCTTGCTATTGAAGTAATAAGTAAAATGGACGGAATGATAAACGTCATAAGCATTTGGTATACTGGAAATATATACTTTAGATCAAATAGCAATTTAACTAATTCATTATTTGAGTAGGTTAGAGAAAATATGATTATTACTATGCCTACAGGAATAATCATATTCTTATAGGATTCAAAATTGAAATACTCTGAAATACCTTTTACTGAAACATAATAGTGTAAAGAAATCTTAATAAAGATACCTGCAACCCAGATTACTAATATTACAATGTCAAAATTTGTAATACTTGTACCAATACTTCCGATTCTTACGAACTCAAGTCCAGAAAACAGCATCCTGCTTGTAAGTGGACCAAATACAGCATAGGCGAGAACACGAATAATAAAATTATACCAAGTATTAAGATTGAAATGTATACATTCTTTTTTAATTTTTCTTTTTCTTTAATAAAGGGTGTTAACTGTAAAACTACAAAGGTTTCAAGCAGCCATCCTTGTATAATAAAACTTCCTTTAAGAGGTGGCTTGATTCCATTATAAAAGATTGGCAAAAAGTTTGTCAGATCCATATTTTTAATATTGATTACTCCAATGAATATTAGTATAAATATCCCTATTGGGACAAAAAATTCATTCAGTCTGGCAATTACTTCTAAGCCTTTAGAGAGTGAATATGCTGCTAAAATGATTAATAAAGTTGCGTATGTTATTATTTTTGATTCTGGATTAAAAGAAATAACAAATATTTCGCTAAGTTCCCGAACTACTCTGTATGAAATACCTATAAAATAGTAAATATATAAAAATCCTAGGACTTTTCCAAATATATTGCCAAGTATATCACATGAAAATTGAATAATTGTTTTATTAGGATATCTAAGCCCAAGATTTATGAAAATTGTTGACATTATCACTGCAGAAATTGTTCCAATAATAACTGCAATCCAGCAGTCTTTTTCACAAACTTGGGATATAAATGATGGTACAAAAACATCACATGAAGCAATGACACTGACAATGAGGAGTAAAGTAGCTTGCGAAACAGATATTCTTCCTTTTTCTTGTACCATATATTTATTATTTTTCATATGTCAACTCCTAAGGTATTTAGAGGGGCATTATTATTCAATGAGCCCTGCTCATTGAATAGTTTAAGCAGAGTTTAACAAATTTATTCATTTAGGTTGTTACTATTGGAATGTTACTCTTACGAAGTCTAAATAGTAAAGTTAGAATATAATGGCACCGTAATTTTTATATAAACTTATTGAGTCGATTTGTAAGAAATGATATAATAAAGATATGACGATAAACAATTAAATAAACTTCTTCTATGACAAACACTAACGTGCTTTAAAAAAATCCAAGAAAAACCAAAGCTTATTACTCACTTTAAGGAGCTAAAAACTCCACCTAATGATAAGAAATCAACTTAAAAAATCAAAAAGAGGGTCATTAATTATGATTAAATTAAAACATTCAATGTTTGTCTATTTAATTATTCCGGTTTTATACTAACTACTTGTTTGGCAAATATTGATATATTTGCCCTAAACGGTAGTGATAGCACCCCTAAGATTTCGACTGATCAGTCAAATACTAAAAAAGAAATTATTGTTAAGTTTAATGGCTCATCAAGTGAAGCTGTTTCTGAGCAAAGTGCTTTGGATATTAATGATATTAATGTAAAATCAATCAAGCCTTTAGTGGGCGTTAATGCTGAAGTTATCGAACTTGGAGAAAATCAGAATATAAACGAAGCAATAGAAAAGTTAGCCAAATTATCAAATGTTTCTTCTGTTGAAGAAAATAAAAAGGTATACGCTATATCTTTACCAGAAGATCCGTTGTTCAACCTACAGTGGGGGTTATTAAATAATGGACAGCAAGTTGTTAGAGACACTGGCAAATTTGGTATTGATATTGATGTCTTGCGTGCATGGAAATTGACAACTGGAAGTCCAAACTTTAATTGTTGGAGTTCTTGATACGGGAATTGATATTTACCATACGGATCTGCAAGGTAGTATCTATATAAATCCAAGCGACGATGCTAATATCGGATATAAAAATGATCTCAATGGATGGAACTTTTATAATAATGACAATACTGTCTTTGACTCAAATGTAGCGGATATTCACGGGACTCATGTTGCCGGAATTATTGCAGCTTCGTCAAATTCTATTGGTATTGCAGGAATTGCACCTAATATAAAAATACTACCTCTAAAATTCTTAGGTCCTGATGGTTCAGGGAATTATAGTGATGTAATTAGAGCTATTGCTTATGCTAAAGCGAAGGGAGTAAAAATTATAAATTGTAGCTGGGGAGGACCTAGTAATAGTGAGATAGTAAAGCAGATCATGCTTGAGTCTGGAATATTATTTGTGTGTGCAGCAGGTAATAATAGTTATGATATGAGTAATAATCCTTTTATCCGGCTAGTTTCAATTTACCAAATACGATAAGTGTCGCAGCTGTTAAAAACGAAGGACAACTCGCATACTTTTCTAATTATGGAAGTACAGTTGATATCGCAGCTCCAGGTTATAATGTTATTAGCATATTTCCATCAAATAGATACGCATATTTGAGCGGGTAACTTCGATGGCAAAACCTTTGTGACTGGCGTTGCAGCACTACATATCAGCCAATCTCCGAGGAATACCTATAAATGAAGTGAAAACGAGAATCAAAAAGGGTGGTTTCAGAAAATTATTCATTAAAAAACAAGGTAAGTACGAGTGCTATTTTAGATGCTTATGGCGCCTTAAACATATCAGGCAAGTTCACTACAAAGCCCAACGAATGTTACAGCTCAATAAATGAGCCTAATATTTCAATACAATGGGATCTAGTACAAGGAGCTTCTGGGTATGAAATTGAAAAGGACCATGTATCGATCGAAAGAAGACCGAATGTTATCGAATCTAAGTGCTTCAAGGCGTAGTTGATAGAGATCAGGCTGATGATTTAAGGTGTTCAGGAACAGTGGCTATAAATGGTTCGGATGTAGGAGAATGGAGTATTGCATATATCTGAGCAATCCTTGAATGGAATATCATCCCATTCTTTCCTCTATAAATTCTTTAAAATTAACTTGATTATCGCCTTGCAATAATTCATTTTTATATTGAACTTATCTCTGCTCAACCCAAATGAATACAATAGTTACCATTGGATAAAATATTAATTTGAAAATGAAATTAATATTAAAAAGAGGTGTATCATGTTTATAAAAGACTCGCTTATTTCACAAAGTGACAGTCAACAATGGAAAGAAATATTACAAATTCGAAGCGAATTACATCATAAGTATTCAGCATATTGGTTAAATAAAAACTTATTTTCACTAGCATGGTGGTTAATGCTAATTTTATTTATTTCATTATGGTTTATATGGTGGAAGCGTGTAGACAAAACCAAACTTAATGAAATAGTCACATTTGGTTTTATGGTAGCATTTTTAGCATCGTTTATAGATATTATTGGTTGCGAAAATGTTTTATGGGGGTATCCAAATGATTTAGATCCTTTAATCTCTCCATTAACAGTAACAGATTTTTGCTTAATTCCAATAACTTATATGCTATTATATCAATATTTTGTTAATTGGAAATCATTTATTATAGCCTCTGTAATTTTGTCTGCTCTTTATGTATTTGTTGCAGAACCTATAGCAATACAGCTTAACATTTTCCAACTACATAATTGGAAAAACATTTATGATTTTCCGATTTATATCCTGGTAGCACTCTCACTAAAATGGATTATGAATAAAATAATGTTAATACAAAGATCACAATAAAGTTCATTTCTCATCATTTTTTGAAGAAATGATTGATCATAACCAACAAATTCATAATTGATAAATGGTCAATTTTTATCAATAAATTCATGGTCAAATTACAAAGAAAAGATCAAGTCATCAACAATTATGAAACGTAAGTATTTTTGTGAAATCAAAAAAATGGAAGTAGTATTCCACCCATTAAAACTGAATAAGGTTGGCTGTTATTATACCATTATCAAATCTTCTTTATAGTATACTCTATACCATTATCAAATCTTCTTTATAGTAACTCTATACCATCATCAAATCTTCTTTACAGTACTCTATAATTTTATTATACTAGGAAGTGGAATGAATTCTGATTTTTGTGCTACTTTTTAGGGAATTTCCAGGTTTATGATATAAATCAGGATGTTTAACGGAATTTTTGTCCTATTGCTACACAAGACTCAATATACTTGGAAGCTAGTTTTTTTACACGAATCGTGGACATGCGACATTAGAGATGAAAATAGTATATAGAATAAAGGAAGGAGGTGTGTCTTATGCAGTACAAAGATTATTACAAAATTCTTGGTCTTGATAAAAATGCTTCTCAGGAGGAAATAAAAAAAGCTTACAGGAAGCTTGCAAAAAAATATCACCCTGATGTCAACCCAGAAAACAAGCAATCAGAGGAGATGTTCAAGGATATCAATGAGGCATATGAAGTCTTGAGCGAGCCAGAGAAAAGAAAGCGTACGACGACTCTGAAAATAAATTTAATTTTAAGGATGGATATGATTTTGACCCATCGCAATACGGGTTCGGAAATAATGTGAAATATGACTTCAAAACAGATAGAGGAATAGATCACAGCGACTTCTTTAATATGTTTTTTGGAGAAAGTAATTTTTCAGGGATAAACAAAAAGAACAGAAAGTCCTCATATAACGGAGATGATGTTGAAGCTGAACTTGAGATTATTCCAGAGGAAGGCTTTCAGGGAGTGGATAAAAGGATTTCTATCAGGAGACAGGATGGGACAAAAAGCTTGTCTTTTAAAATTCCTAAAGGTGTTAAAGACGGGGAAAGAGTCAGGCTTAAAGGGCGAGGGAATGCTGGTTTTAATGGTGGGAAAAACGGAGATTTGTTCCTTACCATCAAGATAAAGCCCAGTGAACGATTTAAGCTCGAGTGGAACGATTTGATAATGACAGTGAACATAATGCCGTGATAGAGCTTTGGGGGGCAAGATAACAGTTGATGCCATAGATAGTAAAATTTTGGTTAAGATTCCGGCAGGAATACAAGCAGACAACAAAATACGTGTTTCGGGTAAAGGATATGTAGACAGAACAGGCAAAAGGGGTGATTTGTACCTAAAGGTTCGAATTGTAAACCCCATCTACTTGACTAATGATATGAAAGGTCTTTATGAAAAGCTTAAGGGAGCATCTGGAGTCAAAACTACATAGAAGGAGGGAATAAAACAATGAATATAGACAAATTTACAGAGAAAGCTCAGGCTGCGTTTTCGGCAGCACAGGACATAGCAGTAAAGATGAATCACCAGCAGGTGGATGGGGAGCACATCCACCTTGCACTAGCAACCCAGGAGGATGGACTTATTCCAAAACTCATTAGTTATATGGGTCAGGACATACAGTTATATTATAAGGACATTGAAACAGAGCTTGAGAAGCTTCCAAAAGTAAGTGGATACGAAAATGCAAATATGTATGCAACAAGACGTTTTAACGAAATCCTTATTCATGCTGAGGAGGAGGCAAAGAGGTTTAAGGATGAATATACAAGTGTAGAACATATTTATATGGCCCTACTGAAGGAAAAGAACACTCCATCACAGACCATATTTAGACGTTTCGGAATAACTGTTAGAAAATTTTATGACCGCTCTTAGTAAAGTTCGGAGCAATCAGAGAATTACATCAAAAAACCCTGAAGAAACCTCCATGCACTAAAAAGATTTGGGCGTGATTTAGTAGAACTTGCAAAAAGAGGCAAGCTTGATCCGGTTATTGGCAGAGATGCTGAAATCAGGAGGGCTATAAGGATATTATCTAGAAGAACAAAGAATAATCCAGTACTTATTGGAGAGCCTGGTGTTGGAAAGACTGCTGTAGTTGAGGGACTTGCACAAAGGATACTTAAAGGTGATGTCCCAGGAGTTGAAGGATAAGACTATTTTTGCTCTTGACCTGGGTGCTTTGATTGCTGGTGCAAAATATAGGGGAGAATTTGAGGAAAGGCTCAATGCTCTACTAAATGATGTCAGCAAATCAAACGGAAAAATCATTCTTTTTATAGATGAGCTTCACAATATTGTTGGAGCAGGAAAAGCGGAAGGCGCCATGGATGCTGGTAACATATTAAAGCCTATGCTTGCCAGGGGAGAACTTCACTGCATAGGTGCGACCACGCTTGATGAGTACAGAAAGTATATTGAAAAGGATGCGGCTCTTGAGAGAAGATTTCAGCCCATTCTAGTAGATCAGCCAACGGTGGAGGATACCATTTCTATACTGAGAGGGCTGAAGGAGCGTTTTGAAATCCATCATGGAGTAAGAATCACAGACAGTGCTATAATCGCATGCAGTGTATTATCCAATAGGTATATAAGCGATCGCTTTCTTCCTGACAAAGCCATTGACCTAATGGATGAAGCTGCAGCCATGATCAGGACTGAAATTGATAGTATGCCCACCGAACTAGACGAAAACCAAAGGCACATAATGCAGCTAGAAATTGAGCATCAGGCTCTTAAAAAGAGGATGATGCGATCTCTAATGAAAAACTTTCAACCCTAGAAAAGGAAATATCAGTCCTCAGGGATAAGTCTGATCGTATGAAAGCCCAATGGGAGCTGGAAAAAGCCAACATCAAAAGAGAGAAGGAATTAAAAGAGCAGATTGAGGAAGTTAAAAGGTGGATAGAAGAAGCTGAAAGATCTTATGACCTTGAAAAGCTAGCTGTCTTAAAACATGGAAAGTTACCTGAATTACAAAGAAGCCTTTATGAGGAAAAACAACGTAAAAAATCAAATTCGAGTTTACTTTTAAAGGAAGAGGTTACTGAAGAGGAAATCGCTGAAATCGTTTCCCGATGGACAGGAATACCTATAACAAGGCTTGTGGAAAATGAAAGGGATAAGCTTATAAATCTTGAAGAATTATTGCACAAACGCGTAATAGGACAGGATGAGGCAGTAACAGCGGTAAGCAATGCGGTAATCCGTGCAAGGTCGGGTTTAAAAGATCCAAGAAAGCCCATTGGCTCATTCATATTTCTCGGTCCAACAGGTGTTGGTAAAACCGAGCTGGCAAAAGCTTTGTCTCAAGCTCTGTTTGACAGTGATGAAAACATTGTGCGCATTGATATGTCAGAGTATATGGAAAAACACAATATAGCAAGACTCATTGGAGCACCTCCTGGTTATGTAGGATATGAGGAAGGCGGGCAGCTTACCGAAGCTGTAAGAAGAAAGCCCTACTGTGTAATTCTATTTGATGAGATTGAAAAAGCACATCCAGAAGTATTCAACATACTTTTGCAGTTATTAGACGATGGTAGGCTTACAGACAGCCAGGGAAGAACGGTTGATTTTAAGAATACTGTTGTTATTATGACCTCGAACATCGGAAGCCAGTATCTTTTAAGCCGTATCGGAGAAAATGGTGAAATTAACGAAAATGCAATAGAATTTGTTATGGGAGAGCTTAATCAGCATTTCAAGCCTGAGTTTTTGAACCGTGTGGATGAGGTTGTACTTTTCAAGCCTTTAAGAAAAGCAGAAATCATAAAGATAATTGACTTAGCTTTAATGGACATTCAAGTAAGGCTTGATGATAGACGTATAGCGCTTAATGTATCGGAACAAGCGAAAAACTATATAGCTCAAAATGCATATAATCCTGT
>CAVYEU010000028.1:0-19930 GCA_963767415.1 uncultured Eubacteriales bacterium
CAAGTGTTCCAGGATTTGTCTCAATAGTTATTTCGGCTTCTTCCTGAATTTTGACATTATCCCTAATAAAATTGAGGACATCCGCAATATATTTACTATCAACATATGATGGCGTTCCTCCACCAATAAAAATAGAACTAACTATCTTTTCCTTTAAAAAATGATCAAAATATGATTCAATCTCTTTTTTTAAAGCTTTAAAGTAGGCAAAAAATTTGTCCTCATAACCAGCATATGAATTAAAATCACAATAAAGACACTTTGCTTTGCAAAATGGAATGTGAATATAAATTCCAATTTCTCTTTCCAAATTTATCACCTCCTGATACGGCAAGGAAGAGGGACAAAGAACCCGTCCCCCTATTCCCAAATCAACTGTCCAATTTAAGCACACTCATAAATGCTTCTTGCGGTACTTCTACCGAACCTACTTGGCGCATACGTTTTTTGCCCTCTTTTTGTTTTTCTAGAAGCTTTTTCTTTCTTGTTATATCTCCACCATAACATTTTGCTAAGACGTCTTTTCTATACGCCTTTACGGTTTCTCTTGCAATTATTTTTCCGCCAATACATGCCTGGATTGGTACCTCAAACTGCTGCTTTGGAATATGTGTCCTTTAACTTTTCGGCGATCCTTCTTCCTCTTGTTGCAGCTCTTGTCTTTATGAACAATAAATGACAAAGCATCAACAATTTCTCCATTTAAAAAGATGTCAAGCTTCACAAGATCTGATTTCTTATACCCTATAAGCTCATAATCAAGTGATGCATATCCTTTTGTCGAGATTTTAGGGCATCAAAAAAGTCATAAATAATTTCATTTAGTGGGATTTCATCAAAATATAACCCGTCCCTCATCAATATACTTCATATCCTTATAGAATCCACGACGCTCTTGCGATAATTCCATGATATTTCCAACATACTCAGTAGGTGTCATAATCGTTGCTGCTACTATCGGTTCTTCCATTATTTCAATAACTGTGGTAGGTGGCATATTCGTAGGGTTATCAATTGTTAAAACCTCACCATCTGTTTTAGTGCCCTGTAGATAACACTTGGAGCCGTAGTGATAATATCAAAATCATACTCTCTTTCCAGTCGTTCTTGAATAATTTCCATATGAAGTAGTCCTAAGAATCCGCATCTAAAGCCAAAACCTAAGGCAATAGAAGATTCAGGCTCAAAGCTTAATGACGCATCATTCAATTGCAGTTTTTCTAAAGCATCGCGAAGATCTCCGTACTTTGATCCATCTATGGGATAAATTCCACTAAAAACCATCTGCTGCACCTTCTTATATCCTGGAAGCGGTTCGCTCGCTGGATTCGTTGCAGATGTAACTGTATCCCCTACCCTAGTATCTTTAACATTCTTAATGCTTGCTGCTATATACCCGACATCTCCAGACTTGAGCTCGCTACATGGAGACAAACTTCCAGGTCTAAAGTATCCTACCTCAGTAACATTGAACTCCTTCTTTGTATACATCATCCTAATCATATCACCAACTTTAACACTTCCCTCTTTGATTCTAACATACACAATTACACCTTTATAATTATCATAAAGAGAATCAAAAATCAGGGCACGAAGAGGTGCATCCTCATCACCTTCTGGGAAAGGGATAACTTTTACTATGCTATTTAATACAGCATCAATACCTATTCCGTTTTTAGCTGAAATAAGAGGAGCATTACCTGCTTCTAAACCGATAACATCCTCAATCTCGCTTCTTACATGCTCAGGATTTGCACTAGGTAGATCAATCTTATTTATAACAGGTAAGACCTCAAGATCATGCTCTAGAGCAAGATATACATTAGCAATGGTCTGGGCCTCTATTCCTTGAGCAGCGTCAACCACTAAAATTGCACCATCACAAGCAGCTATGCTTCTTGAAACCTCGTAATTAAAATCGACATGTCCAGGGGTATCAATAAGATTTAAAATATACTCTTCATTATTTTCAGCTTTATATACCATACGAACTGCTTGAGCTTTAATCGTTATTCCACGTTCACGCTCAATATCCATATTGTCTAAGACTTGGTCTTCCATTTCCCGTTTTGTCAAAGCTCCTGTTTTTTCAAGTAATCTATCTGCAAGAGTTGATTTTCCATGGTCAATATGCGCAATAATACAAAAATTGCGTATCTTCTTCTGTCTTTCACTAGCCATTATTTAATTCCTCCATTATCTTTAAATATACTCAAAGAGGTGACTTTCGTCTCCTAAATAAGTATTAGTCATGTACCATTTATACCAATAATAAATATTATATACAATGCACCCATATTTTCAAGCAGGATATCTTTATAAAATTTATTATGGTATAATTAGAACTGATCAATTAAGCATCTAGGCTGTAGCTAAAATACTTTTAGGAGGTAAGATTATGATTAATGAAATTGAAAAAAAAGTTTGCTCTGGTGGAAAAATGCTTATCGTTTCAATAGCTATTCTTATATTTTCAATATTTTCAATTGGAGTATCAAGCATTTTTGGAATAATTACGGCAATATTATTCATATTATGGATAATATCATTATCTGGTTTTTTTACTCTTCAACCAAATGAAGCTGCAGTATTAATATTATTTGGAAGTTATAAAGGTACTGTTAAGAAATCAGGATGGCATTGGGCAAATCCATTTTACGTAAAAAAGAGAGTTTCACTCAGGTCAAGAAACCTAAACGGCGAAAAATTAAAAGTTAATGATCAAATGGGTAATCCTATTGAAATTGCAGCAGTAATTGTTTGGAAAGTTGCTAATACAGTTGAAGCATTATTTGATGTTGATAATTATGTTGATTATGTAAATATTCAGAGTGAATCTGCTATAAGACATCTCGCGGGTCTATACCCTTATGATATAGCTGAGCATTTAAATGGCATATCACTAAGAGGTAGTGTAACTGAAGTATCTGAAGCTTTAAAAAATGAATTGCAAGAAAGAGTTGGGAAAGCAGGTGTAATAGTCGAAGAAGCAAGATTAAGCCATCTAGCCTATGCCCCTGAGATTGCAGCAGCAATGCTTCAAAGGCAGCAAGCCTCAGCTATTATTGCAGCTAGACAAAAAATTGTAGAAGGTGCTGTTGGCATGGTCCAAATGGCATTAAATATGCTAAATGAAAATGGTGTCGTAAAATTAGATGAAGATCGTAAAGCAGCCATGGTAAGCAATTTATTAGTTGTGCTATGTGGAGAAAGAAATACTCAGCCTATAATAAATGCAGGAACAATCCAAAGATGAAATTGACGGTACCTTTAAATAATTAATAATTAAATAATTAAATAATTAATACATTGATTGAAATTATTAAGACCTAATCATCTTCTCTTCAAAGGAACGATAGGGTCTTAATAGTTTCTTTTAATTAGTTAAATAGTTACTGACCAGTAAACAATAAATAGCATAAATCAATTTTTATTACGTGCTTTACTCTTGCTTTATTACCCTTTTTTATCTATACTCAAAAGATATATAATATAATTAGGTATAATAATTAGGTATAATAATTAGGGGGGGGATACGTCTATGCACAGCTACAAGAAGATACATATTATATTGCTGTTTACTATTCTTATGTTTTTATTTACTTCAAGAACTATTATTTTTGCACAAAATTCTCAAGGTCAAAGCTTAGGCGATCAAAGTCAGGTAGATCCTAGTGATCCTACAAGCGTCACAGAAGATACAGGTAATCCCGGTGATCCCACAAGTACCAACGAAACTCCTGGCAATCCAAATATTCCAGGAGGTACAGTTGAACCAACCGGGAAAATATTTACCGATGTTAATCAAGGTCATTGGGCATTTAATTATATTTCAACTTTAGTAAGTAACAATATTATAAAAGGTTATCCAGATGGAAGCTTCAAGCCAGATAATAATGTAACAAGGGCCGAGTTTGCAAAAATGTTGATTACTGGTTTAAATATAAATACGCAAAATCCTAAGACAGCCACATTTGTTGATGTAACCGATGATCATTGGGCATATAAAGAAATTGAGGCATCAAAAACCTATATGACCTGGTATAATACAAGTGGAGGTAAATATTTTAAACCTAATGATGGTTTAACTAGAGAAGAATGTGCGGTAGCATTAATAAGAACTTTATGGATCACAGATAGTAATGATCAAACTGATGTTTTAAGTAGTTTTCAGGATAGGAACGATATAACCAAAGTATTTGAGGATTACGTAGCTTTATCGGTATCAAATGAACTATTATCAGGTTATCCTATCGAAGGAAGTGAATTGAAAATGATTAAACCACTTAAAGTAATTACAAGGGCTGAAGCTGCAGCTGTTATTTGCAAAGCAATTAATTTAAAAAATCAATTAGCACAAGAAGCTGAAGCTGCTAAAAACAAGCATACTGGATCAATCAGTACTAATAAAACTCCTCCAAAGGAATCAAGCAGTACTAGTAAGAGTTCTTCAAATAAATCAAACAGTACTAGTAAGAGTTCTTCAAATAATAATAATAGTAATAACAATAATATAAAAATTAACAATACACAGGGTAATGATGTTACCAGTACACAGGCTGACAATACACAAACGCAATAACAATTGGAGTGGTAATTCTGAAAATAATACAAAACTTGATAGTTAAGCCAATAATATCAAATGATATATACAACGATATACTATTATTACCAGAACAAAGAAAGGGTTACTCAAAAAACATTGATACCTTAATCTTACCTGTCTACTTTTATCGAATTATTGGAATAGAGCAAACTAGCGAAGACGACTATTACAACTCACTTTATAACCTTGAATATCAAATTAAAACAACGAAGACACTCTATAACCGAATCGATACTAGATTAGATACCCAAGTTCCACAATTTAAAATTGATAGTATTAATAAAATATGGAATGAAATCAAAGCGGATACAAACTTAAGATCTCAGTATATTTGTTCAAATTTCTATGGTGCAGGAATAATCAAATATACAAAAAGTAATATTCATGACTCCTTAATTAGAGATGCATTTCAAACATGTTTAGATATTTTTATTTCTTTACAGAATAAGCCTATGAACCCAAGTATAATTAAAAATTTTTGTATCAAGTTGTTATTCTGGTTTGAAAAATATTCCCTAGACTTGTTTAAATCTTATAATTTTCAAAATGCCAATCCAAAAATTATATTTTACGGAGACATTAAGCGTGATGAAATATTCTTTATGATATTATTACATAAAATTGGTTTTGATATATTATACTTCAATCCTTTTTCTGACGCCCGTTTTAAGGAAGTAGATCCTCAAAATAAATACTCAGCAAAACTTGAGTTTGAAGACAAAGAACCTATAAAACCTTTCCCAACAGTTGAAAGGGTTGTTAGTGTTCAAACTATAGCATATCAAGCTGAAAAAAGTATCGAAGATATTGTAAGCAATGAAAATACTAACTTCTTTAAACCATGGCAATTTGAAGATTATAATATAAAATCAGTTTCGTTAAAAACAACATATGAAGAATTATTTGTATTATGGAACACCCAAGCAAGATTTCGAGATGGCTTTAAAGCATCAAACAATACAATCTATATTCCAAATATATTTGCTAAAATTAATGGAACTCATAAAAACAAACAGGATTACTGGTCAGATATTCTAAAATTAACAAGTGAAACAAATGATAATAAAGGTTATATCTCCGTTATTGATAAAGTACCATTCTGTATTACCAAAACAACTATCACTGAAGTTGATAAGAAGATTTATTTTAGAAAAAATGGAGAATTGAATATTGAAGGAATTAGAATCTCCTCTGTATACCAATATTCTTTCTTAAAAACAGCCTTTCAAAATTTGATTTTAGACAAATTAAATGAAATAATACAAAAAAACTATTTTAGTGGATATACCGATCAAAACTTTAAAAACTTAGTCGTTTGCACAATACTAAACATTAATATTGATTTATTAAAACAACTACAAATGTTTGACTACCCTTATTTTGTGCCAAAAATAGTAATTTTTCATAATAGTGATAAATTATTTCGTGTTGAAGATTATATAATCATAGCATTCTTTAATTCTATTGGTTTTGATATTGTTGTCATATCCCCTGCTGGATACAATAGTATTGAAAACAGTATTCCGCATGGATTAATAGATATTCATAACCTTCGAGATGGTCAATTTTGATCTAAAATATCCAAGTGATGTTTCAAGAGAAATTAAGAAAAGGCAACCAGCACAAAAAAGTAATTTTCTAGACTTGATTTTTAACCTTTTTAAGGTTTAGAAAAGAAAGATTAACGATTCTTTTTATATTGAAATACTTGAAGTTCCTCCACGTTTCTTTCAGCAAAGGGCGCTCAAATCCATATGTAATAATTGTAGCTATTAATATTGAAATCACATATGAAAGTATTGTGTATTTTATCTGCCATACTTTATCATTGTGTTGATCTTCAGTAAAAGAATTCAATATTCTTTTATCTCTTAATTTAAGTATTAAGAAGTCGTGCCAAAGATACAAATTATAAGATATAGCTGATAAGAAAACCAATATTCTATTTGCAACTATCCTTTGCCAAAGTCTGTAAGAAAAACAAGCTGGAATCACCATAAGGAGGAATATCCATGCAATATAATGCCTGGTTTCTAGCTGCCATAGCTGTACTCCTCCTGGATTATAGCATACCTTCGAAAGCCGTCTTAACATCAAAGCAAATGCTACAAACATTGATATAGATATTATTGTCATTATTATATTTATATTTCTAATTATAAAAGCTACATAGGGGCGGGAGCATTGTTCTAATTTCTCCGTTCTTTGTTCTTTGCTTTTTAGCAGCATATGTTGTAAAAAAACAAACAAATATGCTCCTAACATTCCTGATAAAAACAAATCCAATACCCCTGGTAATTGATTAAACAAAAACGAAAGTTGGTTATATTTGCATGTTTCGACATAATACCTGTATCCAATTGAAAAAACGTTACCCAGAATGAACACATGGAATGGTTTTTTTCTAAATACCCAACATATTAATGGAAATAAAATATAGAACTGTATTTCAACTGATAAAGACCATAATACACCATTTATTATCGAAAAAAGTATCACCAAATAAGCTATTGACAAACAGAAGGTGTTTTACAATGTAAATTGCTCCTTCTTTAAGTGAACTAAATTGAACATTTCCAATAATCAACATTACTATAAGAGATAAATAATAAGAAGGAACAATCTTTATAAACCTACGATAAAAAAACTTTTTGACAGTTTGATATCTGACCTCATTAAACTCGAACCTAGCATATGGATAAAATAAGCAGAAACCGCTTATAAAAAAAAAAGTTCGACCCCAATGAAGCCTCCAATTGCAAAAAAATCAAAGTTAATCGTAAGCCCCAAAATATTAATTTTATTACTAAGCCACGACTGCTGCCAAATATGAAACCACATAACAAGTAAAATTGCAAGACCTCTGAATCCATCTAGTACAGTAATATGGTATTTTTGCTTGTTCTGTTCTACCTTCATCTGTTTCGTCAACTTCATATAAAAATTAGCTCCTACTAAATAAAGTAATTAATATTATATATACAATATTCAATGCAAATATCGTATTAATTACTTTGTTTTTTAACAAGCTTATTTTTCTTTATTTAGCTCACCTTTTTACATTGAGAACAAAGATGAAATTCTCCTTTCTCATGCCATTCTTTTGGAGTGTTTTTTAGATTTTGGAAGTCTTTGACTTTGATTAATCTATCACATTCTGTACAATTATAGAAAATATTACCATTGTATGCCTTCTTCATGATCCTCCTCCTTTCTTTAATACTGAACACTAATTAGCATTTCAATTGGTATTATTTTACATCATTGTTTTGCAAATTTCAATAATTTTTTTAATATAAATTTTTAAAATTCTTTTCTGATAAGAGTTTTTCAAATGATTCACTAAAAATAGGTTTGCCAAAAAAATATCCTTGAACTCTATCACATTCATTATCTTTTAAGATATTCAATTGTTCTAGAGTCTCAACACCTTCTGCTGTAACTTTAAGGTTTAGGGTATGAGCAAGAGAAATTAAGGCCTTCGCTATTGCTCTTTGATTAAAATTATCTGTAATATCATGAACAAAAGATCTGTCAATCTTTAAGTTGTCTATTGGTAATCGTTTTAAATAATTTAAAGACGAATAACCTGTCCCAAAATCATCCAATGTAATACCAACACCCATCTTTTTAATATTTATCAATGTCTCAATTGTAAAATCAATATCCTCAATTGCTGTTGTTTCAGTAATTTCAATATCTAAATACTTTGGATCCAATTTCTCTTCTAAAATTATATTCTCAATAATTTCTGTGATATTCTTTTGTTGGAATTGTCTAGCTGAAAGGTTAACTGACATAACTATACTTGGTAACCCTTTTTCTATCCATTGTTTTGCTTGCCTACAGGCTGTTCTTAGTACCCATTCTCCAATGGGTATGATCAAACCTGAAGTTTCTGTGTACGAAATAAAATCACTTGGAGATATCAATCCTTTTGTTGAATGCCTCCAGCGTATTAGTGCTTCAGCTCCAGTTATTTCATAAGTTGAAAGGTTGACAATTGGTTGATAGTTTAAAATAAATTCATTTCTTTTAAGAGCATATCTTAAATCATTTTCGGTTTCGAATCTATAAATAGAATTAATATGCATTGCATTATCATAAATCATAAAGTTGTTTTTCCCTAAATCCTTTGCCTTATACAAGGCTGTATCAGCATTTTTTAATAGATCTTGCCCACTGCCACCGTTATCAGGAAAAATTGCAATTCCAATACTGGTTGATATAAAAAATTCATAATTCCCGATACTCCAGGGTTTTTGGAATATCTCCCATAATTGTATTCGCTATTGAAACAACATTTTCGTGATTGCCTATATCTTCCATTAATACTCCAAATTCATCCCCACCAATTCTCGCTATAATTCTATCGCTAAAATTTATTTGCAAAACTGATGCAAAGCATTCACCTATCTGTTTTAATAGACCGTCTCCAATTAGATGTCCCATAGTATCATTGATAGTTTTAAAATTATCAAGATCCAGCATAAACAAAGCACCAGATTTTTTTGTAACATGCGCCTTCATCATAGCAGAATTTAACTTTTCAATAAGGTATGTACGGTTTGGTAGTTCAGTTAATGCATCATAGTATGCTATGTGAAACATTTTATCTTCAGAATTCTTTTGCTTTGTAATATCCTTAAAAACAATTATTGAACCAACAAGCTTTTCATTTTTGTTTCTTAAAGGAATAATTGAACCTTCAATAAAGTATTCAGAAAAATCTTTAGATATTAGTATATAAGATGGCAAAATATCAAATAATGCACCTTCCTTAATAATATCATCAGACGGGATTATTTTAGATTTGATTGATTTATTCTCACTAATAGTACCAAACATTTCGATAGATGATCCAATCATTTCACTTTCTAAGTAGCCAGTCAATTCTTGTGCAATATTGTTTACAAACAATATTTTCCCATTTTCATCAATTAAAATAACTGCATCGTCTATATAAAAAAATGTTGCTTCTAATAAATCATTTTTTATACGTGCTTTATCATTAACTTTAAATAAAGTTGGTTTATATAAACTAGACTTAAATAGCCTTACAACTATTTGAAATATTATTAGAACTATCAATATTATTAAACATAATATGATAATTAATAGATAATAATTTTCTTTTTGCACGCTCTTCCCTCCGAAAAAACTTTAAAGTTTTGTAGATATTGATTAAACTGTACTTAATTTATCGACAAAATAATTGTTTTTCATTAGGCATGATTATTTTATACGCTTAACCTCATTATACTCTTAACTTTAATTTATTATAATAATAAATCATAATCACATAGTAGCAAAAACTGAGTTATTCCTATGTGATTATGATTTATTATTATAATAAATTAAAGTTAGTATAATGAGGTTAAGCGTATAAAATAATCATGCCTAATGAAAAACAATTATTTTGTCAATAAATTAAGTACAGTTTAATCAATATCTACAAAACTTTAAAGTTTTTTCGGAGGGAAGAGCGTGCAAAAAGAAAATTATTATCTATTAATTATCATATTATGTTTAATAATATTGATAGTTCTAATAATATTTTTCAAATAGTTGTAAGGCTATTTTAAGTCTAGTTTATATAAACCAACTTTATTTAAAGTTAATGATAAAGCACATTATAAAAAATGATTTATTAGAAGCAACATTTTTTTATATAGACGATGCAGTTATTTTAATTGATGAAAATATCAAAATATTGTTTGTAAACAATATTGCACAAGAATTGACTGGCTACTTAGAAAGTGAAATGATTGGATCATCTATCAAATGATTCTTCTATTAGTGAGAATAAATCGATCAAATCTAAATTGTCTGATGATATTATTAAGGAAGGTGCATTATTTGATATTTTTGCCATCTTATATACTAATATCTAAAGATTTTTCTGAATACTTTATTGAAGGTTCAATTATTCCTTTAAGAAACAAAAATGAAAAGCTTGTTGGTTCAATAATTGTTTTTAAGGATATTACAAAGCAAAAGAATTCTGAAGATAAAATGTTTAGCATAGCATACTATGATGCATTAACTGAACTACCAAACCGTGGATACCTTATTGAAAAGTTAAATTCTGCTATGATGAAGGCGCATGTTACAAAAAAATCTGGTGCTTTGTTTATGCTGGATCTTGATAATTTTAAAACTATCAATGATACTATGGGACATCTAATTGAGACGGTCTATTAAAACAATAGGTGAATGCTTTGCATCAGTTTTGCAAATAAATTTTAGCGATAGAATTATAGCGAAAAATGGTGGGGATGCATTTGGATATTAATGGAAGATATAGGCAATCACGAAAATGTTGTTTCAATAGCGAATACAATTATGGAGATATTCCAAAAACCCTGGAGTATCGGGAATTATGAATATTTTATATCAACCAGTATTGGAATTGCAATTTTTCCTGATAACGGTGGCAGTGGGCAAGATCTATTAAAAAATGCTGATCAGCCTTGTATAAGGCAAAGGATTAGGAAAAACAACTTTATGATTTATGATAATGCAATGCATATTAATTCTATTTATAGATTCGAAACCGAAAAATGATTTAAGATATGCTCTTAAAAGAAATGAATTTATTTTAAACTATCAACCAATTGTCAACCTTTCAACTTATGAAATAACTCAAAGTGAAGCACTAATACGCTGGAGGCATTCACAAAAGGATTGATATCTCCAAGTGATTTTATTTCGTACACAGAAACTTAAGCTTTGATCATACCCATTGGAGAATGGGTACTAAGAACAGCCTGTAGGCAAGCAAAACAATGGATAGAAAAAGGGTTACCAAGTATAGTTATGTAGTTAACCTTTCAGCTAGACAATTCCAACAAAAGAATATCACAGAAATTATTGAGAATATAATTTTAGAAGAGAAATTGGATCCAAAGTATTTAGATATTGAAATTACTGAAACAACAGCAATTGAGGATATTGATTTTACAATTGAGAATGATAAATATTAAAAAGATGGTGTTGGTATTACATTGAATGATTTTGGGACAGGTTATTCGTCTTTAAATTATTTAAAACGATTACCAATAGACAACTTAAAGATTGACAGATCTTTTGTTCATGATATTACAGATAATTTTAATCAAAGAGCAATAGCGAAGGCCTTAATTTCTCTTGCTCATACCCTAAACCTTAAAGTTACAGCAGAAGGTGTTGAGACTCTAGAACAATTGAATATCTTAAAAGATAATGAATGTGATAGAGTTCAAGGATATTTTTTTGGCAAACCTATTTTTAGTGAATCATTTGAAAAACTCTTATCAGAAAATAATTTTAAAAATTTATATTAAAAAAATTATTGAAATTTGCAAAACAATGATGTAAAATAATACCAATTGAAATGCTAATTAGTGTTCAGTATTAAAGAAAGGAGGAGGATCATGAAGAAGGCATACAATGGTAATATTTTCTATAATTGTACAGAATGTGATAGATTAATCAAAGTCAAAGACTTCCAAAATCTAAAAAACACTCCAAAAGAATGGCATGAGAAAGGGAGAATTTCATCTTTGTTCTCAATGTAAAAAGGTGAGCTAAATAAAGAAAAATAAGCTTGTTAAAAAACAAAGTAATTAATACGATATTTGCATTGAATATTGTATATATAATATTAATTACTTTATTTAGTAGGAGCTAATTTTTATATGAAGTTGACGAAACAGATGAAGGTAGAACAGAACAAGCAAAAATACCATATTACTGTACTAGATGGATTCAGAGGTCTTGCAATTTTACTTGTTATGTGGTTTCATATTTGGCAGCAGTCGTGGCTTAGTAATAAAATTAATATTTTGGGGCTTACGATTAACTTTGATTTTTTTGCAATTGGAGGCTTCATTGGGGTCGAACTTTTTTTCTTTATAAGCGGTTTCTGCTTATTTTTATCCATATGCTAGGTTCGAGTTTAATGAGGTCAGATATCAAACTGTCAAAAAGTTTTTTTATCGTAGGTTTATAAAGATTGTTCCTTCTTATTATTTATCTCTTATAGTAATGTTGATTATTGGAAATGTTCAATTTAGTTCACTTAAAGAAGGAGCAATTTACATTGTAAAACACCTTCTGTTTGTCAATAGCTTATTTGGTGATACTTTTTTCGATAGAATAAATGGTGTATTATGGTCTTTATCAGTTGAAATACAGTTCTATATTTTATTTCCATTAATATGTTGGGTATTTAGAAAAAAACCATTCCATGTGTTCATTCTGGGTAACGTTTTTTCAATTGGATACAGGTATTATGTCGAAACATGCAAATATAACCAACTTTCGTTTTTATTTAATCAATTACCAGGGGTATTGGATTTGTTTTTATCAGGAATGTTAGGAGCATATTTGTTTGTTTTTTTACAACATATGCTGCTAAAAAGCAAAGAACAAAGAACGGAGAAATTAGAACAATGCTCCCGCCCCTATGTAGCTTTTATAATTAGAAATATAAATATAATAATGACAATAATATCTATATCAATGTTTGTAGCATTTGCTTTGATGTTAAAATGGCTTTCTAAGGTATGCTATAATCCAGGAGGAGTACAGCTATGGCAGCTAGAAACCAGGCATTATATTGCATGGATATTCCTCCTTATGGTGATTCCAGCTTGTTTTTCTTACAGACTTTGGCAAAGGATAGTTGCAAATAGAATATTGGTTTTCTTATCAGCTATATCTTATAATTTGTATCTTTGGCACGACTTCTTAATACTTAAATTAAGAGATAAAAGAATATTGAATTCTTTTACTGAAGATCAACACAATGATAAAGTATGGCAGATAAAATACACAATACTTTCATATGTGATTTCAATATTAATAGCTACAATTATTACATATGGATTTGAGCGCCCTTTGCTGAAAGAAACGTGGAGGAACTTCAAGTATTTCAAACATAAAAAGAATCGTTAATCTTTCTTTTCTAAACCTTAAAAAGGTTAAAAATCGAGTCTAGAAAATTACTTTTTTGTGCTGGTTGCCTTTTACTTAATTTCTCTTGAAACATCACTTGGATATTTTAGATCAAATTTGACATCTTGAAGGTTATGAATATCTATTAATCCATGCGGAATAATGTTTTCAATACTATTGTATCCAGCAGGGGATATGACAACAATATCAAAACCAATAGAATTAAAGAATTCTATGATTATATAATCTTCAACACGAAATAATTTATCACTATCTATGAAAAATTACTATTTTTGGCACAAAATAAGGGTAGTCAAACATTTGTAGTTGTTTTAATAAATCGATGTTAATGTTACGTATTGTGCAAACAACTAAGTTTTTAAAGTTTTGATCGGTATTATCCTAAAATAGTTTTTTTGTATTATTTCATTTAATTTGTCTAAAATCAAATTTTGAAAGGCTGTTTAAGAAAAAAGATTGGTATACAGAGGAGATTCTAATTCCTTCAATATTCAATTCTCCATTTTTTCTAAAATGATATCAACTTCAGTGATAGTTGTTTTGGTAATACAGAATGGGTCCTTTTATCAATAACGGAGATATAACCTTTATTATCATTTGTTTCACTTGTTAATTTTAGAATATCGACCAGTAATCCTGTTTGTTTTCATGAGTTCCATTGATTTTTAGCAAATATATTTGGAATATAGATTGTATTGTTTGATGCTTTAAAGCCATCTCGAAATCTTGCTTGGGTGTTCCATAATACAAATAATTGTTCATATGTTGTTTTTAACGAAACTGATTTTATATTATAATCTTCAAATTGCCATGGTTTAAAGAAGTTAGTATTTTATTTGGTCCTTTAGCATATCTCTTCAATACTTTTTTCAGCTTGATATGCTATAGTTTGAAGACTAACAACCCTTTCAACTGTTGGGAAAGGTTTTATAGGTTCTTTGTCTTCAAACTCAAGTTTTGCTGAGTATTTATTTTGAGGATCTACTTCCTTAAAACGGGCGTAAAAAAGGATTGAAGTATAATATATCAAAACCAATTTTATGTAATAATATCATAAAGAATATTTCATCACACTTAATGTCTCCGTAAAATATAATTTTTGGATTGGCATTTTGAAAAATTATAAGATTTAAACAAGTCTAGGGAATATTTTTCAAACCAAGAACAACTTGATACAAAAATTTTTAATTATTGGGTAGTCTTAGGCTTATTCTGTAAAGAAATAAAAATATCTAAACATGTTTAATAATAATTCTTAATTAAGGAGTCATGAATATTACTTTTTGTATATTTGATTATTCCTGCACCATAGAAATTTGAACAAATATACTGAGATCTTAAGTTTGTATCCGCTTTGATTTCATTCCATATTTTATTAATACTATCAATTTTGAGATTGTTGGAACTTGGGTATCTAATCTAGTATCGATTCGGTTATAGAGTGTCTTCGTTGTTTTAATTTGATATTCAAGGTTATAAAGTGAGTTGTAATAGTCGTCTTCGCTACGTTTGCTCTATTCCAATAATTCGATAAAAGTAGACAGGTAAGATTAAGGTATCAATGTTTTTTTGAGTAACCCTTTCTTTGTTCTGGTAATAATAGTATTATCGTTGTATATATAATTTGGTATTTGTCGCTTTAACTATGAAGTTTTGTATTATTTTCAGAATTACCACTCCAATTGTTATTGCGTTTGTGTATTGTCAGCCTGTGTACTGGTAACATCATTACCCTGTGCTCTGTTAATTTTTATATTATTGTTATTACTATTATTATTATTTGAAGAACTCTTACTAGTACTGTTTCATTTATTTGAAGAACTCTTACTAGTACTGCTTGATTCCTTTGGAGGTTTTTATTAGTACTATTCATTGATCCAGTATGCTTGTTTTTAGCAGCTTCAGCTTCTTGTGCTAATTGATTTTTTAAATTAATTGCTTTGCAAATAACAGCTGCAGCTTCAGCCCTTGTAATTACTTTTAGTGGTTTAATCATTTTCAATTCACTTCCTTCGATAGGATAACCTGATAATAGTTCATTTGATACCAATAAAGCTACGTAATCCTCAAATACTTTGGTTATACCGTTCCTATCCTGAAAACTACTTAAAACATCAGTTTGATCATTACTATCTGTGATCCATAAAGTTCTTATTAATGCTACCGCACATTCTTCTCTAGTTAAACCATCATTAGGTTTAAAATATTTACCTCCACTTGTTTATACCAGGTCATATAGGTTTTTGATGCCTCAATTTCTTTATATGCCCAATGATCATCGGTTACATCAACAAATGTGGCTGTCTTAGGATTTTGCATATTTATATTTAAACCAGTAATCAACATTTTTGCAAACTCGGGCCTTGTTACATTATTATCTGGCTTGCCGCCCATCTGGATAACCTTTTATAATATCTGTACTTACTAAAAGTTGAAATATAATTAAATCCCATAGGCCTTGATAACATCATAATGTTTCCCGGTAGTTTCAACTGTCCCTCCTGGAATATTTGGATTGCCAGGTGTTCAGTTGGTCTGTTGTAGAGATAGCCAGAATAACTATACTTCTATTAGACACTCTTGTAGGATCACTAGGATCTACCTGACTTTGATCGCCTAAGCTGTGACCTTGAGAATTTTGTGCAAAAATAATAGTTCTTGAAGTAAATAAAAACATAAGAATAGTAAACAGCAATATAATATGTATCTTCTTGTAGCTGTGCATAGACTTATTCCCCCCCCTAATTATTATACCTAATTATTATACCTAATTATATTATATATCTTTTGAGTATAAAAAGGGTAATAAAGCAAGAGTAAAGCACGTAATAAAAATTGATTTATGCTATTTATTGTTTACTGGTCAGTAACTATTTAACTAATTAAAAGAAACTATTAAGACCCTATCGTTCCTTTGAAGAGAAGATGATTAGGTCTTAATAATTTCAATCAATGTATTAATTATTTAATTATTTAATTATTAATTATTTAAAGGTACCGTCAATTTCATCTTTGGATTGTTCCTGCATTTATTATAGGCTGAGTATTTCTTTTCTCCACATAGCACAACTAATAAATTGTTTACCATGGCTGCTTTACGATCTTCATCTAATTTTACGACACCATTTTCATTACAGCATATTTAATGCCATTTTGGACCATGCCAACAGCACCTTCTACAATTTTTTGTACTCAATAATAGCTGAGGCTTGCTGCCTTTGAAGCATTGCTGCTGCAATCTCTGGGGCATAGGCTGGATCACTTAATCTTGCTTCTTGCGGCCACCTCTTTTCCAACTCTTTCTTGCAATTCATTTTTTAAAGCTTCAGATGCTTCGAGTTACACTACCTCTTAGTGATATGCCATTTAAATGCTCAGCTATATCATAAGGGTATAGACCCGCGAGATGTCTTATAGCAGATTCACTCTGAATATTTACATAATCAACATAATTATCAACATCAAATAATGCTTCAACTGTATTAGCAACTTTCCAAACAATTACTGCTTGCAATTTCAATAGGATTACCCATTTGATCATTAACTTTTGATACTGCACATTTTAGGTTTCTTAACCTGAGTGAAACTCTCTTTTTTACGTAAAATGGAAACCCAATGCCATCCTGATTTCTAACAGTACCTTTATAACTTCCAAATAATATTAATACTGCAGCTTCATTTGGTTGAAGAGTAAAAAAACCAGATAATGATATTATCCATAATATGAATAATATTGCCGTAATTATTCCAAAAATGCTTGATACTCCAATTGAAAATATTGAAAATATAAGAATAGCTACTGAAACGATAAGCATTTTTCCACCAGAGCAAACTTTTTTTTCAATTTCATTAATCATAATCTTACCTCCTAAAAGTATTTTAGCTACAGCCTAGAAAAAAAATTGATCAGTTCTAATTATACCATAATAAATTTTATAAAGATATCCTGCTTGAAAATATGGGTGCATTGTATATAATATTTATTATTGGTATAAATGGTACATGACTAATACTTATTTAGGATATTAAAGTCACCTCTTTGAGTATATTTAAAGATAATGAAGATAATAGATGGCTAGTGAAAGACAGAAGAACATACGGAATTTTTCTATCATTGCCCATATTGACCATGGAAAGTCAACTCTAGCTGATCGATTTATAGAAGTAACTGGTGCTTTAAGTGGAACGAGAAAAGGAAGATCAAGTTTTAGACAAGATGGATATCGAAGGAAAGTGGATAACGATCAAGCTCAAGCTGTTCGCCTTTTTTACCAGTCTGAAGAGACGAAAAGAATATATATTAAATCTAATAGATACCCCTGGGCACGTGGATTTCACCTATGAAGTATCGCGTAGTTAGCAGCATGCGAAGGTGCTTTGTTGGTAGTTGATGCTGTTCAGGGCGTAGAGGCTCAAACCTTAGCTAATGTTTATCTGGCGATAGAAAATGATCTTGAAATTGTTCCTGTTATAAATAAGATTGATTTACCTAGTGCAAAACCGGAGAATGTAAGAATCGAGATCGAGGATGTGATAGGTTTAGATGCAGGTATTGTTCCTCTTATTTCTGCTAAAAAGGAATAGGTATTGATGTTGGAAGAAATTGATAGAAAAAGTTATGCCTGTACCAGCAGGTGATGAAGATGCCCTCTTCGTGCCCTGATTTTTGATTCTTTTTATGATACTTATAAAGGAGTAATTGTCTATGTTAGAATTAAAGAGGGAACCGTTAAAATAGGTGATACGATTAGCATGATGTATACAGGGAAAGAGTTTAATGTGACTGAAGTAGGATATTTTAGACCTGGTGTTTGTTTCCATGTAGGAGTCAAGTCTGGAGATGTGTATATAGCTGCAAGCATTAAAAATGTACGAGATACTAGGGTAGGGGATACCATTACATCTGCTGAATTCTGCTAAAGAACCTCTACCAGGATATAAGAAGGTCAATCCGATGGTTTTTTGTGGAATTTATCCCATTGATGGTTCAAAGTACGGTGACTTCGCGATGCATTAGAAAAACTACAATTAAATGATGCTTCCTTAAGCTTTGAACCAGAAACGTCTACTGCCTTAGGATTTGGTTTTAGATGTGGGTTTTTAGGGCTACTACATATGGAAATTATTCAAGAACGACTGGAAAGAGAGTATAATTTTGATATTATTACTACAGCTCCAAGTGTTATATACAATCAGTAAAACAAATGGAAAGGTTTTACCATTGAAAATCCTAGAATATGCCACCTATCACAAATATTGATATTATTGAAGAACCATAGTATCTGCTAGTATTATGGCTCCTAATGATTTTGTTGGGAATATAATGGAATTATGTCAAGAGCGTCGGGGAATATATAAGATATGAAATATATTGATAGCAACGGGTTATATTAACCTATGAAATTCCGCTAAATGAAATTGTTTATGACTTTTTTGATGCCCTAAAATCTAGGACAAAAGGATATGCATCACTTGATTATGAGCTTATAGGTTATAAGAGTCGATTTGTGAAGATTGATATTTTTTTAAATGGGGAAATTGTAGATGCTTTCTCATTTATTGTTCATAAAGACAACGCTGCAACACGTGGAAGAAAGATGGCAGAAAAGTTAAAGGAGATTCCGAAACAGCAGTTTGAGATTCCAATTCAGGCATCTATTGGCGGAAAAATAATTGCAAGAGAAATTATAGCCCTTTAGAAAAGACGTATTAGCAAAATGTTATGGTGGAGATATAAGTAGAAAGAAAAAGCTTTTAGAAAAACAAAAAGAAGGCAAAAAACGTATGAGCCAAGTAGGACCGTGGAAGTACCTCAAGAAGCATTTATGAGTGTGCTTAAATTGGACAGTTGATTTGGGAGGAATAAGGGGGACGGGTTCTTTGTCCCTCTTCCTTGCCGTATCAGGAGGTGATAAATTTGGAAAGAGAAATTGGAATTTATATTCACATTCCATTTTGCAAAGCAAAGTGTCTTTATTGTGATTTTAATTCATATGCTGGTTATGAGGACAAATTTTTTGCCTACTTTAAAGCTTTAAAAAAAGAGATTGAATCATATTTTGATCGTTTAAAGGAAAAGATAGTTAGTTCTATTTTTATTGGTGGAGGAACGCCATCATATGTTGATAGTAAATATATTGCGGATGTCCTCAATTTTATTAGGGATAATGTCAAAATTCAGGAAGAAGCCGAAATAACTATTGAGACAAATCCTGGAACACTTGATTTAAATAAACTTACTCAGTATAAAGAGTGTGGTATAAATAGGATTAGTCTTGGGTTACAGGCAATGCAAAATGAGCATCTTAAAAGCTTGGGTAGGATACATACAAAAGAAGAGTTTTTAAAGAATTATGAGCTTGT
>CAVYEU010000029.1:0-5821 GCA_963767415.1 uncultured Eubacteriales bacterium
CAATTACTCGATGCCATTATTATATCAAATTTAAAGTAAGACTAATTCTTCATTACACCATTACCTGTACCTTCCATCATAATTTATGTTTAGTATAAAATTTATTTTAGTTTGTGTCAAATTATTTTAATGAAATTGATTTTCTGATATAAAAACCATTTTCACTTATTTTATGTAATATATTTTTTTGTTGCTCTTAAAGGAATTTTTGAAGTGGAATCATAAAATTGATTAATTTATATTTTCAAAAAGACTATAGGTATATTTACATCAATAACTGCTCGAATAGCTTTTAACAAATCTAATCCAATTAATCCATTTATTTCTCCAGAAGGATCAATATCTCCAAAATCCATTTTTATATTTTGAAATTTGATATCTCCAATAACTAATTCTTCAATATGTTTATAAAATGTTTATAAAAAAATCGCATTTTGCTCCCACCAGCACTTCTTGTCACAGCTGCTTATCAGTATTTAATGCACGGATACCTATTTGTTTTACAATTTTTGAAGGAATAATTGATTCTACAGCTCCAGTATCTATAACAACATTTTTAATAATTAAAGACTTGCCTTGATTAGAAATTTCAATATCAGTACATATAAGATCATCAAACTCATATATTTTTAATTCCATTACTTTTATCTCCTATAAGAAAAAAATATGTTTCTAATTTCGCTATAGATAACTTCATTATCTGTATGAAAAACTATTTCGTTATCTTTGCAACTAACGAGTTCATCAGTAGCTTCGTCATCACTAACAATTTTAATTAGTTTTATATCATCAATATATTCCTTATTATTTTCTTCATGTGATTTAAGAATTAATAATTTTACCCATTGGCTTGGATAATTCTGCCTAACTTCATTCCACGTCATAAAAAATTCTCCTTTCAAATCTTGTACTAATTTTTATTATAACCAAAATTAGTATATCATAATATATACATACCTACATGAGTTTTTATTTCAACCAATTTATCATTAAAAGTAGAATGAAATAATGATGCAATTCTATGAATATTTTTGTTCTTTTTCAATTTTATTTATAATAATTCTGAATGATCAAATAAAAACAAATTAATAGTATAAACTCTTAAAATGTGTCATCAAGGCAAAATAACCGTTACCGTGTCTTTTATTGAATAGAATGAACTAAAGATTCATCCGTATTATTAATTTCCGCAATAACCTCTTCAATTGATAGACTTGATTTTTCTGATAATAAAGAAGTATTAATTTCTACTGGGATACCAAGATTTTCTATGTCATCTATACTTATTTCTTGATCATAAAAAGCTAATCCATCATCAACTGTTACAACTTCAGTTGTAGGATCATTAGATGCTTTTGCACCTAACGCATCTGATAATGCTTTCAGTGGAATAAGAGTACGATTATTTTCAATTACTGCTGGAGAATCTAAAGGAATCTTAATATCATCTATTATTATAAACGGATCTCCGATCTTTAACTGTATAACCCTTGAGTCTCTTTTAATAATGCATGTCTTTGTATCATTATCCCATATAATATTTTCTTTTGAAATACCTAAGGCAACACATATAGCTTTAAAGGGAACCATTGTTCTACCATTAATTATCTTTGGTTTTACATCAGAATCCAGTCTCTTACCATTAACAAACACTTTAAGTCCCAGCCCTTCTGTGTCTCTTAGTATTAGATATAATTTGCTGTATAATGATTTACTTAATATCCCCTCATTTGCTGCAGCTTCAAGTTTTTCTTGAGCTTTATTAATATTCTTATTTTTAATTAATGATGAAACTTCATCACTTAAATTTTTTAATTTATCGCTAAAACATTCTTCTTTCATTTGCTGTATAATGTTATGAAAGTAAGCAACTATACTTTTATTAATATAGTATTTATTTAAAATGGGAATAATCATTTCAGAAAGCATAGATTTCTGGCTATTATTAAATGATCTAACATTTGATTTAATATATCTTACAGAATCTGTAGCCATATCTTGGATAGATCTATCATATTCACATTCTATAGAATATTTCTTTTCAAATGCAGTTATTATATTGAGTTTTACTGCATTGTCTTTTACCTGAATAATTTTATCAAGAATACCTAATAATTCTTTATAATAAATTTCTCTTAAATTAAAATATTTATTTACTATAACATATAAAATAGAAAAATCATCTTTATTTGCTTCAATATCTTTTAATGTATTATCTGTAAGTTCATGAAATTTTTCTTCATCAGGGACACTAGTAAATTCTAATTCTTTAGCAAATACAGTTATACCAAATAACATACAAAACACCAGCACTATTGATATAATTCTTGTCATTTAATCAACACCCCTTTTTGTTTATATGCTTTAGTCTGCGATAAAATAATTATATCATAAAAATATTTTAGCAGTATACTTAATTTCACATGAGATTCACGCGAAAATATATTAATAACCTAGAATTTATTAGCATTATGTGGTATGATTCTTAATGTGTAAAATTATAATTAAATTTAATACTTTAAGGAGGCTGGAAGAAATGAATCTAATGCTTGGATTTGTTGGACTTGTAAGTATTATTGCTATAATATTCATTTTTATTATGACAAGGTATGTTTTTTCTCAAGAAATGGGAAATGATAAAATGTGTGAAATTGCAGTAGCAATTAAAGAAGGTGCAATGGCTTTCCTGAATAGACAATATAAAACCATTGCTATTTTAGCATGTTTTGTTTCTATTCTCTTAGGATTCTTAACTAGAAATAGAGGACAAATAATAAATTGGCACACTTTCATCTCCTTCATTCTTGGTGCTCTTTGTTCAGGAATTGCTGGATATATTGGAATGTATGTTGCAGTCAACTCAAATATAAGGGCTGCAGCTGGTGCTAAGCACAGCCTTAACAAATCTCTGATAATCTCTTTTAGGGGGGGAACCGTTACTGGTCTTAGTGTAACAACCTTAAGTCTAATCGGAGTAAGTTTCTTGTTTTACATATTTGGTGGAATTGACGGTACTGCAGAAGCAATTAAGGGAGCTCCATTATTAATAGTTGGATATGGATTTGGAGCAAGTTTTGTCGCACTTTTTGCTCAATTAGGTGGAGGGATTTATACAAAAGCGGCAGACGTTGGGGCTGATCTTGTCGGAAAGGTTGAAGCAGGTATCCCTGAGGACGACCCAAGAAACCCTGCAGTTATCGCTGATTTAGTTGGAGACAATGTAGGTGACTGTGCAGGTCGCGGAGCTGACCTTTTTGAATCAACAGCAGCAGAAAACATAGGTGCTATGATTCTAGGTATTGCACTGTACCCTGTTTTTGGTGTTTATGGCATATTATTCCCGTTGGTAGCTCGTGCAACAGGTATAATTGCTTCAATTATCGGTATGTTCTTTGTTAAAGCAAAAGAGCAGGATGATCCAATGAAGAGTTTAAATATAGGTTATTCAGTAACTACACTTCTAAGCGCAATATTCTTATATTTTGTTACAAGACACATGCTAACTGGTATAGGTCAATACGCAGGACAAATTAAGTACATGAATTTTTATGGATGTGCATTAATAGGATTATTACTAAGCTTTGCATTCGTGTATATCACTCAGTACTATACATCAACTGCTTACAGACCTGTGCAAGATATCGCAAGAGCCTCTCAAACAGGTGCAGCAACCAATATCATCTCTGGTATATCAGTAGGCATGGAAAGTACTTTTGCTCCAGTTGTAGTTATTTCATTAGCAATTTATTTCTCAAATTATCTCGGTCAAGCGAGCGGACTTACAGAGCTAGGTTTTAACGGCGGATTATACGGTACTGCTATTGCTACAATGGGAATGCTCGCAACCTGTGCATATATCTTGGCAATGGATACATTCGGACCAATCACCGATAATGCTGGTGGTATCGCAGAAATGTCTGGTGCTTCAGAAGAAATAAGGCTTAGAACTGACCGGTTAGACGCTTGCGGTAATACAACTAAAGCCTTAACGAAGGGCTATGCTGTAGGAAGTGCAGCTCTTGCAACCTTCTTATTATTCTCAGCATATATAGATGAAGTAAAAATGGCATTAGGAAAAGCAGCTCATGATGTTTTCACTGTAGATATCGGAAAACCCGAAGTATTCATCGGGGCATTTGCAGGAGCAATGATAGTGTTCCTCTTTAGCTCAACCGCTATACGTGCCGTTGGAAAAGCAGCTCAATATGTAATTTTAGAGGTAAGAAGACAGTTTAAAGAAAAACCAGGAATAATGGCTGGGACAGAAAAACCGGATTATGGTCAATGCGTTGATATAGTTACAAAAGGCGCCCTGAAAGAAATGATCCTTCCCGGATGTATAGTTGTTATTGCCCCAATAGTTATCGGACTTTTATTAGGTCCAGAATCCGCTGCAGGATTTTTGATGGTTGCAACAATAGTAGGCGTATTGGTTGCACTGTTCTTAAACAATGGCGGTGGAGCTTGGGATAATGCTAAGAAATTTATCGAGCTTGGAAACTATGGAGGTAAGAAATCTGAAGCACACAAAGCAAGTGTCGTGGGAGATACGGTAGGTGATCCATTTAAAGATACTGCAGGACCATCTTTACATGTATTGATCAAGCTGTTTAGCACAATAACATTAGTTCTTGCAACGCTGTTTGTGAATTATTCATTATTGAAGTAAGTAAAATATTTCTATGAATATAAAAAAACAACATCTTCCATTTAAATGAAAGATGTTGTTTTTTTATATTCATAGAATCAATGTAGAAAAAGAATATAGGAACAAAATTTATAATAATTGAGATATGTTAATTATGAAGAACCTTTAATTTTGATTATTTGTGAATGATTTCTAAAACCAACATAGAAAGATGCATTATGTGTTGAAAAACTTTGCTTGAACTTTAGAAGTGAATCTTTTTGATCGATTGTTCTTCCTCCTCCAAAATGTATTACTTTACAATGATTACTTTTTGCTAGGCTAATCGCATAATCGAGTAATAAATTATTTGGAGCATATTTCAGATAATCTTTATCACTTGCTGCAAGATGGTAATGAAAGTAGTCACCATACTTTAGAAAAACACCAACCGATATTAATCTATCTTTCAAAAATACTCCGATAAGAAAACCGTTCTCTGCTAACATCTCTCTAAGCCCCATGAAATATCCATCGCTAAAATAATAAAATCCCTTGGCACTTAATCTTTGCATATTCGATTTGTACATATTTACAAAATCTATTATTTTATCTAATTCTAATATTCTTATGGTTAATTCATTTCTATTTGCTTTTGTAATCATATTCCTACACTTACTAGAAATTTCCTTTTTTCGTATGTCTTCAATACAACTCTCTAAATTTAGATAGACAGTTTTCCTATTAAACTCAATCTGAATATTTTTGTTAAACATTTTATGGTTACCAAGGAGTGGATGAAACCTTATAAATTCTGATGTTATAGAATTATTTCGACAATATTCTAAAAAAGATTCTTCGAAGTTTGCTATTATAGCTTCGTCGCAGGTTGAAGAAATAGGTCCCCCATATCCGTAAAATGAGGAAATATTATAAGTTTTCCTTTTAAATTGCTTTTCATCATTACTTTCTTTCAACAATGCCTTTCACGGGGGACCCAGCAATCCGTCTGATGCAGGTGGTAATGGAAAGCCTTCACCGTTCCCAGGTAGTTCACCGCCGCCGAAATCTGCGTGGTGGCGGCCGGAAAAACTCGGCTGCCAGTCCGCGGCCCAGGCGCTGCACCTCGATAGATTTGGCCGGTCGTCCGCATGGATCGTATACCGCTCTACCCGCACGCCGGCGATCAGGTGC
>CAVYEU010000030.1:0-54295 GCA_963767415.1 uncultured Eubacteriales bacterium
AAAGCTTGATGATGCATATGCAATATTGCAATTTACGCCAAAAGCGGCATCCCAAATATTATATAAGCTTTTAAAATCAGCTGAGGCAAATGCGGTTAATAATAATAATCTTGAAAGAGATTACCTTTATGTTGCGGATGCATTCGCAAACCAAGGACCAACATTAAGAAGAATTATGCCGAGAGCACAGGGTAGAGCTTACAGATAAAAAAGAGAACAAGCCATATTACATTAATATTGCAGGAACAAAACGATTGAGAAAAGGAGGTATAGAAAGTTGGGGCAAAAAGTTAATCCACACGGACTAAGAGTAGGAATCATAAAAGACTGGGATACCAAATGGTATGCTGAGAAGAAAAATTTTAGTGAATTTTTAGTTGAAGACTTTAAAATTAGAAAATTTATAAAGAAAAAGCTTTTTTCTTCGGGGATATCTAGAATAGAGATTGAAAGGGCAACAAATAAGATAAAAGTTATTGTTAATACTGCAAAACCAGGTTTAGTTATAGGAAAAGGCGGTACGGGGATTGAGGAATTGCGTAAAGATGTTGAAAAGATAGCAAATAAAAATGTTAATATAAATATTACAGAAATAAAATCCCCAGAATTGGATGCACTGCTAGTTTCAGAAAATATTGCTTCACAATTAGAAAAAAGAATATCATTTAGAAGAGCGATGAAGCAAGCAATGTCAAGGGCAATGAAGTCTGGAGCAAGAGGGATAAAGACAGCCGTATCTGGTAGATTGGGTGGGGCAGAAATTGCAAGGCGCGAGCACTATCATGAAGGGACTATTCCACTTCAGACATTGAGAGCTGATATTGATTATGGGTTTGCTGAAGCTAATACAACCTATGGGAAATTGGGTGTAAAGGTTTGGATATATAAAGGCGAAGTACTTCCAGCTGTAAAGAAGGAACAGAAAGCGTAAAGGAGAGGTGAAAATTCATGTTGATGCCTAAGAGAGTCAAACATAGAAAGGTACACAGAGGAAGATTAACTGGTATTGCAACTAGAGGGCAGTATGTAACTGATGGGGAGTATGGTTTGCAAGCTACAGAACCTGCTTGGATTACGAGTAATCAAATAGAGTCAGCAAGAATTGCAATGACTCGTTATATAAAAAGGGGCGGGAAGGTTTGGATAAAAATATTTCCAGATAAATCTGTTACAAAGAAACCTGCTGAAACCCGTATGGGAAGCGGAAAAGGTTCACCAGAGTATTGGGTAGCCGTAGTAAAGCCCGGAAGAATTTTGTTTGAAATAGCAGGAGTAGATGAAGAGACTGCTAGAGAAGCATTAAGACTTGCTATGCATAAATTACCGATTAAATGTAAATTTGTGTCTCGTGAAAATGAAATGGGTGGTGAAGCTAATGAAAGCGAGTGAACTTAGAGAGAAAACTCAAGAAGAATTAAATACAGAATTAAATGAACTAAAGACAGAACTGTTTAAACTTATATTTCAGCTAAAGATGAACCAATTAGAGAATCCAATGAGAATAAGAGAAGTTAAAAAATCTATAGCTAGGATAAAGACGGTTATAAGAGAAAGAGAACTAGAAGGAGCGACAGTTTAGCATAAATGTTTAATGAGAGGAGGTATGAAGAATTGTCTGAAAGAGGGTTAAGAAAAGCAAGAATAGGCAGAGTTGTTAGTGACAAAATGAATAAAACAATTGTTGTTGCTATAGAAAACAAAGTGAAGCATCCATTATATGGAAAGATATTGAAACACACATATAAACTTAAAGCGCATGATGAAAATAACGAATGCAGTATAGGAGATATAGTAGAAGTAATGGAAACAAGGCCCTTAAGTAAAGAAAAGAGATGGAGACTTGTTAGCATAGTTGAGAAAGCGAAATAAGGTCTTAAAGCAAAGAGGGAGGTGTTAAAAGTGATTCAAGTACAGTCAAGGCTTAAGGTAGCTGATAATACTGGCGCAAAAGAAATTATGTGTATAAAGGTTCTTGGCGGATCCAGAAGAAGGTACGCAAGTATTGGAGATGTAATAGTCGCTGCAGTAAAAAGCGCAACACCAGGAGGCGTTGTTAAAAAAAGTGATGTAGTATATTGTGTAGTGGTTCGTACTAGGCGTGAAGTTAGAAGAAAAGATGGATCATATATAAGATTTGATGAAAACGCGGCAGTGATCTTGAAATCTATGAAAGAAAAAGAACCAAAGGGAACACGTATATTTGGGCCAGTTGCTAGAGAATTAAGAGATCGAAATTTTATGAAAATTATTTCATTAGCGCCAGAAGTTTTATAATGAAAGGAGGCGTATAGAAATGATAAAGAAGGTACACGTAAAGAAAAATGACTATGTAATAGTCTTATCTGGTAAGGATAAGAACAAAAAAGGAAAAGTTTTATCAGTTCTTCAAGATAAAGGAATGGTTATTGTTGAAGGTGTAAATGTGGTAACAAAACATAAAAAGCCAAAAGTTAGATATCAACAAGGAGGCTTAGTACATCAAGAAGGACCAATATATAGCTCAAAGGTAATGTTCATATGTCAAAGATGTGATAAGCCAACAAAAATTGCGAGAAAGATCCTTGAGAATGGTGAAAAAGCTAGAATGTGTAAAAAATGTGGTGAACAAATTGATGTCATTACTTATTCGAAGGAAGGATAAGTAGAAAATTGAGAAAGGAGGTTAATTAATGCCTAGATTGAAAGATAAGTATAAAAAAGAGATAGTGAGTGGATTAAAGGAAAGATTTAAATATACCAGCGTTATGCAAGTTCCAAAACTTGAAAAAGTAGTACTGAACATGGGCGTTGGTGACGTAAAAGAGAACGCTAAGGCAATCGACTCTGCAGTAAAAGATATGTCAATGATTGTTGGTCAAAAACCAATTATAACAAAAGCCAAGAAATCAATTTCAACCTTTAAATTAAGGAAAGGTATGAACATCGGTTGTAAAGTGACTTTAAGAAGTGAGAAGATGTATGAATTTGTTGATAAGCTATTTAATCTAGCGTTGCCAAGGGTAAGAGACTTCAGAGGGATATCACCAAATTCATTCGATGGAAGAGGAAATTTTACAATGGGTGTTAAGGAACAATTAATATTTCCTGAAATTGAGTATGATAAAATCGAGAAAATCAGAGGAATGGATATCACATTTGTAACTACCGCCAAAAATGATGAAGAGGCAAGAGAGTTACTTAGAATGTTAGGAATGCCATTTAATCAAAGTTAGAGGGAGGGAATATTAGTGGCAAAGAAAGCAATGATATTGAAGCAACAAAGAGGATCAAAATATTCAACTCAAAACTACAATAGATGTAAGTTATGTGGAAGACCACATGCATATATAAGAAAATTTGGAATATGTCGTTTATGCTTTAGAATGCTGGCTTATAAAGGACAAATACCAGGAATAAAAAAGGCAAGTTGGTAAATATTTGGAAGGAGGTTAGATAAATGGCTGTAACAACAGATAGAATTGCTGATATGTTCACAAGGATTAGAAATGCTAATTCAGCAAAGCACGAATCAGTTAATATACCTGCATCACACGAAAAGAAAGCTATAGCTAATATACTACTTGATGAGGGATATATAAAGTCATACGATATAATAGATGATGGAAAGCAAGGCTTGATAAGGATAGTACTTAAATATGATAGAAATAAACAAAATGTTATACAGGGAATAAAAAGAATTAGTAAGCCTGGGTTAAGAGTATATGTGCAAAAGAATGATATACCAAAGGTTCTTGGAGGGCTAGGAATAGCAATTATCTCAACATCTCAAGGTATTATGCCTGATAAAAAGGCAAGATTTTTGAGTATTGGTGGGGAAGTGCTAGGATATGTCTGGTAAAGCAGTTTATACTGATAGATAACAGAGTTAAGAATTGAAAAGTATTGTCGAGTTCTTAAGGTTTTGACTAAATAATGATTCTGAAAAGGGGATATCCCATAATATTAAGAATAGGAGATGTACAAGATGTCGAGAATAGGAAAACAACCAGTAGTTGTGCCAAATGGTGTAGAAGTAGAATTAGAGGAAAACAATTTGGTAACTGTAAAAGGTCAGAAGGGAACATTACAAAGAAATTTTCACAAGGATATGAAGATAAGAGTTGAAGATGGCAAGATAATAGTAGATAGACCTTCTGAAAACAAATTGCATAAAAGCTTGCATGGACTAACAAGAACACTTATAAATAACATGGTTGAAGGTGTCACAAAGGGTTTCGAAAAAGGTCTTGATATAAATGGTGTAGGATACCGAGCACAAAAACAAGGTAAGAAGCTTGTATTGACGTTAGGATATTCACATCCTGTAGAATTTGAAGAAATACCTGGGATTACTCTTGAAGTACCTGCTCCAAACAAGATAATTGTTAAGGGTATTGATAAACAAATAGTTGGTGAGATAGCTGCAAAGATTAGAAGTAAGAGAAAGCCGGAGGTATATAAAGGAAAAGGCATAAAATATGAAAATGAAGTAATCAAGCTTAAAGAGGGTAAAACTGGTGGAAAAGGAAAGAAGTAGGAAGGGGTGGAATATATGATAAATAAACCAAGCAGACAAGTCGTAAGAGACCGAAAACACATAAGAGTTAGAAAAAATGTAAAAGGAACGAAAGAAAGACCAAGATTGAATGTATTTAGAAGTTTGAATAATATGTATGCACAAATTATTGATGATAATAAGGGACATACTTTAGTTGCAGCATCTAGCCTTGATGTTGAGATTAAGGAAAAATTAAAGTTTTGTGGTAATAAAAAAGCTGCCTACGAGGTTGGAAAGTTGATTGCGTCGAGGGCACATACACAAGGAATCAAGCAGGTAGTTTTTGACAGAGGTGGATACCTTTATCATGGACGTGTTAGAGAGCTTGCTGATGCGGCTAGAGAAGCTGGTTTGGAATTTTAAATGAAGGAGGGAAATAAATTGGTGCGTATAGATGCTAGTGTTTTAGATCTAAAAGAAAAAGTAGTGAATATTGGTCGTGTAACCAAGGTTGTTAAAGGTGGTAGAAACTTTAGGTTTAGTGCACTTGTGGTTGTAGGAGATGAAAATGGTTATGTTGGTGCAGGAATTGGAAAAGCAGCAGAAATTCCAGACGCTATAAAGAAAGGGATTGAAGATGCTAAGAAAAATCTGATCTTTGTTCCTAAAGTTGAAACAACAATTCCGCATGAAATAATTGGCGAATTTGGTGCGGCTAAGGTATTATTAAAGCCAGCAGGTAAAGGTACAGGAGTTATAGCTGGGGGACCGGTTAGAGCTGTATTGGAAATAGCTGGAATACACGATATAGTAACAAAATCGATAGGTTCTAATAATGCAATAAATATGGTTAATGCAACTATTAAGGGACTTGCTCAATTAAAAACAGTTGAAGAAGTAGCAAGATTAAGAGGGAAGATGGTTGCTGAAATAACTGGAGAACATTAATACTTAAGAAGAACTAAATATGTTAGTTAAGCGGTAGAGGTAGAAGATGTAAGATAGGAGGAGACTTTAATGGTTAAGCTAAGAATACAGTTAGTAAAAAGCTATAATAAAGCGAAAGAAAAACAAGTCGCTACAATTAAAGCATTAGGGTTAAAAAAAATAGGTAGCGTTGTTGAACAAAACGATAATGTACAAATACGTGGAATGATAAATAAAGTATCACATTTAGTAACATTTGAAGAAATTGTTTAAATAAGGGAGGTGAAATCCATGAAGTTGTTTGAATTTGAAGCAATTCCTGGTGCCAGAAAAGAACCGAAGAGAAAAGGTAGAGGTCATGGAACAGGACAAGGGAAAACAGCTGGCAAGGGACACAAAGGGCAGAATGCTCGTGCAGGTGGAGGAGTCAGACCTGGATTTGAGGGTGGACAGATGCCACTATATAGAAGGGTACCAAAAAGAGGATTTAATAATAAGCGATTTGCAAAGATATTAACAGAAGTTAAATTAAGTGCTCTAAATATATTTGAAGATGGTACAATTGTTACAGAGCAATTAATGAGAGAAAAGGGCTTATTTAAGAAATTAAATGCTGGAGTTGTTATTTTAGGAAACGGCGAATTGACTAAAAAGCTAGAAATGCGTGCAACAAAGTTTACAAAGTCAGCTTCAGAAAAAATCGAAGCTGCAGGAGGAAAGGCTAAGGTGATTTAATTGGGTGGAATGCTTGAGACATTAAGGAATGCATGGAAAATCAATGATTTAAGAAAGAAGATATTCTTTACAATTGCATTATTAATCGTTTTTAGGCTTGGGTCATTTATTCCCGTACCGGGCTTAGATCCATCAATGTTAAGAAAGCTCATTGAGAGCGGTGGAACAATCTTTGGATTTTTTGACATTATGACAGGTGGATCATTTGGGCATGCGACAATTTTTGCTATGAGCATAACGCCGTATATTAATGCATCCATTATTATGCAACTTTTGACGGTTGCCATACCGAAACTTGAACAACTTGCAAAAGAGGGTGAAGAGGGAAGGAAAATAATAGGTCAATATATTAGATATGGAACAGTTGTACTGGGTTTCTTGCAAGCAGCAGGTTTTTATGTGGGATTACAAGGTTCTATACGTGATGGAGTTAATATTCTTACATTTATTACAATCACTTTTTCATTTACAGCAGGTACAGCTTTTTTGATGTGGCTTGGAGAACAAATAACAGAGTATGGAATAGGAAATGGAATATCCTTGATAATTTTTGCAGGAATTGTTTCAAGGGGACCTGCGGGGTTGTTCTCTATAATACAATATTACAATTCAGGAAAATTCGGACCTGGAATATTAGGGATTTTATCTATAATGCTTATTCTAGCGATATTTATTGCGATCATTGCCTCAGTAGTTTGGGTACAACAAGCTGAGAGAAGAATACCTGTTCAGTATGCAAAAAGGGTTGTGGGTCGTCGTATGTATGGTGGACAAAATACACATATACCAATTAAAGTTAATTTAGCTGGTGTTATTCCAATAATATTTGCAATGTCATTTGTAGCTTTGCCATCAACAATTATAACACTGTTTGCACCACAATCATCAAATCCAATTATAGTATTTTTTAAAAATGCTCAGACTAGTATACTATTTGCATTAGTCACAGGTATTCTAGTAATATTTTTTACATTCTTCTATACCTTTATTCAATTCAACCCGATTGAGATTGCTAATAATATGAAGAAGAATGGTGGATTTATACCAGGAATCAGACCCGGGAAACCTACAAGTGACTATATAATGAAGGTATTAAATAGAGTTACCTGGTTTGGTGGAATATTCTTAGCTTCCATACAAATATTTCCTGCGGTGATTGGAAAATTGACAAATATCAGTGGTGTATGGTTTGCTGGAACTGGTGTGCTAATACTAGTTGGTGTTGCACTAGACACAGTAAAACAAATTGAATCACAGATGCTTATGAGGCACTATAAAGGATTTTTAGAATAACATATACTGTTATAACGGTTAAAAAATTATATTTTTTAACCTGTTATTACATGTAAAAATAAAAAATGGTAGGTGAAAGGGTTATGCAAATAATTATTTTTGGTGCTCCTGGTGCAGGAAAAGGTACACAAGCAAAGATCTTATCTGAAAAACTGAATATACCTCACATATCTACAGGAGACATTTTTAGGGAAAACATAAAAAACAAAACTGAATTAGGGATAAAAGCGAAAGAACTAATTGATAGTGGGAAATTCATCCCGGATGAGATTACGAATGAGATTGCTAAAAATAGATTACATGAGGAAGATTGTCAGAATGGATTTATACTTGATGGTTTTCCTAGAACTATTATGCAGGCAGACTATTTGATAAATTCTGTAAAAGATATCGTTAAAGCTGATATAACTGTATTATTTATAAATGTTGATGATAAAGAGATTGTAAATAGAATGTCAGGAAGAAGGATATGTCCTGTATGTGGAAGCATATATCACACCGTATCAAAACCTCCTAAAAAGGAGAGCTTTGTAATGAATGTGGTGTGATGCTTGTCCAAAGGGAAGATGATAAAGAAGGAACAGTTATGAGCAGGCTAAAAACTTATCATGAACAAACAGAACCTATTATAGAGTACTTTAAAAATAAAGGAAGAGTAATATGTGTGGAGGGACGAAATGAGGTTCATGATACAACCGCCGAAATATTTAAGAAACTAGGTATAAATTAATGATAAGCATAAAGTCGAAATCTGAATTGGTTATTATGAGAAGAGCATGCGAAATAGTTGCATTAACACATGAAAAACTAGAAGAAGCTTTATGCTCAAATATAACCACAGGGGATTTGGATAGGATAGCCGAAGAATTTATACGAAAGTGTGATGCTCTTCCTTCTTTTAAAGGATACAAAGGGGTAAGGGGTGTATGCGATTATCCTGCAAGTATATGTACTTCAATAAATGAAGAAGTTGTTCATGGAATACCAGGGAAACGAGTGATAAAAGACGGAGATATTGTTAGTATAGATATTGGAGCATATTATAAGGGGTATCATGGTGATTCAGCGAGAACCTTTTATTGTGGAAAAATAAAAGATACTGCAAAAAAACTAATAGAAGCCACAGAGCAAAGCTTCTTCGAAGGAATAAAGGCAGCAGTGTTAGGATCAAGAGTAGTTGATATATCAGCTAGAATACAAAATCATGTTGAGTCGAACGGCTTTTCTGTTGTTCGTGACTACGTTGGTCATGGTATTGGAAGAGAAATGCATGAAGAGCCACAAGTACCAAACTTCAAGACAAAGGAAAAAGGACCGAGACTTGTAGCAGGAATGACATTAGCGATTGAGCCTATGGTAAATGAAGGTAATTTTGATGTCAGAGTTTTAGATAATAAATGGACAGTAGTAACATGTGACGGAAAATTATCTTCACATTATGAAAATACAATAGTTATTACAGAAAATGAACCGATAGTGTTAACTAAGCTTGATTGAGGTGAAGATATTGGATGTCGAAGCTGGACAAATAGTAATATCAAGAGCAGGGAGAGATAAGGATAAAAGATTTCTAATATATAAAATACTTGATGAAAGCTATGTGCTAGTTGTAGATGGAAATTTAAGAAAGATACAGAAACCAAAGAAAAAGAAAATCAAGCATTTAATATTAACACAGTATGTGGTTTGGGATTTGAAGCAAAAAATATCAAAAGAGCTTGAGGTTAGCGATTCAGAGGTTAGATTAGCAATTATGACTCATCATTTTGAGCAAAATATGAAATAAAGGAGGATACAAGATTTGGCAAAAGAAGATGTTATTGAAGTTGAAGGTACAGTAATCGAAGCTTTACCAAATGCAATGTTTCAAGTCGAACTGGAAAATGGGCATAAGATATTAGCTCATATTTCGGGAAAATTTAGAATGAATTTTATAAGAATACTTCCAGGAGATAAAGTAACAATTGAATTGTCACCATATGACTTAACAAGAGGAAGAATAACCTGGAGAGCTAAATAAGAGTTAGAAAAAGGAGGGATTTGCATGAAAGTTAGACCATCAGTTAAACCGATTTGCGAAAAATGTAAAATAATTAAGAGAAAAGGGATTGTAAGGTTATTTGTGACGAATCCAAAGCATAAACAAAAACAAGGATAAAAAATGAAAATTTGCATTGCAAAAGTAATGCATTTAATGATATCATGTTAAATAAAATAAATCGAGTTCAAGGGCGGCTGCATATTGAAACATGTCTTGGCTAGATATATTAGTAAACTGTATTTACGAAAATAGGAGGTGTAAAAATGGCACGTATAGCAGGTGTAGATTTACCAAAAGAAAAAAGAGTAGAAATAGGCTTAACTTATATATATGGAATTGGCAGATCAAAATCCAATAAAATATTGGCAGAGATAGGATTAATCCTGATACAAGAGTTAAAGAATTTAACATGAAGAGGAAGTAAATTACATGAGATAATTGATAAGAAACATTAAAGTTGAAGGCGACTTAAGAAGAGAAACAGCGTTAAATATAAAAAGATTAGTGGAAATAGGATGTTACAGAGGAATAAGACATAGAAGGGGCCTTCCATGTAAGAGGGCAAAAGACAAAAACAAATGCAAGAACAAGAAAAGGTCCCAAAAGAACTATAGGGGCTAAAAGAAAGAAATAGTTAGGAGGTTAGACAATGGTAGCTAGAAAGAAGCAGGAAAAGACTAGAAGAAAAAAAGAAAGAAAAATATTGAACATGGCGCTGCACATATCAAGTCAACATTCAATAATTCGATAGTTACGCTTACAGATGAAGTAGGCAATGCACTATCCTGGGCAAGCGCTGGGGCATTAGGATTTAAGGGTTCTAGAAAAAGTACTCCTTTTGCTGCTCAATTGGCAGCTGAAACTGCTGCAAAGGGTCAGCTATGGAACATGGTTTAAAAAGTGTTGAAGTATATGTAAAAGGACCTGGAGCTGGAGAGAAGCTGCTATCAGATCATTACAAGCTGTGGATTAGAAGTGACCCTAATTAAGGATGTTACTCCAATTCCACATAATGGCTGTAGACCACCAAAAAGAAGAGTTTAAGATATATATTTTTAATGGAGGTGAATTTTAGATGGCAAGATATACTGGAGCATACCTGCAGACTTATGCAGAAGAGAAGGTAGAAACTATTTCTTAAGGGGTGAAAGATGCTTTACTGAGAAGTGTGCGTTGATAGGCGTCGATATGCACCTGGACAACATGGACAATCAAGAGAAAGAAATTGACAGAGTACGGATTACAATTACGTGAGAAACAAAAGGCAAGAGAATTCTATGGTATTCTTGAAGGTCAATTTAGAAAATATTTTGAGATAGCTGCAAGAAAAAAAGGTATAACTGGTGAGACTCTCTTGAAGCTACTTGAAAGGAGGCTGGACAATGTAGTTTACAGAAGTGGAATGGCTACATCACGTCCTGAGGCAAGACAACTAGTTAGGCATGGTCATTTTACAGTAAATGGAAAAAAATTAAATATACCTTCATACTTGGTAAAGGTAGGGGATATTATAAATGTGAGAGAGAAGAGCAGATCATCGGAAAAATTCAAGGAAATTGATGAAATCGCAGGATCAAGGGTAGTACCGAAATGGCTCGATTTTGATAGAGACAATCTAACAGCCAGAATAGTTGCGATACCTGAGCGAGAAGATATAGACTTACCTGTTAAAGAGCATTTGATAGTTGAGTTATATTCTAAGTAGTATTGAATTTATTGTAGGGGTACATGAGAAAAAAAGAGGATTAATAATTGTTTTGCCCTCAAAAAAAAACTGTTTGAAAAGGGGAGGGTTATAAGTGATAGAGATTGAAAAGCCTAAAATTGAGTGTGGCCAAATAAGTGAGGCTAACAACTATGGTAAATTTATTGTTGAACCATTAGAAAGAGGATATGGGATAACACTAGGAAATTCGTTAAGAAGGATACTACTTTCATCTTTGCCAGGAGTAGCTGTAACATCAATTAAGATTGATGGAATACTCCATGAATTTTCTACAATACCAGGTGTAGTAGAAGATGTTACAGAAATCATATTAAACATTAAGGAATTATCAATCAAATTGTATAGTGATGGACCTAAAACTATATGCATTGATGCGACAGGTGAGGGAGAAGTAACAGGAGCTGATATTAAAGCAGATTCTGATGTTGAGATATTAAATAAAGATTTGCATATTGCTACACTTAGCAGTGGTGCAAAACTTAACATGGAGTTTAATATTTCTAGGGGAAGAGGTTATATATCTGCTGAAAAGAACAAGCAAAATGGTCAATCAATAGGTATAATTCCAGTTGATTCGATATATACGCCAGTAAGGAAAGTAAATTATAAAGTTGAAAATACGCGTGTAGGTCAGGTTACTGACTATGATAAGCTTACATTAGAAGTTTGGACAAATGGTAGCTTAAAACCTGATGAAGCAATCAGCTTGGGTGCAAAAATATTGAGTGAACATTTAAATCTATTTATAGATCTATCGGATAATGCTAAAAATGCAGAGATAATGGTTGAAAAAGAAGAGACAAAGAAAGAAAAAGTATTAGAGATGACCATTGAGGAATTAGACTTATCAGTAAGATCATATAATTGCCTAAAGAGGGCAGGAATAAATATTGTTGAAGATCTAATTAACAAGACAGAGGAAGAAATGATGAAAGTAAGAAACTTAGGGCGCAAATCGCTAGAAGAAGTCTTACAAAAACTAGAGGGTCTAGGATTAAAGCTTGAAAAGATAGAAGAATAGATAGAAGAATAGATACTGCTGATAGAAGAAAGGAGGCTATTTTAAATGGCACAACAAAGAAAGTTAGGAAGAGCTACTGACCAGAGAATGGCGATATTAAGAGGATTAGTAACAGCCCTCATAAATAATGGAAAGGTACAAACGACAGAGGCACGTGCAAAGGAAGTAAAAAATATTGCTGAAAATTTGATATCAACTGCTGTAAAAGAAATTGACAACATTACGTCAAAACAAATAAAGGTAACAAGGGCAAAGGTTGATAGCAAAGGAAGAAAATTGACAAAATCAGTTACATCAAAAAATGGAAGGAAATATGAAGTAGTTGATAGGGAAGAAAAAACTGATTATGTTAGGGTTGATAATCCATCTCGATTAAGTGCTAGACGAAAAGCGATTAGTTGGATCTATAGAGTAAAAAATGCAGATGGAAAGAATGTTAATGTGGTTAATAAGTTATTTGATGAGATAGCTCCAAAATACAAAGAAAGAAACGGCGGATATACTAGAATATATAAATTAGGGCCAAGAAGAGGCGATGGAGCTGAAGTTGTGATACTAGAGTTAGTTTAGAGAAATAAATAATGCTTATAATAAATGATAAAAACTTCCCATTTTAGTGAAATGAGAAGTTTTTATCATTTATATTTGTTTTAGTATATAGTTTCAAATACTTTATTTCTTAGTATTATTTTCCAGCAGATTTATTAAAGATTCCAATGAGGGGAAATCAATTGAGGGTGCAAGGTCTACTTGGAGTGGATGATAATTGGGGCACAGTCGAACTCGGAGCAGGCAAAGATACAGAAGAACTCGTAGGTGGCAAAGTATGAGCTGTACTTTTAGGCGATTCCGGCTTTATGCTCGAATCAGTAAGTAAATCTATAATTTTCGCCCCTGGATTTAAAATTGATAAAAATGGATTAACCCCTTTTTCATGCTTTGATGCTGGTGGTTGAATCTTTTCCGATGGTTCAGAATTCCCTGTTAGCCAATTAAAAAATCGCCCAAATGCACCATTTTCATATAAATTGTATGGATATATTGTAAGTTGTCCAATTGAAAATGCTAATAAGCCAACAAATAGATTAGCTGTTACAAATCCTACAACTAAACCAAGGCATATGCTTTTAAGGAAAGAATCTAATAATGGATAGTTTTCTCGAAACTCAATACGTTTCTGCTCAATCATACCATAAAATGTGCCTCCTAAAGACATGAAAGAACCTAATATATTAGGACTTGAAAGACTTTCTTCTTTTTGTTGTACAGCAGGACTTTCTTTACCTACTCCAACTCGTTTTAGATCTTCTTCACTTTTCGAAGGCATTAATGGCTGACACATAAAAATCATACTCCATAAAATAAATATTCAGTAAATATATTAAACAAAACTATTGTTATTAATTATGATTTTACATTTAAATGTTGGTTCATATAATTTTCAGCTTCACTTTGGTTTATATCTTTTACTAAGATCAATTCACTTAGTAAAATTTGTTTTGCACTATTTAGCATTTTTCTTTCTCCAGTTGAAAGCCCTTTTTCCTTTTCACGCACAATTAGGGATTTAACAACATTTGTGACCTCAAAAATATTACCACTTTTAATTTTAATCATATTTTCTCTGTATCTTTTGGTCCAGTTATTATTGCTTTCAGGTACATCTTCTTCTAAAAGAGTGAGTACTTTCTCAACTTCCTCTTGAGTAATTATTTCACGTATACCTATTTCAGTGACATTTTTAGTAGGAATTAAGACTTTCATATCCCCTATAGGAATCTTAACGACATAATAATTTTGAATTTTCCCTAAGATTTCCTTCTCCTCAATGGCCTCAATAACTCCAGCACCATGCATAGGATAAACGATTTTATCACCAACGTTATACACCATATAAACTCCCCCATTAAATAAATGAAATATAAAATTATAAAGATTCAATTATGTTTTTGTATTAATATGTTTATGATTGCACTATTATTATAACTTGGTATGATTACTTTGTCAAAACAAATTATTGTAACATCAATTTATAAAATATGTCAATCATAAATCTAAAAAAAAAGACAAGCTTCTGATTCGACTTAATTGCAAAAGTAAATTCCGTTTTAGGGCAGGGTAGTGACAGGGGACGGTTCCTGGTAGTGACAGGGGACGGTTCCTTGACACACTTTCAAGTGTGTCAAGGAACCGTCCCCTGTCACTACCAGGAACCGTCCCCTGTCACTACCCTGCCCTAAAGTATGTCAATCATAAATCTTAAAAAAAACACCTTGTCATGTTTCAGCTTGAGATAACTTCATCCAATATTATATTCATGATTGTCTCGGCAAGTTTTTTTGTGTCATGTCTTATATAATTATTGTGTATTTTTACAAATTCACCCGTGATTACCCTTATGCCTTTGCCTATAATGGAATCCAGATCTGGTTTTACAACTTCAGAATATTCTTTTATGTATTTTTCTTTTAAATCTTCTGGTATATCGCCTGTATTGATTATACAGTAATCAATCAAGTTCCTACAAGAATGAGCTTCGATCTCTTTTATATGATTACTCACTGTAAATCCTTCAGTTTCACCTGGTTGTGTCATTACATTACATACATATACCTTTGTTGCCTTTGCATATTTTATCGTCTTTGCAATATCGTCTACTAATAGGTTTGGAATTATACTGGTGTATAGACTTCCGGGGCCTAGTATAATAACATCTGCATCGCTTATTGCATCTATAGCTTCTTTTAGAGGTTTTATATTTTTAGGTTGCAAAAAAACTCTTTCTATTTTAGCCCTGTTTTTATTACAATACCTAGTTATTTTTGACTCTCCATAAATGATTGTTCCATCATTTAGTGTAGCGTAGAGACTTACATTTTCAAGAGTTACTGGAAGAACGCTTCCCCGTACTGCTAGAACATCACTCATTTTTCGAACTGCTTCTTCAAAATTATCAGATATACCATTCATAGCTGCTAAAAATAAATTGCCAAAGCTCTGTCCCTTTAGCATTCCATCGCAAAATCTGTATTGAAGTAATTTTTCCATTATTGGTTCAGTATTTGCTAATGCTAAGACACAGTTCCTGATATCTCCTGGAGGTAATATACCAAGATCATCCCTTAAGACTCCTGATCCGCCGCCATCATCAGACACTGTTACAATAGCTGTAATATTTGAGCTATACTCCTTGAGACCTCTAAGCATTGTTGATAACCCTGTACCACCACCGATTGCAACTATTTTGGGTCCTTTAGTAAGGATCCCTTTTTCTAATAGCAAATTTCTTAAGGCATCAGATCCAATTGAGATTTTTGAACCTGATTCGGATATTACATGAAGTATAAGGTTTATTGCAAATTTGATTGCAAAAAATATAACAATACTTCCGCTTATAATCAGTAAAATGGCGATTGTAATATCACTGTAATCACTATTAATTATATCCTGAACAATAATTGACATACCAAAGCTGAAACACAGGATTCCACAAATTCCTAGAGAGATCCATCTTTTAATTCGTATTCCGGGTTTTAACCAGTAAAAGAATTTCATTTATCTATACCTCTATAGTCTTTTTCTATGTCTCTGTGATCAACAATTGCTCTATGATGTTTTTCTATCAAACTTGAATAGATCGAATTACCAATAGCAACCGAACGGTGTCTTCCACCTGTACAGCCTATTCCTATTACTAATTGAGTTTTCCCTTCTTTTATGTAATATGGTATTAAAAACTCAAGTAAATCAAGAGTCTTTGTAAGAAACGTAAGTGTCTCGGAATGATTCAATACGAAATCAAATACTGCCTTATCCTTACCTGTTTGCTTTTTCAATGAATCAATGTAATAAGGATTTGTAATAAACCTAACATCAAACACAAGATCACAGTCAATCGGTATTCCATATTTAAATCCAAATGATACTAAATTTATTATCATTCCTTCAAATGAATTCCCTTTAAAATAAACATTTTCGATTTCTTGTCTTAGTTGACGTGGATTTAAGTTTGATGTATCTATTATATAATTTGATTTTTTCTTAATCTTTTGTAAGACTTTACGCTCTTCTAATATACCTTTTATCAGTCTACCTTCATGCGAAAGAGGGTGCATGCGTCTTGTTTCTTTAAATCTTTTAATAAGAACTTTATCAGAGGCTTCTAAGAATAAGATATCATAAGTTTGTCCGAAGTTTTCTAGGCTTTCTAATGCTGGTTCTAGATCAGAAAACAGTTCTTTTCCTCTAATATCAATAACTAAAGCGATATTTTCCATTTTGCTTCCACTCTGGAAACAAAATTCTGCAAATTTTGGAATCAGACCTGGAGGTAAATTGTCAACACAAAAAAAATCATTATCCTCAAAGACCTTTATGGCTTGGCTTTTTCCCGCACCAGAGATTCCGGTTATTATAATCAAACGCATTTTATTCATCTCCTAGTATCCTTATCTCAGTCTCAAGATTAACTCCAAATTCTTTTGATACTGAGTTTTTTATATAATTAATAAGGGATAAAACATCTTCAGCTGTAGCGTTACCAGTGTTAACAATAAAGCCACAATGCTTCTTAGAAACTTGGGCACCACCAACTCCAAATCCTCGTAGACCACAATCTTCAATGAGTTTTCCAGTGAAAAAGCCTGCAGGTCTTTTGAAGACACTTCCGGCACTTGGTATATCAAGAGGTTGTTTATTTTGCCTTTTATTTCTAAGTTCATTCAATGTATTTTCGATCGTATTTTTATCTCCTTTAGTAAGCTGAATTTTTGATGATAGAACAATACCGTGTTCTTTTTGAATTATACTTGTTCTATAGCCAAATTTATGTTCAATAATATTTATTGTTCTTATTTCTCCAGATTGAGTAAGGTACGTTGTTTCTAATAGTATATCCTTTATTTCACCACCATAGGCTCCTGCATTCATTGATACTGCTCCTCCTAAAGTGCCAGGTATACCGGATGCGAATTCAAACCCGGTTAAGCTATTTTCATATGCAATTTCTGATAATTTCGAAAGAGATATGCCTGAAAGAGCCTCTATACAATCCAAATCTAAAGAAAAATCACAAAAATTATCACCTAATTTAATAACAGCACCCCTGATTCCTTTGTCACTAACTAATAGGTTTGTGCCATTTCCAATTACTATCCAGGGAGTATTAGAAACTTTACACAGGTTTAGAATTTCTTTAATCTGATTTATGTTTGCGGGCATAATAAGAACATCAGCTGGACCACCAATCTTAAAAGATGTATGATTAATCATAGGTGTATCTAACAAAACGCTAGTCTCACCAACAACATTAATAATATTTTGAATTAATTTTTTATCAATTAACGCTTTATTAATATCTTCAAACAAATTATCATCGCCTTTAAAAATTTTTGAGATTCTTCTCTTATTTTATATCAAAATCGTGCTAAGCGTTCCTTCTTCTTTTCTAAAAAATTTTCAAACTTCTCGATAGAGGTACTAAGAACCAACTCTTCTGAAATATTAGCTGATTCTAATATTTTATAAACATTTGCAAATGCACCCACATCAAAACTAATATGTGCGTCACTTCCGCAAACAATATTTACGTTAAACTTTTTACACTTGTTTGCAAACTCGATACAGTTATTTTCACTACCCCGTCTGACTAAGTTTGAGTGATTATTTATTTCTATACACTTACCATTGTCTTTACATGCTTTAACTACTTTCTCAATGTCAACAGGAAATGTTGGATTGCCTGGATGTGCAATTGCATCAACATAAGGATTTTCTAAAGCTTTAATAAGTGCGTTTGTATGATCATCAATATTTGCTGGATCAATACATACATCGTGTAAAGAGGCTAAAACAAAATCAAGGTTTTTTAAAATCTTGTCTGGCATATCAAGAGTTCCTAGATAATCTATAATATTTGCTTCAATACCTTTAAAAATTCTAATACCATATATTTCATTTGGTACGACCCTTAAATTAGTAAAATGGAATTTGCATGGTGCACCAAGTAAGCTTGATCCGTGATCTGTCATTGAAAAAGCTTTTAATCCTTTATTTGAAGCTTCTTTTGCCATTTCTTGCAATGTGCTGTAAGCATGACCACTCGCAACTGTATGTGTATGTGTATCAATAATTAATTTCAAAATATTACCTCCTTATAATCCAAAATGTAGGGCAAACTTGTACATTCAATTTTTATTTATCTCTTCCATGACTCTATCATTGAGGACTTTTGCAGCATTGTATCCCATTTTCTTTTGACGATTATTAATTGCTGCTACTTCTACAATTATAGCAAGATTACGTCCGGGGCGCACTGGAATGTTTAAATATGGTACCTTGAGTCCTAAAATATCTGTAAATTCATCAACTAAACCAAGTCTGTCATATTGCTTTTTTTCATCCCAAAATTCTAAGTTTATAACCATGTCAATGTTTCCAGTTACTTTTACAGACCCTACACCATAAAGGTTTTTCACATCCAGTATGCCTATACCTCGGATCTCGATAAAATGCCTTATGATATCAGGGGCAGACCCTACAAGTGTTTTGTCAGAAACTCTGCGAATTTCGACCACATCATCTGCGACTAGTCTGTGTCCTCTTTTGATTAGTTCGAGTGCTGTTTCACTTTTCCCAACACCGCTTTCACCTAAAATGAGTATACCTTCACCATAAACTTCTACAAGTCCACCATGATTTGTTATTCTTGGTGCTAGTTGTACGTTTAGATAATGGATAATTCCACTTAAGAATCTAGATGTAATGTCAGTAGTTCGTAGTATCGGTATGCTGTATTTCTTAGAAACGCTAATTAATTCAGAAAATACTTCAAGCCCTCTAGCTATAACCATGCAAGGGAATCCACACTTGAAAAATTCATCCAATTTGGCATATCTATCTTGAGGAGTAAGCTCAGAAAGGTATGTTATTTCAACTTTTCCCATGATCTGAATTCTATCTGTTCCGAAGTATTTTAAATATCCAACAACCTGTAGCCCTGGTCTGTTTACATCAGATGTTGTTATCAAAACTTCATTGGGTCTTTTTTCTCCAGCAATGTATTCAAGCTTAAATTCTTCGACAATTTCTTTTAGAGTCACTGAAAACATTTTCTTTCGCTCCTTATCTTTAGGCATGTTTAAATAACAAAACCACCATTAGGACTTATAACTTGGCCTGTAATAAAATTTGCTTTGTTTGATGCTAAGTATAGTGCTAAATATGCGACATCTTTTGGTCTTCCTATTTTCATAAGTGGAGTATTGTATCTTAAGTCATCAATTTCTTGCTTACTAAATGTTGATAGCATATCTGTATTAATAATACCAGGAGCAATACAATTGACTAAAATATTGGATGGTCCAAGTTCTTTTGCTAATGCCTTTGTAAAACCTATGATTCCAGCTTTAGCAGTTGAGTAATGGACTTCACATGAAGCTCCAACAAGTCCCCAGATAGAAGAAATATTTATGATTTTTCCACTTTTTTGTTTTAGCATATACTTTAAAGCACTCTGAGTACAATTAAAAACTCCGTTTAGGTTTGTATTTATTGTTTTATTCCATTCTAAGCAAGAGATATTTGTAAATAGTATAGATGAACTTATTCCTGCATTATTAATCAGTATATCAATTCCTCCAAAATAGTCGACACAATATTGCATCATAAGATCAACTTGCTTCCGATCAGAGATATCAGCCTTAAATAGGTTAGTACTTAACCTCAAGCTGTTTAACTTCTTGGTAAGTCTGACAGCAGAATCTTTGGAATTGTTATAATTAATCAGTACGTTATATTTGTTTAATGCAAATAAAGTAGCCATTGTTTTGCCTATGCCTCTTGAAGCACCTGTAATTAAAACAGTTTTTGAATATCGCATAAAAACCTCAACCTTTAAATAAAGTTTCTTTGAGTATAGAATTAATAGCTAAAGCTTATTATAGCATTTAAAGAAGGAATTTTCTATAAACGTATAGAATATTTTAATTATCAAATCTAATCTATAAGGAGTGATGATTATGCCTAGAAACGTAAACGAACAAGCTCTTTGTGATGCTATATCTAATAAAAATACTGCCGAGGCCAAATGCACCTTTATTACCTACTGCTGTCACTAAAGACATTATTATGCGATTTTCAAGCACTATAAACGACAACTTACATGGGATAGCTAAAGAGGTACAGAAATTAAAACGAGGGACTTAAATTCAGTTTTTAGGGAAAGTTATAAATAAATGGGAGAAGTTTTTCGATGAAACAGTTTGAGATCACTATTAAACGAGATACGTTACCAATACGTTTAGTGACGCTAGAAGTTCCAGAGCAGGATATTACACTGGTTGATCTTGTTCTAAAGTTATACAAACTGTATGATTGTTTGATTGACATAGAACTTAGCATCACTGAATCAACCTGCCATAAAGGGTGTGGTATTTGTTGCAAGCAGTTAGTTCCGCTTACAATTCCGGAAACATTTTATATGAGTAATGTAGTTGAAGGTTTGACTAAAGAAAGACAAGTGGTTATAAAACGGCGATTTGAATTAGCACTTGAAAAGCTAAAGACTACAGGGTGGATCAATTCTTACACTAATCCGGCTTCTAATAAAAACATTGATAGAGATTATTTTGAATTACAGATAAGTTGTCCCTTTTTAGAAAGTGGCATTTGCAGTATCTATGAATTTCGCCCGTTTATTTGCCGCCAATATAATCTTACATCTAATCCTAAGTTTTGTATCAACCCCTATATCAATATTAAAAATCTTCAAAATATTAATATAGAATGTAATATTGGTGCGCTATTCATGGCTTTTGCATCAAGGCTTTATGCTATACCGGCAATTCAGATACCTTTGATTTTAATTCCATATTGGGTGGATAAAAATAAGTATTTTTTATTAAAAAAATGGTCTGGGGAATGGCTTTTAAAGACTCTGATCGATGGTCTTGTTAGGTTTGAAGGTAAGCCTGTTGAAATAGCTTACACAGTATTAGAGTAACTAGATATTAGTATATACTGCTCCATTGCCATTACACAAGGAGAAAATTCATGGCAATGGGCAGTGTTTTTTTATTTTGGCTTTTTCTAGTCACCTCTAATACAGACAGTAACATTTGAGATATCTGGTTTAAAATATATTTGCATATTAGATATGTCAATACCTCTTCGTTCAAGAGTTCTTGCTAAATCATGTTTGATTTTCTCAACAATATTAGTATTTGAGTTCTTTTGCTTTTCTCTTTTTAATTCATTCAAAACGTCTTTTCTTATATTTCTCATCAGTTCTTTCCTCAAATTTAAAACAATCTCTCTAGAAAATAGCATAACTAACCCCCTTCAAATCAAGTATTTGATATATTTTAATCATTTTTTATTTCCTCATGATTGTATATTATTTCCATTAAATAAATTGATGTATACCGTTGGTGTTTTATAGAAACTTTTAGATAATAATGTCTGATTCTACGTATGTGTATCAGAGAGTTTAATAAATCTAAGTAGATAATAAGGATTAATCCAAACAGATTGAGGTTCAGTGTCAGAATTATATGTTACTTTGATTTGTATACGCAGATGGGGTGAAATTTTACCATGCGTCCCAAGAGGTCCATATCCTGTATCTCCTGAGTAGCCTAATATGTTACCATGGTTGACTATATCACCAGGTTTGAAGTCTTTTTCATATTTTTGCAGATGGGCATAGTAATAATACCTTTTCTTATCAAGACTTCTAATTCCAATCCTCCATCCTCCAGCATCTAACCATCCAACTGCCTCGATCTGCCCGGTCTCAATATTTACTATTGGAGTGCCTAAATCTATTAAAAAATCCGTTCCTTCATTTGATACAATATCTTTACTTTCAATAAATTGTCCAAAGGTATTTAAATCAGTATACTTCATATCGGGTCTTAAAGGGTAAGATACACAAATCTGATTTATTAAAGACACTGGATCTCTTTTTATTAAACCATCAAATACGCAGTCAAGAACCTTGGTACATTCGTGTAGATCGTCGTTATTTGGCCCATGTTTTTCAAAATCAATATCTTCTTTTAATAAATATTGTTCATCATAAGAGCTTAGATCAGATTCATTTAATTGCAGAATTATTTGTGTGAAAGTTTCAGTAAATTTTTTATGATGGATATTAGAAAATTTAAAAGCATCTAAAAGATACTTCTCATTGATATCTAGTGAATACAAAAAGTCATATTGTGAATAACTAAAATTAATAAAAGCTAGAACTATTGATACAAGAACTATAATAAAAAATGAAATACTAAGGTAAATCTTTAATCTCATATAAATCATCCTATACTATTTAATTTAATTATTTCTAAAATGCACAACAATACTGCAATAATTCCGCAGACTATTAAAATATTTTTAATACTAAAAAACTGCTGGGTGATCTTTGATACCTTGTGCATTGTTTTTTCGGGAATATCAGTACTTGCTATAAGGTTTACTTTACCGATGACTTTATTATTTCTTTTGTATTCTAGGTAACCCAGTATTTCATCTTTTTTAATTGGCGCTATGATCGACTTTTTTATAAAAACGGTTCTTTCTAAATTCCATTTGGTTTTATCAATCGGTAATATACTTTTTGACTCATTTGAAGGTATAATAACTAATTTGATATTTTCATCTTTTGCATATGGAATAGCTATCTCTTGAATCTTTTCGGTTGGATCAATTAGGGTCTGAAGAGAAAAATTTTCAAATCCATATTCTAATAATATTTTTGAATATATGAAAACATTATTACTAGGGCAGTCTTTAACCCCCATTATAACACTTATAATCTCCATTCCATTATCATTTATTGCAGAAGCTACAAGATTATGGCCTGCTTTATTTGTATAACCAGTTTTTATACCAGTGATCTTTCTATAATATTTTGAAGAGTAATTTTGAAACAATAATTTATTGGTGCTTTGCAGAGTGATTGGGTCGCTATGCTTATTTGTAGGGTTTATAACGCAATTTTTTTTGCATACGATTTCTCTAAATTTAGTATTATCCATAGCATATTTAGCGATTTTAGCCAGATCACTTGCAGTAGTTAAATGATCTATTTGATAAGCTTCTGTATCCATTCCGCAAGGATTAACAAAGTGAGTGTCGGTTGCACCTATCTCAAAGGCTTTTTTATTCATCATTGCACAAAAATTTTGGTAGGTACCAGAAATATTTTCTGCTATAATATAAGCAGTTTCATTAGCGGATTTTACAAGTAACCCATTTAAAAGTTCCTCAAACGGAATTTCTTCACTCGCCATGATTCCAATATTCATTCCATCTGGACCAACTGAATTTACAGCACATTCACTGGCTTTCATCGTTTGATTTAATTCAGCATTTTCTAAAGCAACAACTCCAGTCAATATTTTAGTTGTACTTGCAGGATAAAGTTTTTGAGTAGAGTTTAGCTCAACTAAAACCTGTCCAGTTTTTTGATCAATTAAAATATATGACTTAGCGTCAATGTTATTGATATCAAAAGCATAAGTCTTTAAGGAACTATTACTTAATACTGACAATCCAAAAAATATAAATACAATCAATATTATTTTCTTAATATGCATAATGATAGTTTGCTCCCAAATAAAATTCATATGTATAAAGTATAACAAATAGTAACTTTTAAATGTGTAATTCAATTTTAAATCTTGTGTAATAATACTGTAACAATAATACATTATAATAGTAATTGTATAAATATAATTATTTGAGGTGTCATGTATGTGTAAAAAATTATTGGCTTTAATTGTAAGCATAGTGATAGGAGTTGTTTGTGGGACATTTTCGTATGCTTCTGGATATGTAGGACATAATAAATCAACCGAATCAACAAGTGAATTTTTAGTTTCCATTACAAGACCAGAATGTAATGAATCTACTTTTAAGAGATATTACATAATAAGTGGTAATACATATTATCAAAATATTAGAGTAGAACTACTTATGTATAATAGATATACTGATTCTTATGAGGATTTTGACAACACTAATGGAGATTCTTATTGGGATATTGGTTGTTCGGGTTTTTTCATGAAAGAAATTGAATTGCCAAGAGAAGGATCAAATAAGCTTAGAATCGTAGCATACAATAAGAATGACAGCGAATTAGGATGGGGTACAAATTTGCAAGTAAATAATTTTGCTATAACATTGCTAGACTTAAGGCTTAAAGATGCTTTAAAATATGGACTTTTTAGATTTACAGACTTTTTTAACCAAATGTTTGACAGGGGCTGGATGCGCTAACGCAGAGGTGATTATATTTATTAGAGGTTCTTGACAATGAGCCGAACAAAAACAAAAGAGCGTATAAAATTTTACACATTGGTATTTTTAGTATTATTAAGCTTACTACAAGTAGGAATCTTATGGAATTTAGAAAATTACGGGGTTCCTACTAATTTTTTTGTACATCTTTTCGCTGAGGTTAATACAGGAAGTCTGTCTGTTCAAATTAATGACTACATTAAACCATATAGAATTATTGTCTCTGAAGGGTTTGATGAATCTCATTGGATCTTAAATGAATCTAATATTTATTTTAATAAACTATGGGTTGATATTGAGCCATATATTAAAGATATTCTAAAGTCAGTCAAACCTATTAATAGACTTCAATTTACAAAAGAACGATGGGGAGATTTAGTTGTTAAAAAATCATATATATTCGAATTTAATACCCTAATATCGAGAAATCTTTTTAAGGGATTTTTTAATATCTCAGAATCACTTTCTAACGATTCACCGGAAGGTATTCTAAAACTAATTGTATTACCGTTTGAAGACGTAGATAATAAATTTATTATCTATGTGTATGATGGAAAAGAAATATTCGAATATAGTATGAGTATAAATTCAAATGGCTTATCAAGGTCTGATATAAATACAATGTTTCTTTCATTTAAGGATCCAAGTTCACTCCTTCCAATCTTTTCTGTAATAAAAGAAGTTATACCAAATGACAACAAATCATTATTTAAGATAAGCCCTGATATTCCTGTTTTTGTTGAAAATAACAAATATATAAAACTACCAAGTATAGTTTATAAAGTACCTGACACAATAAATACTACAAATAATAAAAAATTAGATATTATTAAACTTGCAGATAGTATTTTAAATGAAGATAAAGAAAACTACGATTATGGAAGAAATGTAAATGATTCTATTATCTTTAAAAGTTTTAACAATATTTATACTATGAATAAAGATGGGGTCTTAGAATATCGAAATTTAAGTGATACAGAGGATTCAGATAAAAACGTTGAAACCCAAGCCTTTGAAAAAGCAATAACATTTATTGAAGAAAGGAAAAAACTGATTTCAGGTGTTAGTATCTATCTCTCATCAGTAAAAGAAGATAAAGAGAATAAGTGTTTTGTTTTTTCCTTTGATTATAAAATAGGAGACTATCCGATATATTTTAATGACAGCAATCATAAAAACGTTTGTTTAGCAAATGCAATAAAAATTTCTGCAAATAGCCAAAGGGTATTTAATTGTCAATGGTACTTAGGAAAGTTCAATATTCTAAGTCACGAGGCTTCCTATAATGTAAATTTTGAAGATATGCTGGAGGAAACATTTAATCAGTATGCTACCATAGACCATAAAGATTTTTCTATTGAAGATATAAACATTTCATATATTGTAGACCCCAAAAATGTTACTTCAAGTATCAATCCTTCGTGGGATATAAAATCTATGGATAACAAGTTTTACCTTGTATATATGAATGAACAAAAAGGAGAATGATAGTGGATTGGTCAAAAGCAAAAAATATTTTAATCGTAATGTTTATAATAATAAATATTTTTATTATGGCATGTATTTGTAAGTATTACTTAATTGAGCCAACATCTCTAGCTACGATAGATAACACTAAAACTATTTTAAGTAATAGAAATTTTATTGTAAATTGCGAAATTCCGCTATATAATGTTAAAATTAGTACGATATTTAATAGAGAATATAATTATGATAGAAAAAGAATATTAACTGGTTTTCTTGGAGATATTGATATTTCAAATAATTATGTTCAAGAAGAAGTAAAATACTTTAATGGGTATAAAAGTTTAATTTTTAAAAAAAACAGTACTTTTATTTTTGAAAATTTAAAACCAAATGGATATATAGATATTAAAGAGTCATCGAGAATTGAAGGATGTATAAAAGGATTCTTGAAAAAATTGGATTTGCCAATAAATCAGTTTCATTTGGATTCTATAACTACTAATGAAAACGGCAATATAACTGTAATTTTTTATGAAAGATATAAGACGCTTAATTTATTTGATAACTATATTAAAACAATAATCAGTAAAGACGGGGTTCATTTTTTAGAATTTAGGTTGACAAAAATAGATGAAGTTATCACTGGACGAAGATCAATGCCAATTTATCAGGTATTATTGAAAAATTTAGTTAAATCCAGTGAAAAAATCGAAATAAATCGAATTGAACTAGGATTTAAAGAATATGTTATGGATCTTGAGACTAAACAATCTAGTATTGTCCCTGTTTGGAGAATCAATTTTAGCAATGGATCTGAAAAATTCTTTAAGTCGTATAGTGGCGAAGAAATAAAATAGTTACGGGGGCGTATAATCTTGTCAAAATATATCATTAATGGTAAGAAATCATTAGTTGGTGAAGTAAATATAAGTGGTGCTAAAAATTCTGCTGTTGCGATAATCCCAGCAGCTATACTTTTAGATGGTCCATGCAGAATTGAAAACATACCTGAAATAAATGATGTTAAGCAATTAACAAATATCATTACTCAATTAGGTGGAAGTATTGAATATGAAAGCAATAATACTATTTTAATTAACAGTCAATACATAAACTCTTATGTTGCTCCATATGAAATGGTTAAAAGTCTTAGAGCGTCATCTTATTTAATGGGAGCATTACTAGGCAGATTTAACAAAGCTGAAGTTGCTTTTCCTGGAGGCTGTGATTTTGGGTATAGACCTATTGATCAGCATATTAAAGGGTTTGAAGCATTAGGGGCAACAGTTGAGATTGATCAAGGATTATTAAAACTTTCAGCAGATAAGCTTGTGGGTAGTCAGATTTATATGGACGTTGTCAGCGTAGGCGCAACAATAAATCTGATGCTTGCTTCTTCTAAAGCAGAGGGAACTACAACTATTGAAAATGCGGCTAAAGAACCACATGTTGTTGATGTTGCAAATTTTTTAAATGCAACGGGAGCTAATATAAAGGGTGCTGGGACAGACATTATAAAAATAAAAGGAGTTTCTATTCTTAGCGGTGGTATAACCCATACAATTATACCTGATCAAATTGAAGCAGGAACATTTATGATAGCTTCAGCTGCAACAAGTGGTGATGTCTTAATAAAAAATATTATTCCAAAACATATGGAATCACTTACTGCAAAGCTAATAGAGATGAATGTAGATGTAGTTGAAGGTGAAGATTGGATCAGGGTTTCTGGGAATAATGCTTTACATAAAGCAAACATTAAAACTCTTTCATATCCCGGATTTCCAACTGATTTGCATCCATTAGCTGCAGTTTTACTTTGCTTGGCTGAAGGTACAAGTGTAATAACTGAAGGAGTATGGGATTCAAGGTTCCAATATGTTGATGAGTTGAAACGTATGGGTGCAAACATTAAGGTTGATAGTAGAATATCAATCTTTGAAGGAATAGACAAACTATCTGGGGCGCCTGTAAAAGCAACTGACCTTAGAGCAGGTGCAGCATTAGTTATAGCAGGTCTTTGTGCCGAAGGGACAACTGAGGTTTATAATATATCCTACATAGATCGTGGATACGAACATTTCGATCAAAAGCTACGAAACTTAGGTGCTCGCATAGAAAGGATCAACGAATAAATTTATGCCGACATTTTGTAGCTTATTTAGTGGCAGTAGTGGTAACTGCCTATTTTTAAAAAGCGACCATACTAAAATCTTGATTGATGCTGGATTGAGTTTTAAAAAAATATTTTGTGCTTTATCATATATCGGTGAAAATCCAAGTGAACTAAGTGGTATATTAATTTCTCATGAACACAGTGACCACATAAGAGGTGCGGGAATAACCTCAAGGAAATTGAATATTCCTATTTATGCAACTTCAAAAACCTGGGAAGAACTAAAGAAAACAATTGGGGATGTAGATAATGAGAATATAAAATATTTTTCAAAAGACCAGAGTTTCGATATCGGTGATATTTGTATAAATCCATTTTCCATACCCCATGATGCAGTTGATCCTGTAGGTTTTAATTTTTTCATTAACAATAAAAAAGTCACAACTGCTACAGATATTGGACATATAAATGATACACTGCTTAAGAACTTTGAAAACAGTGATTTGCTTTTTATTGAAGCAAATCATGATATTGGGATGCTTAAAATGGGAAGATACCCATGGGATTTAAAAATGCGAATACTAGGCGACAATGGGCATCTTTCAAATGAAGTGGCGGGAGATATTGTTGTTAGAATGACCAATATGGGAACAACCAAGTTTTTACTAGGGCACTTAAGTCATGAAAACAATTTCCCTGAGTTGGCATTCCAAACTGTTTATAATAAATTATGTACCAATAACATAAAAATCAATTCAGATATATTCTTAGAGATTGCACTTAGAGATAAGATTGGAAATTTTGTTTTTGTCTAGAGTATAATTAGGTTTTACCAAACTTCATCCCGAAAATGTAAATTATTGATCATGATTCATCGATGTATTTCTCTGTTGTACTGATGGTGATGTTTCTAAAGGCTCTGATTTCCTCTTGGCATTTGTGGGTGGCATTGATGGTGGTACTTCTGGGCGTAGAGGTTCTGCTACTGCTGGTACTGCTACTGCTGGTACCTGCTACTGCTGCTACTGCTGGTACTGCTGGTACTGCTGGTACTGCTGGTACTGCTACTGCTACTGCTACTGCTGGTACTGATAATGATGGATCTGCGGATTTACTCTCAGGATTATTTGATGAACGGTCTTGCTTATGGAGATGCCGTTTTAGCTCATTTTTAGCTTGGTTTAAATACGGGTCAAATTTTTGATCAATTATCTCTTTGAGAAGTTCAATTTCTTTATTTCCAATATAAGTTTTACACTCTCTTTTCAAATCATAATATATTATATCCAAAAATTCTTTTTTATTGATTTCATTATTCTTATATTTAGTAAGCTCTCTATCAATTGAATTAAGTATAGTCTGTACTATTATTACAAAGTAATTGGGTATAACGGAAATATTATCTCCTAAAGCTATTTTAAGGCATATTAGATTCTTTAAACGTCCCAAATTATCTTCGTTTTGTAATCTTTCAATCAATTTTTCAACCTGTTTATTTATTTCGCTTCGGTCTTCTTCTACTAACTCATTTTTAGCATCATTAAGATATGTCTCAAGTTTTTTGTCAATCATATCTTGGAGAAGATCAGGCATCTTTTTTTTAATTTCTTTATTTTTAATATAATCTTTACACTCTCTCTGCAAATCACCATATATTATATCACAAAAATTTTTTTCATTTATTTCATTATTCTTGTATCTAAGAAGCTCTCTATCAATTGAATTAAGTATAGTCTGCGCCATTATTGCGAAATAATCGGGCATATCTCCTGATATTCTAACGCATATTTTCTCCTTTAGACGTCCCAAATTGTTTTCTCTTTGCAATTCTTTAATCAACCTTTCAATCTGCGTATCTATTCCTATACGTTCTTTAGTATCTCCCCAAAAATGATGAGGATAAGGATCATGATGCATAGAATCCTGTGCCATAATAAAACCCTCCTTTTTTATTTAATCATTTATTAATTTTGTATATTTCTTTTGAAATAATAAATTAGTATTTAAATATTTGATAAAAATTTCTCTTATACTTTTATTATATAACATTCAGAAAGAAAAAGTAAGATATAATAACAAAATTCAAATTCGAAGAATAAAAAAAACAATAAAAAAACACATACTAGAAACCATATATTCCAATAGAGGAGACCCGCAGTATTTAAATATATATTTTCTGAAGGTTCTCTTAGAGCCCTTACCAAGTCTATAGTTGCGCCTTAATAAGATCACCCATCTCTTTAGTTCCAACAATATTTGTTGTATTTACTGAGGCAATATCAATTGTTCTGTATCCTTTGTCAAGAATACGCTTTACCGAATTTTCGATATCTTTTGAAACGTTTTCTAATCCAAAAGAATAATTCATCATCAGGCTTACAGATAAAATTGTAGCAATAGGATTTGCCTTGTTCATGCCTGCTATATCAGGTGCTGAGCCGTGTATAGGTTCGTACAATCCAAGTGTTCCTATACCTAAACTTGCAGATGGGAGCATACCAATTGAGCCTGTTATCATAGATGCTTCATCTGATAATATATCTCCAAACATATTTGAGGTCAATAAGACATCAAACTGAGCAGGATTTCTTACTAACTGCATAGCAGCATTATCTACGTACATATGGCTTAGCTCGATTTCAGGGTAGTCGGATGCGACCTTTATAACAACCTCTCTCCAAAGCCTTGAGCTCTCTAATACATTAGCCTTATCAACAGAAATGATCCTTTTAGATCTTTTTTTAGCTATTTCAAATGCTATTTTTGCTATACGTTCAACTTCAACTTCATTGTACATCTCTGTATCAAATGCAGCTATACCCATATTTTCAACCTGTATTCTGCCTTTTTGCCCGAAATACATTCCACCTGTTAATTCACGTACAACCATAATATCTATTTCACCTTTTATAATATCGGATCTAAGGGGTGATGCGTCTTTTAGTGAAGAATAAATTACAGCAGGTCTTAAGTTTGCATAAAGGCCAAGTGCAGATCTTATTCCCAAAAGCCCTGCTTCAGGCCTTTTATTGCGTGGTAAGTTATCCCACTTTGGTCCACCGACAGCACCAAGTAAAACTGCGTCAGCTTCTTTACATAGTGATATAGTTTCTGCAGGAAGTGGTTTGCCAGTCAAATCTATTGCTTTACCACCGATGAGAGCTTCTTTGATATCAAAATTTATATCATATTTTTTTGAAATTATACGAATAACCTCAACTGCTTGTTCAATTACGTCAGGACCTATTCCATCTCCAGGAAGTATCACTATTTTCTTTGTAGACATTTTTTTCTAAACACTCCTTTCTACATTGATATACTGTATTTTTTTATATACTCAATTAACCCATCTGATGAAATTATTTTTTGCATAAATTCAGGGAAGGGAGTACTTTCATAATTTTTATCTTTAGTAATATTATCTATCATTCCATTTTCGAAATCAATTAAGACTTCGTCACCTTCGGATATGTCTTTTGCTGCTTTAGGACATTCTAAAATTGGTAGACCAATATTTATTGCATTTCTATAAAAAATTCGTGCAAAGGTTTCAGCTATGACGCATGAGATTCCTGATGCTTTTATAGCAATGGGGGCATGTTCTCTTGAGGAACCACAGCCAAAGTTTTTACCAGCAACCATTATATCTCCTTTACAAACTTTATTTACAAACTCTTTATCTAAATCTTCCATACAGAATTTTGCAAGCTCTCGAGGGTCAGAGGTATTTAAATGCCTTGCTGGTATTATTACATCCGTATCTACATTATCTCCGTATTTAATTACTTTGCCTTGAACTTTCATTTTTTAAGCCTCCTTTATTTATTAAATATATTAGATATTTTCAGGTGATGCAATCTTGCCTGCTACTGCAGATGCTGCAGCGATTGCAGGGCTAGCTAAATATACTTCGCTTTCCGGATGCCCCATTCGTCCGACAAAGTTTCTATTGGTTGTAGCAACTGCTCTTTCACCTTTTGCTAATATTCCCATGTGACCTCCTAAGCACGGACCGCAGGTTGGAGTACTGACTGCTGCACCTGAATCGATGAATATATCAAAAAGTCCTTCGTTCATGGCTTGTTTCCATATCTTTTGTGTAGATGGTATGATAATACACCTTACTGTAGGGTGGACTTTTTTACCCTTCAAAATCTCTGCAGCTACACGAAGGTCTTCGATTCTACCATTAGTACATGAGCCGATTATTACTTGATCTATAGAGATATCTTCAATATTGTCAATCGTTCTTGTGTTTGAAGGAAGATGAGGGAATGCAACTGTTGGTCTGATTTTAGACAGATCAATTTCATATGTTTCAGAATATACTGCATCTGTGTCTGCTGTATAAATTTTATAAGGTTTAGTTGAATGTGATTTAACATATTCAATAGTTTTATCATCTACTTCAAATATGCCATTTTTAGCACCGGCTTCAATAGCCATATTTGCCATTGTAAACCTGTCATCCATTGATAGGTTGTGCATTCCGTCTCCGGTAAATTCCATTGATTTGTACAAGGCACCATCTACACCAATTATACCTATAATATGAAGTATTACATCTTTTCCGCTGACCCATTTTGGAAGCTTTCCGGTTAAAATAAATCTTATTGCTTCAGGAATCTTAAACCAAGCTTCGCCAGTTGCCATGCCAGCAGCCATATCAGTACTGCCTATTCCGGTTGAAAATGCGCCTAAAGCCCCATAAGTGCATGTATGTGAGTCTGCACCTATTACAACGTCGCCTGGAACAACCAACCCTTTTTCAGGTAATAGAGCATGCTCTATACCCATTTGACCAATCTCGAAGAAGTTTACTATTCCCGTTTCTCTTGCAAATTCTTTGATAAATTTGACCTGTTCAGCTGATTTTATATCTTTATTTGGGGTAAAGTGATCAGGAACAATAGCTATCTTTTCTATGTCAAATACTTTATTTAAACCAATTTTTCTAAATTCTTTTACTGCAAGAGGAGTCGTAATATCATTTCCGAGTACAAGATCAAGTTTCGTATTAATAAGCTGTCCTGGCACTACGTGTGTAAGACCTGCATGATCTTTCAAAATTTTTTGTGTCATAGTATGCGCCATAGTGTTTGATACCTCCGTTTGTTTAGATTTTCTCATGTTATATTTAAAAATGCGGTTTCCATTGCATTTTTGAGTATAGACCATGTGCCACTCTTAAGCAAAGCGAAAAGATAATGGCACGACCATAAAATAGATTATACTTTAAAGGTCATAAATTCGCAATTCATTTGGGTATGTTATGTTGCAGTTAAATTAAATAAATTGATCTAACTGCAAATATTTGATCAGCATGCATTGATGTTTTCAAATCTGGGCTACCATCTCCAGCATAGTAAATCTTTTCGTGTTTATTTCTTAAATCTTTTACAACTTTAAAATTATGAGATAACGGGGGTTTATCTCCTTATTGTGAATTGTGAAACGTTTCTTATGGCTTAATAATCAAATCACCGTCGTAAGATGTGATGATTTGATAAAGATCAGGTCTACGGTCTCTGAATATTCCCCATTCAATACGTTGGGTTTCCAATTGATCTAAATCAAATTCAGCAACAAGTACTGTTTCTTCGCTGCGATTAGCTTCTGCAATTTTATTACCTTTGGATCCTGCTATGAAAGATGAACCATAGAATGTTATTTTAGAATCCTCATCTTTTTCAACCCCAACGCGATTTGATGCAACCACAGGTACGAGATTTGCTGCAGCATGCCCTAACATACAAGCTTGCCAGTGGTCTTTGGAATCTATAGATTCATTCTGAGGCTCCGAGCCAATAGCCGTCGGATAGAAAATTATTTCAGCTCCCATTAACGTCATGCATCTCGCAGCTTCAGGATACCATTGATCCCAACATATCCCTACACCTATTTTCCCATACTGAGTATTCCATACTTTGAATCCTGTATCTCCTGGATTAAAGTAAAACTTCTCTTCATATCCTGGACCGTCAGGAATATGGCTTTTTCTATATTTACCAATCACTGTTCCATCCGCATCAAGTACAGCTAAAGAATTATATCTTGCATTGTTTTTTTTCTCATAGAAGCTAATAGGTAGTACGATCTTAAGCTCTTTAGCAACTTTTTTAAAATAAGTAATTGCTTTATTATTTTCTAACTCTGTTGCATATGCATAATAATTAGAATTTTCCGTTTGACAAAAATACGGGGTCTCAAAAAGTTCTTGCAAAAGGATGATTTGTGCACCCTTCTGCGCTGCTTCTTTTACCAGTTTTTCAGCTTTGCTAATATTTTCATCAATATTGAAGGAGCAACTCATTTGTGTAGCTGCAACTTTAACTTTTCTCATTCAAATCACCTTTTCTATCATAAAATGTTAAAAACATGAGTTTATTTAATTGCAGGCATCTGCTGTGTAACACAATGAACATTTCCGCCCTCTTTTATAATTAACATACCGTTAATCTTTCGAACTCGTCTTTTTGGAAAGATATTTTTTAAGACATTTTCTGCCATGAGATCTGTCTCTTCGGCTATACTGCCAAAAACCGGCAAAATTATGCCTCCATTTACGAAGTAAAAATTTAAGTAGCTTACTGTTAGTCTTTGATCTTCAAAACTTATTTTTGGAGGTTGATTAATAGGAATAATTTCAAGCTTTCTTCCTTTTGCATCAACTTCTTTCTTTAAGATCTCAAAATTTTCTCTAGTAATCTGGTAGTTCTCATCTGTAGGATCATTACAAACCTGCATTAATATTTTCCCCGGAGAAGCAAAACATGCGATATTATCTACATGACCATCTGTTTCATCACCGTTTAAACCACTTTTTAGCCATATGATTTTTTCTATATTCAAATATTTTTTTAGATAATCCTCAATTTGTTCCCTGATTAATGTAGGGTTTCTATTAGAGTTTAGCAAACACTCCTCTGTAGTAATTAGGGTTCCTTCACCATCTACATGAATTGACCCACCTTCCATTATAAGGGGAGCATCAAATCGCTTAACAACAACATTTTCAAGAATTTTAGACGCAACTTGGTTGTCCAAATCCCATGGTGGATATTTTCCCCCCCATGCATTAAACTCCCAATTTACTCCTGCAATCTTTCCGTCTTCATTTATAACAAAGGTGGGTCCATTATCTCGCAACCATGCATCATTATGCTGAACAGGAAGAAATCTAATTCTCTGATGTACAAACATTTTTTTCACCTGCTCTAAATCTTCTGAATTAACAATTACTATAACTGGCTCAAACTCAGAAATGCTTATGATAATCTCGGCATAACCCTGACATACACTTTCATAATTATCAGGATGGCACATAGAATCCTGTATTGGCCAAGAAACAAAGGTACATTGATGAGTTTCCCACTCTGCTGGCATTTTATAGGTTAAATCTCTAGGATACATATCATTTCCCTTTTTGTAATTTTTAGAGTATCAATCTATTAAGTCTGGTTCTTATCGTGTTTATATCCTTCTTATATTCCAAGTATTTTTGCAATCTCTAAATTAGCTTTCAAAACATTAACCCTGGGTTCTCCAAAAATCTCTAATGATCTACCTTCTGTATTATTTTGTATGATATCTTGAAGTTTAATCATAGGAATTCCTGTAGCCTTAGATATGGCAGATAATTGGATTTGTGCTGCTTTAGGACTTATATGAGGATCAAGTCCTGAACCAGAGCTTGTCAACAAATCTGTAGGGATATCTTCTCTTTTTACAGAGGGGTTTGCTTTTAAAAACTCATCCATATCTTTTCTTACTCTATCTGATAATGCTGGATTTGAAGGCGCCAAATTTGAAGATCCAGAGCTAACGCCCGTGTAAACTACTTTCCCGTTTTCTTATCAGGAATAGTATCTTGATATCTATACGTATTATAATTTATTGAAGAAATTCTACCATGAAGGAATTTTGAACTAGAAAATGATTGCCCTAAAAGCTCCGAACCTACACGTTTCCCATTATACTTAATAATACTTCCATTTGCTTGTTTGGGGAAAATAATTTTGCTGATACCAGTCATTCCTAAAGGATAAATGATACCACAAAGTAATAACAATACAAAACTTACAGATACTGCTTTTATAAATAGTTTCATATCAAATCGCCTCCTAACCTAAGTTTAAGACTTTTAAAATTGGACTTATTACTAGGTCTATCAGTTTAATTCCTATAAAGGGAACAATCACGCCTCCAAGCCCGTATATTATCATATTTCTTGCTAAAATGGCTTGGGCACTCATAGGTTTATATTTAACACCTTTCATTGCTATAGGAATTAAAGCTGGAATAATTATTGCATTGAATATTAAAGCTGATAAAATAGCGCTCTTCGGTGTACTAAGCCCCATAATATTTATTATATTCATTTGAGGAATAGCTACTGCAAACATTGCAGGAATTATCGCAAAGTATTTTGCAACATCATTAGCAATACTAAAGGTTGTAAGAGAACCTCTAGTTATTAGAAGCTGTTTGCCGATCTCAACAACTTCAATAATTTTCGTAGGATCAGAATCGAGATCAACCATGTTTGCAGCTTCCTTTGCAGCTGTTGTGCCACTGTTCATTGCAAGACCCACGTCTGCTTGCGCGAGAGCTGGTGCATCATTGGTGCCATCGCCTGACATTGCTACTAGTTTTCCTTCAGACTGTTCTTTCTTAATTACATCAATTTTTTGTTCAGGCTTACATTCTGCTACAAATTCATCAACCCCAGCTTCCTTGGCAATAGTTTCTGCCGTAAGAGGATTGTCTCCTGTACACATAATCGTCTTAATACCTATTTCACGAAGTCTTTGAAATCTTTCTACAAGGCCTGGCTTAATTGTATCTTTTAAGTATATTACTCCTATAATTTCTTTATCTACACATACAACGAGTGGCGTACCTCCCAACCTTGAAATTCTTGCAACCTTTTCTTCAAGGTCGGAGGGGACAGAACCTCCAAGCTTTGTTGTAAAATCTTTTATTGCATCCACTGCACCTTTTCTAATTTGGGTTCCATTTTTAAGATCAAGCCCACTCATCCTGGTTTGACTTGAAAATTCTATGAAATCTAAATTTTTGTATTCCTCAATATTAATATCAATACCTTGTCTTTTAGCTAAATCAACAATTGATTTACCCTCAGGGGTTAAATCTTTAACTGAAGAAATTGAAGCAAACCTGGAGACATTTTCAACTGTGTTTTTACCAATAGGAACAAATTCTGCAGCTAATCTATTTCCATAGGTGATTGTTCCAGTTTTGTCCAATATCAAAGTGTTTACATCTCCACAAGCTTCAACAGCCTTACCAGACATAGCTATTACATTAAATCTTGTAACTCTATCCATACCAGCTATTCCAATAGCAGATAAAAGTCCTCCAATCGTTGTTGGAATGAGACAAACTAATAATGCTATTAGTGTCGATATCGATATTTTGACTTCTGAATAACCTGCTATAGGAAAAAGTGAAACTACTACAATTAGGAAAATCATTGTTAAGCTTACCAGAACCATTGTTAATGCTATTTCATTTGGAGTTTTTTGTCTTTTGGCACCCTCAACTAAGCTTATCATTCTATCTAAAAAAGATTCCCCTGGAATTGCTGTAATTCTGATTTTAAGGGAATCACTTTTTATTTTTGTTCCACCTGTCACAGAGTTAAAATCGCCTCCAGCTTCTTTTAAAACAGGTGCTGATTCACCTGTAATAGCAGATTCATCAACCATAGCAGCTCCTTCAACGACTTCCCCATCATTTGGAATGATATCACCTGTCTCAACAAGGACGATATCTCCCTTTTTAACTTCATTTGAACTAACTGTCTTTATACCTCCGTTTTTATCTAGTAATTTTGCTACAGTATCTTTTTTGGTTTTTTTTAAACTTTCAGCTTGAGCTTTTCCTCTTCCTTCAGCTACAGCTTCTGCAAGATTTGCAAATAAGACAGTTATAAAAAGTATAACTGAGACAATTGAATTATAGAGTCTAATATTTGTATCTGTTTCATTAAATGTATTTGGAAAGAGTGTTAGATACAATGTTATTAAAAATCCGATTTCAACAACAAACATTACTGGATTTTTAATCATATACTTAGGATTTAGTTTAATAAAAGAATTTTTTATAGCTGTAAAAACTATTTCTTTAGTCACCCAAGCTTTTTTCTTTGTTTCGCTCATGATAAATCCCCCTTTTAATACCCTAGTGTTAAGTGTTCTGCGATTGGGCCTAAAGAAATTGCAGGGAAGAAAGTTAAGGCTCCGATAATTATTACAACAATAACTAATGTTACACAAAATAGCCCTGTATCTGTTCTAAAGGTTCCTATAGTTACTGGTACTTCCTTTTTACTTGCCAATGAACCGGCAACTCCAAGTAATGCAATTATCGAAATATATCTTCCTAAAAACATCACTATCCCTGTTGAAATATTCCAAAACATTGTGTTAACTGTCATTCCTGCGAATCCTGAGCCATTATTTGCAGCTGAAGATGTATATTGATATAATATTTGAGTCAGCCCATGAAACCCAGGGTTCGAAATTCCAGCTAAACCAGATTGGGTGAGTAATGCGATTGTCGAAGAAATTAATATTAGAAATGGATGCACTAGAATTGCAATAGCAATTAGTTTTATTTCGTTCCCTTCAAGTTTTTTACCTAAAAATTCTGGGGTTCGTCCAACCATTAGACCACATAAGAATACAGCAAGTATTGCATACATTAGCATATTCATAAAACCAACGCCCTTACCGCCAAATACTACGTTTAGCATCATATTCCACAGAGCCACCGATCCTCCAATTGGAGTTAATGAGTCATGCATATTATTTACTGTGCCAGTTGTAAATGCAGTTGTTATTGCAGTAAATAATGAACTTTCTGCTATCCCAAAACGTACTTCTTTTCCTTCCATATTTCCCATTGATTGATTTAATCCTACATGAGCTAATATAGGATTCCCAGCTAATTCAGCAACATAACAAATTGGAATAGATATTAGGAGCAGGATAGCCATAGCAGCAAATATTGTCCATGCTTGTTTTTTATTCTTAAGCATTAAACCAAATGAATAAACTAAAGAAGCAGGAAGAAGCATCATAGCAATTATTTCAATAAAATTTGTTAATGGTGTGGGATTTTCAAATGGATGGGATGAATTAGCTCCAAAGAATCCACCGCCATTTGTTCCTATGTGCTTAATTGATTCTAATGATGCTACGGGACCTAGCGGTATATCTTGCAAACTTCCTTCAATTGTTTTGATTGTTTGATTAGGGGACAGGGTTTGAGGTACTCCTTGCCATACCAAAAGTATTGTTACAATAATTGAAAGTGGCATAAGAATTCTAGTTATAATTCTAACCAGATCAACAAAAAACACACCAACTGTTTTAGTTTTTCCTACAATTCCTCTAATAAATGCTGTTGCAGCTGCAAAACCAGAACCTGCAGAAGTAAACATTAAGAATATGATTGCAATCATTTGACTTAAGTTTGATAAACCAGATTCTCCTGAATAATCTTGCAAGTTGGTATTAGTAATAAAGCTTATTGCAGTATTAAAGGACAACGATGATTCCATACCTTGGATTCCATTTGGGTTTCCAAACAATAAACCTTGTGTTTTAAACACAATATATACAAAGATAGTCATTACTGCATTTGTCAGTAATAAACTAATAGCATATTCCTTCCATGTCATTTCTTCTTTTTTTATTCCACAGATTTTATAAATTAAATTATCAATTTTATCTATTGCAGGATCAAGAAATGTTTTTTCGTTATTTATGACTTTAAAAATATATTTTCCCATCGGGACAACTAAACACATAAGCACTGAAAGTGTAATTAGAATTTGAACAACTCCCATATTTTTTACTCCCATCTTTTAAAATTTTTCAGGATTAATTAATACATAACCTAGATATATGAACAACAATGCAGAAATCCCAACTAAAATAAACATACCTATGCGCCTCCTGATTTTCAAGATATACTAGACTAAGCCACTTTCATTACATTTTTGCGACTGTCAGTACATGTTTATACTTGCTTCAATAAAAGAAAATATTACTTTGGCAAGTATGATTGTTTGCTACACCAATTAGTAAACAAAATCATTACCCAAAATCCTATAAATAAAGCACATAAAAAAATGATGTCTAACATTATCCTCACCTCCAAATTAATTATTTCTTTTTTATATATTATTTCCCATACTTTTCTATTAAATACTATCGGTATTAGTAAATAATTATTAATGTTTTTTTCTGATAACAGATAATGTACAACAGCATGTGTTAGTTTTTGACTTTTGGGAATTATAATTATATACTTAAACAATTAAGTTTTAGTACTCGAGATTAAATCTTATACAAAATATGGAGATGTTTATTTATGTTTAGAACATTGAAAAGCAAAATATCACTTATTTACATCTGTCTTGTAATAGTAATTGCGTTGATAGGAGCAATATCGATTTTTAACCTTCTTAAATTGAGTAAGAGTATTGATAGTCTAATATATAATAACTATAAAAGTATTTATGATGCATATAATATGGCTCAAACTCTTAAAAACCATAGTGATTCAATTTTAAAATCTATGTATATATTAATGATTATTTCAGGTGTTGGAGTAATAGGAGGTTTTGTTCTATCTAAGTTTTTTGTAAATAAATTTTTTATGCCAATAAATTTTTTAACCCAAACATTGAAATTAGTCAAAGGAGGTGCTTTAGACCAGCAAATCAAAGTTTTTTCTAATGATGAAATTGGAGAATTATCATTAGAATTTAATAAAATGACACAAAGAATTAAAGAATACGAGAAAAGTCATCTTGGAAAAATCATGTTAGAGAGAAACAAAACGCTTGCTATTGTAAAAAGCATTTCGAATCCTATACTAGTTTTAGACAATAATTATAATATTAGATTAATAAACAATGCTTGTGAAAGTTTATTTTCTATATTAGAGAAAGATTCGATAGACAAAAATTTGTTGGAGGTGATTCGCGACCCTGAGTTCTCTGGGCATATTAAAAATTATCAGAATTCAAAAACCCAAGAAAGAATTGTTTGTATACCTATTGAAATACAGAATAATTACTATAATGTAAATATTTCAAATATAAACGATGATAAAGGGAAAATATCAGGCTTAGTTATTGCTTTACAAAACGTAACAGAGCTAAAAGAATTAGAAAAAATGAAAACAAGGTTTATCTCTACTATATCACATGAATTTAAAACTCCATTAACATCGATAATGATGGGTGTAAGTCTGCTTATGAAAAAAGATTTGGGAGAATTAAATTCAGATCAACGTAGTATTGTTATCACTATCAGGGATGATGGAGAGAGACTGTCAGCTTTGGTAAATGATTTAATCGAGTTATCAAAAATAGAGTATTCTAAAGCAGTTTTTAAATTTCAGCCGTGCTCATTCGATATAATTGTTGAAAAATGTTTATCTGATTTATATGAACTGGCAAAGAAAAAAGATATTTATTTACATCATGAATTAGATGAGAACCTTCCCAAAGTATTAGTAGACTATAAAAAAATAATCTGGGTTCTAAATAATCTAATTACAAATGCTCTAAAATATACAAATTCTGGAGATGAAATATGTATAGGGAATTACGTTAAAAACGGTAAGATGTTTGTATTTGTGAGGGATACTGGAAATGGTATTTCTAAAGAATATATTGATAAGATTTTTGATAAATTTTTTCAAGTAAAAAACTATGATTTGGAGATACCAGGATCTGGTCTTGGTCTTTCTATTGCCAAAGAAATTGTTGAAGCACACAATGGGGAAATATGGTGTGAAAGTGAACTTGACATGGGAAGTACGTTTACTTTTACATTATTATTAGCAAAAGAAGAAAGAAACTAAAATTTACAAAAACTGATAATCCCTATTGAAACGTTTTAGAAGTTGATTTAAAATAACTTTAGTATGTAATGTAATAGTATAGATCTGTTTTATTAAATTATTAAAAATAAGGAGCATTAACACCCATGATTAAAAATATACTAATAATCTCTTCTGATTATACTGGTCATGGACATAAGAGTATTACTGAGTCTTTGTGTGAGAAGTTCGCACAATATAATGAAATAAATGTTATTGTAATAGATGGGTTCGCTTTAGGAGGAAAAGCTTTAATTAAAATTGCAAAATCATATGGAGTGATTACTCGAAATGCTAGAGAACTATGGAAATTAATTTGGAAACTATCAATGTCTAAACCTCAACTTATAGATCAAGCAATGGAGTTAGTTATTAAAACTAAACTTTTAGATCTACTAGAACAAGTAAAGCCAGACTTGATTCTATCTGTACATCCAAATTTTAATGGTTCGGTTCTTAACGTATTAGAGCAATATAAAATAAAGATTCCTTTTATAACCCTTATTGCAGACTTAGTAAGCATTAGTCCTAATTGGGTAGATTCTAGGGTAGATTACATTATTAGTCCTACAAATGAAGCAAAAAAGCAATGTTTAAGATTTAAGTTTCCTGAGTCCAAAGTTAAAGTGCTTGGGTTTCCAGTACGTTCTAGGTTTCATAAAACTCATGTAGAGTACTTACAAAAAAGTAAAAAAGGCGAGGAAGATATCCCTTTAAAATGCTTAATAATCAGTGGTGGAGAAGGATCTGGGGATATGAGCAAAATAGCTTCTAAGCTATTAGATAATTTTAATTGTACCGTAAAAATTATTGCAGGGCGCAATAAAATGGCGAAAAAAAGATTAGAAAACACATTGTTTAAAAAATATGGAAAAAAGGTTGAAGTATTTGGTTTTGTAAATAATTTGAATGATCTAATGAGGAACTCAGATATTGCTTTTACAAGGGGTAGTCCTAACGTTATGATGGAATCTATATCTTGTAATGTCCCACTTGTTATTACTGGAGCATTGCCAGGGCAAGAGGAGGGGAATCCTGAATTTGCATTAAAATACAATTTAGGTGTAGTATGTAATGATTTAAAAAATCTAAACGATGTTGTTAATAATTTAGTTTCAAATAATGCAAGAAAATTAAACATTATAAAGGAGTCTCAGAAACATTTCTTTAACCCTGAGACAGCAAAAAATATTGTTGATTTTATTATTAGTTTGGATAATAACAATGATACTATGTTAGCCTAGTAACAGTTAAACAATAAAACCAGTTTTTAAAAAATTTCAGATTTAAGAATCGGAATTTATTGTTTAGCTATTCCTAAGATCCAGCCCAAGAACTTATTTTATTAGATGAGTTCATTGTGATTGGTAAATTAACAGTTGATTTATATATGTTATTTTTAGAATCTTTAAGATAAAAACTTTTTAGAACAGTATTGTGACTAATATCAAATATACCGTTAATCGATATATATGCATATTTTAGCAATTTAGTATTTCCTAGATTTGCATTCGGGGTATAGTCTAAGGCAAATCCTCCGGTACAACTATGTGATGGAGATCCATCAAATGCAAATGGTCCGCCGTTTAGATCTAGTACAGGAGGTACCCAAATATTTTGTGATATTGAGCTCTCAGTATTAGAATATCCGATACCGATATAAATCTTGCTTCGGTTCGTAGTATTGATAGTAAACTTGCCTAGTAATTGTGGAGTATACGGTTGGCTCATTGCTGTAATGTACCATGCACTATTATCATACCATGCACTATTTTTTAAAGCACTGTATGAAAACCATACAAATCCGTTATCTGCCCAGTCTTTTCCCCACGAATTTGCGGTTTTGAATGCACCATAGCTTGTTTTACCATTTTTATCTATAATTTTGATATTGTCATCATAGCCAACAACTGTCATAGCATGGTTAGAAGTAGAACCTTGTGAGTAAGAACAAACATGAATTCCTCCATTTTTTGCACTAACATCGTCCGAAGGAGCTGATGGGTTGGGAGATGAAATAACAGTATAATTTTCATATGAACATTCTGGTAAATAATCTGCATTTGTTGCAAATACCATTATATATCCGTTAGACAACATTTGTTTTAATTGAGTTTGTCCTTTGTCTTTATTCAAATCAGTAATAACACCCTCAGAATTTATTTTATATGTTAGTGCATCTTCCCAAATATTTGGATCAGTAGCCCATTTACGATATGCTATTTCGTTGTTAGCGTCAATAGCGTTTGGCTCTATATATGAGAATTTACTTAGTGTTGCACAACCAAAATGTTTCATAATGTCATAAGCATCAACTATCCATGAACCATCATCATATCCACCATTTATCAAGTTGTATGTCCATGCTGGCGAAAATATTTTGGAGGGGTCATTTTTAACCGCAACGCCTCTTGCTAAGGCTGTCATATATGTCAGTACATAATAGGTGGTTGAAAAACAAGAACATGAATTTTCGAATCCTTGATCTCCTATCGCAGGAAAATAAGGAGCAGTAGAGGGATCTGTAGTATTATCCACTTTATCTGGCAAGTTCGAATCATCAGCAACCTGTGTAGTTTTTACTTGAATACGTGGAAAACTTGGTGATGTAGTTTCTTTTGCTGAAGAACCTTGTAATATATTCCCTTCAACTTCTTTTCCAAATGTAGCAACACTACTCATATAGCAGTTTGAGTCAATATATTTTTGAGAATTTTTACTTGTATATGAACGGTTTATTAATCGCATCTCGGATATTAAATTTTTACGTATCAATCTTGGCTTAATAAGTTTTTTATTAATATTCGCTAACCTTTGCTGAGTAGGTGCTACGAAGCCAGTTTTAAATATATGAACATTAGAAGCATAAATCTTAGAATTATTTGACGAATCTTTAGTTAAAATGCTTCCAAAGGTTGTTGCTATACATAAAAAAGTAAGTAATAAAGTCATTAATAATATGCTAATGTGTTTTTTAAAACTCATTTTAATATCCTCCTTTGGCTGATTAAAGAATAAAATTTAAGCTTATTTTTTAATCATGCTTATAAAATCTATTACTTATATATTACGGGTTTCGATAAAGTTATTTAAGCTGTAATGTTTTCCAAAGATGGTTTGAATATAAATTATACATACTAGTTGATGCGAAATCTATAGTATAACATCCCGTCCCCCCTTTATGCATATCTTGCTTTTTTGAAAAAAATGTTATAATATAAGAATATAAAGAAAATTTCTATATATATTTAAACACTAATTTATTAATTCAAAAGTGAAAATAATTAAACAAAAAGGGGGGTTTTAATATGGCACAAGACTATAAACCTTATGGTCATCATTTTTATGATACTAAGGAGCGTACAGCAATAGACGCTCAGGCTAAAAAATTGATCACCCTATTCAATTTACAAAATGAGCCTGTGATAAGTCTAAAAGAGGGGATATGCAATAAATTAACTTCAAAAGGTGAGTCCAAAGAAACCGTAGACGTAACGAGGCTTATACTTGATGTAATTGGTCAATGCCAAAAATATACTGAGAAATACCTTTTGGATACGATATATGGTGCTTTGAGAAGTACGTATGATTTCCCGCATGATAAAGAATCTAAAAAAATGGTACCTAAGCTTATCGAAAGAATAATTGACAACGGGAATTTTAGTGATAGTCTTAATGAGGCTAAAACGGAGTTAGAAAGCCTTAAACCTGCAAAAAATATGTCACCAAAAACAGATGTTGCACTAGTAAGACCAGAGAATGTTGAGAATAAATCAGTAGCTTCACCATCACCAGCAATACTACAAACAGATATACTGGTAGAACCAAAAGATAGCAGTCCTAGGGATAGGCTTAGTGAGACTAAATCGGAGGCAGAAAGATCTAGCAATGAAGATGCTTTGTTAAATGAATTAAAAAATGTACTGCTAAAAAAATCAAAAGATGTTGAATCACCAAAAATACTACAAGCAGGTGCATTGGTAAAACTAGAAGTACCAACATCGGAAATACTACCTACAAGAGATAAGAGTAAATCAGTAGATTTATCATCATCACTAATTCCAGAGAAAACAAACACAAATGGTATCGCTACAGTAGCAAAAGGTATTCAACCACAAATAGACTATTTTGAGAAACTAGCAAAAGGATCTTCAACTCCTGAGCCAAAAATACCAAGAAGAAATACTATATGAATAAACATGACGAAGAATAGGTCGAAAACAACCGTAATAACTGCAATCAAGATCATGTGACCCTTATTCTTAAGGTCTAAGACCTAAAAAACTAAATAAAAAATATATCAAAATATATCCAGGAATGCTTAAGCATGATTAAAAAATGAATTCTTTAATCATGCTTAAATCGTAAATTATCAGAGGGATTATTCTAAGCTTTCTCAATTCTGACTCTACTGCCCTTTCCATCGGGTGTTGGAGCATCAACAATGAGTTTTCGGGTCATTCTATCTCTTAGTTGCGGAACGTGACTGATAAGTCCTACTACTCTTTCTTTCGTACTCAATCTTTCTAGTGCGTCAAAAACAGTATCTAACAAATCATTATCTAATGTTCCAAACCCTTCATCTAAAAAGAAAAATTCAAGTGGACTTTGTCCCTTTAATTGAATTTGTTTCGATAATGCTAAAGCCAATGATAAAGACGTAAGAAACACTTCTCCGCCGGAAAGCGTTGTTATAAGCCTATAGACTCCACCGTTTGCATTATCTTGTATTATAAACCCATTTTCACTATCTAAAACTATGGCATATCTATATTTAGTTAATATCCCTAATGTTTCAGAGGCTACTTTAGCAATATATCTTAATCTTTCTTCTGCAATAAACTCTACGAAACTATTTCCTTTTAATAATTTTTGAATTTGTTCTAGCATATTACTAGTCTTTGTAAGCTTTTTAAAATCACTATTTAATGTTTCCCAAATCAAAATATTACTTTTAATTCTTTCATATGAATTTTTACTAGACTCAAAATTAGAGATACAAATATCTTTCTCGATCTTTTTGGATTCATATAAATTAGAAATGTTTGTATATTCTTCGAATATTAAACTTCGTCCCTTTAATCTTTCTATTCTCAGATTTTTTTGAGCGCGCAAGTTAATTTCTGTATCTTCAAATTTTTTTAAATGTATCTCAATTTCTGTCCAAGCTTCTTTTGATAAGAAAGCGTTCTCTATCTCTTCTATGCAAGTAAATCCTTTAGCTTTTAGAGAATCATTAAGTCTGTATCCCTCATTTTTAAGACTCTCACTGTAAATATCCCTTTGGGTCTCTAGTGTTCTTATCTTAATTAGCCTATTGTTTAATTCAACCTCTTCTTGTTTTAGATCTTCAGTTAAAGCTATATACTCTTTTTCTAAAAAGTTTAAACGTTTGTCAATCTCTTCTATTGATCTGTCTTGCATTTCTCCTTCAAATAATATATTGGTAATCTTAGCTCTTTTTTCATCAATAACTGCTTCTATACTTCTCTTTTCTGTAATTATTTCAGTATACTCATCTAAGCGCTTTTGCTTATTTACATTAATCTTTTCAATCTCTTGATAAATGTTTTTTATGTTGGTTTCGATTTGGTCAATTTCCTTTTGAATCGATTCATAAAGTCTATCTTTCTCTTCAAGGTTAGCTAATTCTTTCTTTATATTTTTTATACCATGTTTTTTGATAAATTTATCATATTCAGCAAAGATAGTTTTATGCTGTACTTTGACACAGCTCAGGGATTCATTTAAAACTTGGAGATTTTCTATATTAGTCATCAATTCTGATTTTTTAGAATTATTTTGTAAACAAAAATCTGTTAATACTACATTTAATTTGAGACACTTCGTATTCCTTATATCTAAATCTTTCTGGATCACATCAATTTCTTTTTCCAATAACTTGTTGTTATCGAATAACTTCTGAGTTTGCTTTTGGGCTTCTTCAATTTCATTTTCTAGTAATAAATGATGATTCACCGTTTGGTTTGCGATCTTCGGGTGATCTTTTGAACCACATACAGGACAAGGCTCTTCATATTTCAAGCTTTTTGAAAGAGTAACTGCCATATTATTTAATAACGTCTCTTCCCGTTTATTACGCAACGAAAGAACATTTAGATTAATTTGGTGATAATTGTTTATGTTTTCAGAAAGCTCTAGCCTCTTTAATTGTAAAATTTTTTCTAAGTCCGTATACCCTTTGTTTAAAGCATCGTATTTTATTTGTAGTTCTTCTTTTTTTTGAATTAAATCTTCAATATTCTTTTCTAATAATCCAATTTTATTTTGCAACTCCTTATACTGCAATTCATGCTTCTCAAGACTATCTTTTAAGCTGTTAAACTCATTTTCAAGGCTGATTCCAGATTGAATCTTGCTTCTATAGTCAATACTCACCCTACATCTATCGATTATTAGCTGTTTTTCAGTAATCTCATTTTCCGATTTGTGAAGATCAGCCTTTTTTCCTTCAATGCTAGAGTTGTCATTTTTAATACAAACTTTTATCTTATCATATCTTTTTCTTAATTCTTCTATTTTTTCTAGTAATAAATCTATCTCTTTTTGAATACTTATTGATTCAATCAATTTGGCTTTTTTTTCAATCAATATAGGCTTTTCATTATTTATATTTTTTTGCCAAGTATCTATATTTTCTTTTAAGATTCTAGTTTGCTCTACACAAGCAGGTAATTTATTTTCATAGTCCTTTAAAGAATCTAAAGTTACCAAATGCAGTTTTTGAATCTCTTCATACTTTTTTACTGCATCAAAAAGATCTTGAGCTTTTTTAAAGTTTTCCAACCTAACTTTTTGAATCTCAGAATCTGGTTTCATAGATAAGTGCTTATTCTCAAGATCTTTTATTACTTCTAACTCATGCAGGTGTTCCCATATTTCTTTAGCCTCAAAAAAATGTTTTTCGGCTTCTCTTAGTTCTTCAAAAACATTATTCTTCTTATTCTGATCTTCTTCTAATTTACGCTCTCCTTGGATAAATGCTTGTTTTGAAGCATCTCCCAACTGAGAAATTGAACCCTCAATATGAGCAATTTTATTTTTCAGCCTTGCTTGCTTTTTTGAAGTCTTATCGTTTAATTCTTTACCATACTCTTCAAGATAGAATATGCGTTCTAGCATTTCTCTCTTTTTAGACTTTTCAAGGAATAAGAACTCTTGAAACTTGTTTTGGGGTAAAACAACTGATCGCATAAAGTCTTCAGGTTTTAAGCCAATTAGCTCAACTATTTTTTCATTTACATCATTTAGCTTGTCCGCAATTGGCACTTCCATATCCGTAATAACTTCAACTAATCTTATAATTTTGGCCTCACTTGAATTATTAAACCCCTTCTTTTTGTTATAAATCCTAAAAACCTTATAAGTTTTTCTTGTGCCAAATTTTAAAAGATCAAATTTGAACAGGACCTTGACAGATGTCGCACCAGTATTAATAATACCATAGGTTCCCCGCAAGGCTCTATTAACTTCACCAAACAGAGCAAGGGTAATTGCATCCAAAACCGTTGATTTGCCACTACCTGTTGGCCCAAATATCCCAAATAAACCTGTTTCAGATACAGAATCAAAATCTATCACTTGCTTTTCAATAAAACTATGTAAACCTTCTATTTCAAGATACCTTGGTCTCAATCAAGTTTCCTCCGTTTATACTTAGGCAAGTTACTCCAATATTTATTATCCCTTTGTCTGTATCAGTAATCACCTTTCTAGGTGGTGGTATCAAATTTGTTTTTGCTAATACTGGACTAGTAAGCACTGCGAATGAAGGCACTATACTTGTTCTTAAATGATTTTCTGAAAGTCTAATTCTTTCCATTTTTCTTTCATATTTTAATAAAGAATCATCTATATTATCTCTAGTAAGATAATATTTTCGTTTTCTTTTTGTAAAATATCCTGTTAATAATAGAGACGCTCCACAAACAAGAGCTACTCCTATTCTTAGCGTGATTAACGTAGTATATACAATTGACAAGTTTGGTATAGCCATAAAACCAACGCAGCAAACACCAAAAGCTACTAAACTTAATACTGAATAAAATAGATTTTTAATAACTTCAAAGTTGATTTTGTTTCTATTTAATTCAAGATATTTTAAAGCGCTATAGTTACTTTTGTCAATTTTATTTATATCAATATTTCGAACGTTTAGTAATTCATCTACAATATCTGTGTAACCATTTTCTGCAGCATTGATTAACGCTGTCTTACCATCGCTATTATGAGCAAAATTTAGTGTTTCCTCATTAATAAAAGGAATTATTGCTTCTACAGCTTCTATACTTCCTTTTTTTGCTGCAATATATAAAGCATCGGTTTTTATTTTCGCACCTTTTTGAATTAATTTTTTAATTAATTCAAAATGATTATTTTCTAAAGCATAATCAAGTGCAGTAAATCTCTTTGAGTCTTCTATGTTTACGTCAATGCTGGGATTATTTAGTAAAATACCAGCAATATTATAATCAACTTCATCATATAATATTTTCCGGCTACATAATAAATGTAGGGCAGTTAATCCATCCTCATCGCTTGCGTTTATATCAATTCTATTATTAAGTAATGTAGTGACTATATCAATATATCTTTTATTTCCATCCACTTTCATTGATATACCATTAAGAGTACGAAAACTTATAGCACTCAATACTGCGTAATGTAATATGTCTTTAGAATTAATAGTATGTGTACTCTTTATGTTTTTAAACAAAAACTGAAGTATATCGGTATTCTTATCTTGCATAGCCTGTAAAATTCCTATATTTATATCGATATTCGGGTATTCTAGTAATTCTTTGATCATCTCTATATTTCTTTTTACAACTGCAATTCCCAATACCGAAGTTTCCCCCCTGCTAGATTCGCTAAAAAAAATCCGATTGATGTCTTTGATCTTTTTTGTCGCAAGCAATAGTTTTAAAATATCTACTTCTTCTTTTTCTACAGCTAAACTCCATGATGTATGCATTCTAACAGAAATATAATGACAAAGTTTACTTTGATCAATAGGTAACTTAGCATCAATAATATCCTTCAAATATTTCCTGATAGTATCGTTTCTTTCATAAACATCATTTAAAGCATTAACATCAGCATTATTTTTTATAAGTTCGTCAACTAAACTTAAAAGTCCTTTTCTTACAGCTAAATATAAAGGCGTTTCATTTCTAAAATTACATGTATTTACTCTTTTTAATATATAATCTGTTAAACCCATATTAGATTCCTCCTGAAAACTCTAATAATTTTTAGCTTTAAAACGGAGTTTTATTCTTTAATCATGCCTAAGCAATAATATCCATATCAAAATTTTTATCATCTATTTCAGTTTGATTTAACACATCCAAAAATGTACCTAGAAGCTCTTCTGATATTTCTGTTTGGGTCTTATATTTATAAAAATCACAAAACAATTCGTTTATTTTTTTGTTCTCTCTACTATTAAAATCCATAAAATCTAATTCTTCATCTGTTTTTATAATTGGTCTGATATTTATTATACCAGGATTTAAATCCCTTAATAATTTTTGTTCTTCGTAAGTAAGAATCCTATCGGTATGAATCAAAAGATCAATCCAGGCGTTTTGATCTCTCCCTTCTTCACACCATTTAATAGCTTCTTCAACTCCTCCTATAGCTATCCAACGCTTTAAAGGTTTTCCACAATCAATATTTTTAATGGTTATAGCAGCTTCACTGGTTGGTTCAACATCGACTATATAGACCGCTTTACAATAATCAGCCTCTGAGAAACTGTATGCTAAAGGAGATCCAGAGTAATAAGTGTGCCTCGGTGCATCCTTTACCTTTTGAGGACGATGAAGATGTCCTAATGCTGTGTAATGAGCATTTGTTGGCAATTTAGAAGGATCAACAGTTAGAGCTCCCCCTATTTGAAGAGTTCTTTCTGACTCTGATTCCTTGCCCCCTCTCATAAAGAGATGGCCCACAATTAGATTGACCGTATCATCTCTAAACTTCTTACTCAAATCTGACAATAAAGAAGTGATCTTCAAAGAATAATCCTTTTGTATTTTACATTCATCGCACGAATCTGATACTACTTGATCTAATCGTGCTTCTGAAGGATACGGCAGTGTTATAATCACAACATTATAACTCATACCAAAGATATTTAGCTCAAACCAGCCTGCTCCCGATTCTATCACTTTTATGTGTTCAGTTTCAACCTTATATAAGCTTGGGTCACTATAAGGATATCCAAGCAAAAAAATGCCGTTTTTATACGCTAAAGAGCTTGCTGCACAAAGCCTATCTGGGTTATCATGATTCCCTGCAATTACGATTATAGGGCGTTTCCCTCTATTATTTAATTTATTAATGGAATTATAAAATAATTCTTCCGAAGCTGATGAAGGGTTGTATGTATCAAAAACATCACCAGCAATCAAGACAAGGTCAATATTTTCTTTTTCAACTAACTCATGAAGCCAATCCAAAAATTCTTTTTGTTCATCAATTCTACTAATCTGCTCAATAGACTTACCAAGATGCCAATCAGATGTATGAAGAATTCTCATATATATTATTCCCCTTCAACTCAATTATCTAAAACATCCTACAAAAACATTATAAGTTTAAGAGAAATGAAAATCAACTTGGTAAACGAATAAATAAATATTTTTTATTATATTCTTAGATTCTAAACTTTTGAATGCTATGTGTAGAATTAACTAATGCATCTAAATCACTTTTTACTGAGAGCATTAATTCATTATTTTTAGTTAAAGTATCCTTTGTATTCTCAACACTCGTAGTTGCTTCTTCACTTGCAGATGAAATACTTGAAATACTTTCAACAATTGTTTGATTATATTCTACGATCTCATCTATCATATTGCATGATTTTAAAACGTTTTCATTAACTTGATTGATTGTATAATTTATGTCTTCAAACTTATTTTTAGCCTTCAAAATTATTTCTTGCTGAGAATTACTGGCTTTTCTAGACAGTGAAACAGCATTAGAAGATTTCGCTGAGCTCTCTTGAAGGTTATGCACCAATTCATTTATACCAGAAATAGCATTGTTTGTTTGAAGTGAAAGTTGTCTTATTGAATTTGCAACCACAGCAAATCCCTTCCCTGCTTCACCAGCTCTAGCACTTTCAATCGAAGCATTTAATGCTAACAAGTTTGTTTGGTCGGAGATGCCTTTAATTATTTTTACAATTTCTCTAATTTTTTCAGAGCTGTCATATAATTCAATCATGCTTTTATTTAAATTATCATTGTTTTCATTAACTTCAACAGAAACCACCATAAGTTCTTCAATCAAGCTAAAACCTTTATTTATATTATTTATGGAACTGGTCGCAAATTCTTCGATTCTTTTCGATAATTCAGAAGTTAGCACTAATTTATCCTGTATACCCTCTGTCATTTGAGTCTGCTTAACTATGTTTGAAGTAATTTCGCCGACAACGTTTGTTGTTAAATCTATAGAATTTTTAACATTATAAGAATTACTTAATATCATCTCATATATATTATGAGTGTTTTTCGAGATATCATCTGCCTTTTTTAAAACATTAATTACTTCTGCTAATATACTGGTGTTTTTGGTTTGTTCCTCAATTAGACTTTTCAACTGCTCTTCTTTTAAAGTAACCGAAAGTTTGGTTGTATTTATAATTGAATAAACAAAGAAATATAAAGATAATATCATTACACTGTACTGAGTGAACATCTGATCATCTGTTTCTTTAAAATAGAGCACATTCAGTACCACTTTAAGAATTCCAACAATAACAATTATTACAGATACTGTTTTCATTAATGGAATATTAAAATAGAGCAAATATATTGTTAATAAAGGGTATATTAGTGCATACTGTGCTACTTTAGGAGAAAAAGCCAATATTATAATCCAAATAAATATAAAGCTATATAAAGCATAATATTTGAATGCCGTACTTCTTTTATCTTTAAAATAATAAAATAAGGTCACACTATAAGCTAAAATGATTGTCCCCGAGATACAAGCAACATATCCAATTGTTCTAGACCCATTTAAATACTCAAGTATATACCCTAATATTGTAACAATTGACAGCATCATGCTTGTAATGACAACACTCTTATTAGTTTTACAAATTATCTCAATATTATTGTTATTCACATGTATCTCTCCTTTAAATATGAATAGTAAAAAAGATGTCGAAATTTTTTCATATATATTTATCGAAATATGTTTCACTTTTCTAAACGCACTTTTTT
>CAVYEU010000031.1:0-49049 GCA_963767415.1 uncultured Eubacteriales bacterium
GGCAACTTCTTACACCAAAAGGTTGACGACCCAGAATTCTTCGAATCAAGAGGGAATATACTTATTTCCCGCTCGGTTCCCTTGATTTCATACTCCTTGGGGCTTCAAGGTATTTCCGATATGGTTGAATTTCATTCGATTTTACCACAGGAGGAAGGCTTTGAAATAAAGGACAGAAAAGGCAAATGGGAAGCTGTTCCCGTTGAATACAAGAGAGGGAAACCCAAACCTGATGAATGCGATGAGGTGCAACTTTGTGCACAGGCAATATGTATTGAAGAGATGTTAAACACTCAAGTGCCAAGTGGATATATATACTACGGGCAAACTAGGCATAGGATAAATGTTGCTTTTAATGAAGCTTTGCGTGAAAAAGTAAAGATATTAGCATTTAAGATGCACGAAATGTTTAAAGACGGTTGCACGCCTAAGGCAGTGCTTTCTAAGCATTGCAAAAGCTGCTCCCTTGTTGAATTTTGCATGCCTAAGCTTAGCTGTAAGGGAAAAGATATAAAACACTATATTGAGAAGTATTTAAGTCTGGAGGAGAGTGAAAATCAGGAAACTACTTAATACACTTTATGTTACTACCCCCGAAAGCTTTTTAAACCGTGATGGTGAGAATATTGTAATCAGTGTTTTTGGAGAGGAAAAGTTTCGTATGCCAATACATAACCTTGAAGGAATTGTTTGTTTTAATTATTCGGGAATTACACCTGCTTTAATGGAACTGTGTGCCAAACGGTCGGTGGGACTTAGCTTTATAAATCCTTTTGGTAAATTCCTTGCACGGGTTTCCGGCGGTACGGTTGGAAATGTTTTGCTGCGCAAAAAGCAATACAATATGACTGACAACGAGGTATTTGCGAGAGATGTCTCAATAAATTTAATTGCCGGAAAGATAGGCAATTCAAGAACGGTTCTTTTAAGAGGAATTCGAGATCATTCCGAAAAGATTGATGTGCTGTTTATGAAGTCTGCAGTAAATCATCTTTCCGACGGGCTGGAAAGGCTTTTTAAATGTAAAAACCCAGAGAGTGTAAGAGGTATTGAAGGAGATTGTGCAAAAACATATTTTAGTGCTTTAGATCAATTGATTTTAACTCAGAAAGAAGATTTTTTTATGAAAAGCAGGAGCAGGAAACCTCCAAAAGATAACTTCAATGCACTACTGTCGTTCTTTTATACGCTATTAGCACATGAAGTACAAAACGCGCTTGAATCGGTAGGGCTTGATCCATATGTAGGGTTCTTACATAGATTAAGACCAGGAAGAGCATCATTAGCCTTAGATCTAATGGAAGAATTAAGACCGTATATGGTTGATAGATTTGTTTTATCTATGATAAATCGAAAGCAGGTTTCGGGTAAGGATTTTTTGGAAAAAGAAAGCGGAGGAATTATTTTATTAGATGAATCAAGAAAGGAACTACTCAAGGAGTGGCAAAAACGAAAGCAGGAGGAATTCGTCCATCCGTTTTTAAATGAAAAAATTGGCATCGGTCTACTGCCGTATGCTCAGGCACTACTGTTTGCAAGGTTTATCAGAGGGGATTTTGAGGAATACCCTCCATTCTTTTGGAAATAGGAGATGGTGAGAAAATTGATGGTTCTGGTTACGTATGATGTAAGTACTGAAAGTGAAGGAGGAAAGAGAAGACTTAGAAAAATTGCTAAGGAATGTGTAAATTATGGTCAAAGAGTTCAGAATTCAGTTTTCGAGTGCCTTGTTGACCCAACACAGTTTGCTCTTTTGAGGGGAAAGATTGAGAGGATTGCGAATCCTGAAGTTGATAGTTTGAGATACTATTTTTTAGGTAGCAATTGGTCAAACAAAGTAGAACATTTCGGGGCTAAAAGTTGTTATGATCCGGAAGGGCCATTAGTAATTTAGGACGCGAACCTAAAGAGAACACAGATTTACTAAGAGGTTCGCAAAATGCATGATTAATGGTTCTTATGCTTGTATAGTTGAAATTATGGAATGTATAGGAAGTGTTATTTTTAAGTTCGCGTTTTTAGTAGCTAGAGACGTTAGTATTTAAAGCTTTTTTAGAAGCACAGTCGCACCCCTCGCGGGTGCGTGGATTGAAACGCTCGATAACGTCACTATATAGATTCTAACATCGTCGCACCCCTCGCGGGTGCGTGGATTGAAACAGCAAATAGAATCATGCAGAATATACAGCTCTAAGTCGCACCCCTCGCGGGTGCGTGGATTGAAACCATATACGTGCTTACCATTGGATTGCTTGCAATACGTCGCACCCCTCGCGGGTGCGTGGATTGAAACCATCAATTCCCGTTGACGGTCCAATTTGCCTAGTTGCGTCGCACCCCTCGCGGGTGCGTGGATTGAAACCTATTATCTTGGAATTTATTCAATATCTATTAATTCGGTCGCACCCCTCGCGGGTGCGTGGATTGAAACCTGCAAGATAGCCACAAATTTACAACACTGACATTGTCGCACCCCTCGCGGGTGCGTGGATTGAAACTACCATCTAAATTGTAGTCGATGCATTAAATTAAGTCGCACCCCTCGCGGGTGCGTGGATTGAAACCAATATCGCTACTCGGTTGCAATTATGATATACTCGTCGCACCCCTCGCGGGTGCGTGGATTGAAACACTATTTGCCTTAACGAAGCGTTAACAATTCAAAGTCGCACCCCTCGCGGGTGCGTGGATTGAAACTGTCGATAATTTGTCGATATTAAATTAATCTTTGAGTCGCACCCCTCGCGGGTGCGTGGATTGAAACATAGTTATAATGCATCAATACTGCAATAATCCACGTCGCACCCCTCGCGGGTGCGTGGATTGAAACTTAAGCATCTGCAATAAATTTTCTTAGTCGCACCCCTCGCGGGTGCGTGGATTGAAACCATCAATTGCAATTACCTCGAGTCCGTCGCACCCCTCGCGGGTGCGTGGATTGAAACTTTGATATTATCTTGTAAAATCGTTATATTTAGTCGCACCCCTCGCGGGTGCGTGGATTGAAACTACGCTAATAGTCGATATTGTTTTCTTCATATAGCGTCGCACCCCTCGCGGGTGCGTGGATTGAAACTCTGTATTATCTGTAATTATTGCATAATATGCAACGTCGCACCCCTCGCGGGTGCGTGGATTGAAACAGTATATCTAATTTATGCAAAACAATATGATAACGTCGCACCCCTCGCGGGTGCGTGGATTGAAACTTCTTAAATCTATACAATATATCAATATCTATGCGTCGCACCCCTCGCGGGTGCGTGGATTGAAACAACGCTATATAGTAGTGTCAATCGTTTTAGTAAGTCGCACCCCTCGCGGGTGCGTGGATTGAAACTTACAGTTAAGTCCACAGTACATCTATAAGGCTTAAGTCGCACCCCTCGCGGGTGCGTGGATTGAAACTCAATTATATCTACGTCGCTATATCTTGCGCTGCGTCGCACCCCTCGCGGGTGCGTGGATTGAAACCCTTTGTCTGTTGATATATCAACTTTAGAAATACGTCGCACCCCTCGCGGGTGCGTGGATTGAAACGACCGCAATGCTGTTAATAATATACTGCGCCGTAGGTCGCACCCCTCGCGGGTGCGTGGATTGAAACGTTTATAATCCACTTTTTTTGTTCTTTAGGAGACAGTCGCACCCCTCGCGGGTGCGTGGATTGAAACCAATTCCGCTTCCCCCGCCGCCGCCACCATAACGTCGCACCCCTCGCGGGTGCGTGGATTGAAACCTAATAACACTAATATGCTTAGGGCCGAGCTTACGTCGCACCCCTCGCGGGTGCGTGGATTGAAACCTATGAGATCACCTAAACTCTTTACGGAAAAATTCTGATTACTCAGTCAAAAGCTTCTTATAGTCCTTCAAAGACTCAATTGCAATTTCAGCCATAAGATCGTAAAAAGGCTCGGCATCTTTTTTACTTTGTGCAATCATAAGCGATTCCATGTAATCTTTCCTAAGTACAGGTGGAATAATAACTATTGGGTAACTGTCTTTAAGTAAAGAAAGATTCATTAGTAATCTAGCGCACCTTCCATTACCATCTATAAAAGGATGTATAGTTACAAATTCAAGGTGGAGCCATGACGCAAATTCAACTGGGTGCATTTGATTTTTTCTTGCAGGTATTTCTTCAATAAATTTTTTCATTAATAAAGGAATAGCATCTGGTTTAGGCGGAATATACTCAGTTCCTGTAATATATACCTTTACAGTTCTATATTTTCCTGCATTCTCCGAATCTACAGAAGAATAGAAAAGGTAATGGAGCTTTAAAATATTTTCTTCAAGAATATCTCCCTTTTCAATGATTTCATAGATATAATCGTATGCTTTAGAATGACCAATAGCTTCAAGATGATCTTTAAGGGGCTTGCCACCAATAGTAATTCCATCTTCTAGAACAACCTTTGTTTCTATTTCAGTTAAAGTGTTTCCTTCAATCGCATTACTACTATATGTTAAACCGATCCTATAGTACTCTTTAATCTGTTTTACTTGAAATTGTAATAGTGGGCGAAGCTGTTTTATTTCTTCCAACAGACTATTTATCTTTGTTTTTAAGTTATCTTTCACTTTATTTGTCCTCCAAATTTATTTATATCAATTTAAACTTTTCAGGTACTACAAAATTATCCATTTAAAATACCTCGATTTTAGTATATTCATTCTTATCTTTCAAACACTTTCCATGTAATTGTATCATATTAAGAAATATTAAATAAAGTGAATCATTCTACTTTGCATATGCTCTAGCAAATGCTATAATATTAAATTGTGGAGGACTATTTATGGACTTTAATCAAATACTTAAAAATGTTAGAAAAGAGTTGAATATAACTCAGGAGCAACTTGCACAGGGTTTAAGCATTAGTTTTTCTACTGTTAACAGATGGGAAAATGCAAAAACAGCTCCCAGTAAACTTGCAAAACTCCGACTGATTGAATATTGCAAGAATTGTAAGTTAAGTGATGAACTTATGTCGCATCTTCAAAAGCTGTGACTAATAACACTGTAACTTCAGTAGAAGGCGATGAAGATGAACTGAAAGATTCAGACGATTCTAATGATGAGGTTTTAGAAGAAGAATAAATTACAAATCCATCAAAAATAATGGAGGTTACAATATGACTCTGGACAATGTTACGGACAAATATAATAGTTTCTCTAAAGCCGTGGATAGGCTCGAAGAATCACTAAAAAGGGATATTTCGGATGAACTGGTTATTGATGCTGTAATTCAGAGGTTTGAGTTTACATACGAGTTAGCATGGAAACTCTTGAAACTCCACCTATCATTTAATGGAATTGCAGAAGTACGCTCACCCAGAGAAACGTTTAAAGAAAGTTTTGCTTCGGGGATTATAAAGGAAGGTAATGTCTGGATAGAGATGCTGGATGATAGGAACATTACTTCCCACACTTATGATGAAGAAGAAGCCCAAAAGATTTATGAAAAAATTAAAAATAAGTACTTTATTTTATTCAAAACATTAAGAGATTCTTTGTCTAAGGAGATGAAATAATGTTATATGGACTTCCAGCTGAAACACTGCATAAACTCAAAGAAGTTTTTGTACTATCAAAGGGAGTAAAAGTAGCTGTGCTTTTTGGTTCTAGAGCTAGAGGTGATTTCAAAGATAATTCCGATATCGATATCGGTCTCTATATCGATGGTAAATTGTATTCAGGGTTCTATGACGATGTAGACATTGCAGCAGGTATATATAAGACAAACATTTTGATTGTCGATGAAGTTGTAAATCAAAAATTAATGAAAAACATTAAGAATGACGAAGTTGTTATATATAGACGGAATGCAGAATAAATAAGGTTAGGTAAAGGTGGTGCAGGATTAATGCAATTTGGTCATGTTCTAAACCTATTGACATGATTTACCGATAAATATAAAAAATATTTGAGAGGTATATCATGGTACAAATAAATTTAAAATGTCCATATTGTGGAAGTGAGAATTTAAGTGACTTTTCTTTAGTCTCATAGGGTTTCCCCTGCAAGAGGTATGTGCCAATAATATCAATAGAATATAAAAATATTTTAACTGGTTATAGTTTCTTATTTTAGGGCACTAACCAGTAACATTACAATATTAAGCGACATGGCAATTTCTGGTAAATAATCTATTGTGATGATATTTTTCCAACTTGTTTTATATTGAAGCAAAATGATATACTGCAATAAGTACTTTGAAAAAGTGGAGGGTTTTCATTTTGAGCTATTCCTAATATATATAAGTAAGAGTATTACAATAATTATTAAGGGTGGATAGTATGAATATAGTTGATGGAGGAATCGTATCGCCTAAAGGATTTAAAGCCACTGGTATATCTTGCGGAATTAAAAAAAATGGTTTAAAAGATTTGGCACTTGTTTGTTCTGATAATATTGCAACTTCTTGTGGAGTTTTTACAACTAACATAGTTAAAGGGCATTCTTTAAAACTAACAATGGAAAATATTAAGTTAGGATTTAGTAAAGCCATACTTATAAATAGTGGTAACGCAAATGCATGTGTGGGCGAGCAAGGGAACAGAGATGCAAAGGAAATGGCTAAATTAATGGCTAAATTGCTAAATTGTAGCCCTCAATCTATTTTGATTGGTTCGACTGGAGTTATAGGGATACTTACTAAACATGAAGGCTGTACGTTTAGGCATAGAAGAAATAGCAAACAATCTTTCTTCCTCAGGCAGCTTCGATGCTGTAGAAGCTATTATGACGACCGATAAGACTCCTAAAGAAATAGCAGTTGAAATAGAAGTTTGTGGTGTTAAAGGTAGGATTGCAGGAATTGCGAAGGGATCTGGAATGATTCATCCAAATTTAGCAACAATGATTGGTATAATTACAACTGATATTAAAATATCTAAAACTTTTCTTGATTTGGCATTAAAAGATGTGGTATCAAGTACATTCAATAGAGTAAGTGTCGATGGAGAAACAAGTATATGCGATATGGTATTGATTCTCTCAAATGGTCAAGCTAGGAACCATGAAATATCGGAAATAGACGCAAATTATGAATGTTTTGTAAATGGGCTTAGATATATATGTGAGCACTTGTCAAAAGAGATTGCACGAGATGGCGAAGGGGCGACCAAGCTACTTGAAATAACAGCTGATGGTGCAAGTACTAAAGAAGACGCTTACCTGATAGCATCAACGGTAGCAAAATCCCCATTGGTAAAAACAGCGATGTTTGGTAATGATGCAAATTGGGGAAGAATTTTTACTGCAGTTGGTTATTCTGGTGTTAAGTTTGATCCAAACTTCGTCGATATATATATCGGAAATATGTTAGTATGCTCAAATGGAGCTTCTGTTCGATTTGATGAAGCTATTGCTAAAAAGATTCTTTTACAAAGGGAAGTTGCCATCAAAATTGATCTAAAAGATGGAAATTTTTCTGATAAAGTATGGACATGTGATTATTCAACTGATTATATCAAAATAAACGCAAATTATAGAACATAAAAAAATAAGATTTATCTATTTTTTACTAAAAATATTGTGTTATAATTAGAATAGTAATGTATCCATCAAGATACACGCATAAGGGGTAAACTTAGTAAAAGCTAAGGGCACAAAGCTACGAGTCTAATGTGGTAAAACACTATGATAGTCGGGTTGCTAAAGCGGTAAAGATTTTTTAATTATCGTGTTTATCAAGCCGTAAAACTATTATAGTTTTACGGCTTTTATATATTTCAATTTTATTTTAGATACATATGAATAAATTCTTAATAATCTTAGGAAGAAGGGAGAGTGTAAGATTAATACATAAAATAGAAAGAACGGATGGCATATAGTAAGTTCAAATAATTAAAAAATAAAAATTGGAAGGAAGGTGTGTTATTAATGAATAATGAAACAGCAAAAAGTTTTACAAAGCTAATAATCTGCTTTGCACTATTTGCGATGCTTTTCGTATTACAAACCACAGTCTGGGCATCAGGTGTAACACCTCCATTAGGTTCTAGCTATATAGCAATAACAAATAACCCGATAGGACAACCAAATACGATTACTATAACTGATCCAAATATTAAGGCTAATGATGTAATCAATGTATATAAGACTAATGTAGATCCAAATACTATAGCTACTTTTATAGTAAGTGATCCAAACAATGCAATTTTTTATACTTATGCCTTTGGAACGCCCACTATAACATTGTATGTTTCAAGAATAGCATTATATTCGCTTGAAAGTACAAGAACTGCAGTAACATTACCTACAGCAACAGATCCAAACTATATAGGTTTTTCTGCAGCCAATATTACAGCTGTAATCAATAGAATAAATATGCCAAGTGAAGTTGATTGTAACGGAATATTTTAGGTGATATTATTAGGGTATATAATGCTTCAAGCGGAGGCACACTGCTTGGGAATTGGAATTGCGTCATCAACATCTGCTAAAGTATACATACCTAGTCTTACAGTAGCATCTGGAACAGTTTATGTAACAAGACAAACTCCAGGTAATGTTGAAACAGCAACGAGATTTGCCAAAAATTATGTACAGAAGCCACCTAAAATTACAAGTGTTGTAGCATTAAAAGGTACTGGATCAACTACATCACTTGAACCTAATGATATGATTGTTATATACTTTGATTCAAATACCAGTAGACCAGCTATAAGTCATAGCAACATTAATCAAATGATAAGGCTATATGATCCAAATGGCATTCGCCATTCCTGGGGTGGAGATGCTTAACAATTGCGAATGATGTTCAGCTAACTAAAGATCCAAACATAACTGTTACTTGGAATTCAGCAAATCAGCTTACTGTAACTTTCAATGATGCAAATGGTGCAAGCTTAGCAATTGGAGATACAATTGTAATTAATGCAAGTGCTAATTTGACAGATGCAAATTCAATAACTGCTGCTTCTACAACATTTAGTCCTCCAATATCAGGAACATTTGTGCCAACGCCAGTAATGATAAGTGCAGTTGCTGCAAATGATGGCAATAATTTAGGTTTGGATTGTAATGATACGGTTACAATAACCTTTAGTCGCTCAACAAATGATCCTAATAGTTTTGTAGCAAACATCAATACCTGGTTAATACCAACTTTAGGAGGAGTGACTCATGCTTGGACAAGCGCTTCAACTCCAAGCAGCGCTATAGCATGTTCTTGGAATGTAGACGCAAACATATTAAAAGTAACATTTAAGAGTAACACAGGAGCTACAATCAAAGTCGGTGATAAGCTGACGTTAAGCACGTCTGCACACCTAAAAGATAGTGGTAATACTACCCCTGATAGTAATTGCTTTATAACAATTACAGGAACATTTACATCTGCACCTACAATTACAAGTGCAATAGCATCAAATGATGCTAATAATCTTGGATTAGGAGTAGGCGATAAGATTAGAATGACATTTAACCAATATACTAATAAACCTGCAATAGATTCAAATAATCTAGACAATTTATTTAAACTAAATAATGGTCACACATGGGGTAATGATCCAAATATAGCAACTAGTTGGGATGCAAATGGAGGTGTATTGACATTTACATTTAATGATGTTGCAAATTCAACTATTTGGATAGGTGACACGATTACAATTGATCCAAATGCTAGTATTAAAGATGCTATTGCTACTACTGTTGGAACTTCAGCATCTGGCGCATTGACAGGATCATTCTCAACTACGCCAAAGATAGTGAGTGTAGTTGCTGCTAATGATGGAAATAATGTGGGCCTTGGAGTAGGAGATTCAGTGACAATAACATTCAATGAACCTACTAATAAGATGGGTAATTTATTATCTCCAACAAATATTAATTCATGGTTAAAACTTAGCAATAGTCATAGCTGGGGAACAGGAATAGACTCAAATGGTCTTATCTGGGATGCAAATGGAGACCAATTACGAATTGTATTTGATGGTAATAATATAGGAGGAGCGACAGTAACAGCGTTGGATCATTTAACGATTGATGCAAACGCAGGATTGAAAGAACCAAACTCAACAACTCCAGCAAGTATATCTGACTGTAATTTTAGTGGAACATTTACGTGGGCTCCAAAGATTGTAAGTATTATTGCATCAGATGATTCAAACTTCCCTGGATTAGCAGTTGGTAATAAAGTTAAGATTACTTTTGATCAAAATACTAACAAACCAGCAGTAACATCAACTAATATTAATTCATGGCTTCATTTATATGCTGATCCAAATTGCACCGTTACACATAGTTGGGGCACAGATTCAAATTGTGTTACACCTGCATGGGATGCGAATGGTGTATTATTAACTGTTACATTTAAAGTTATAACAGGGTCAACAATAGTAGTAGGAGATACTCTTTTAATAGATGCGAATACCGGATTAAAAGATGGTAATTCAACGACAGGGGTAAGTACAAATAGAGGTGTAATTGGCGGCTCGTTCACATCAGCCCCGTCAATTGTTAGTACTGTTGCTTCAAATGATGGAAATAATATTGGACTTGGAGTGGGAGATAAAGTCACTTTAACGTTTAATCAAAATACAAATACACCTGCGTTTGCTCCAACAAATATAAATAGATGGCTAAGACTTTCTTCAGGCCATATCTGGGGAACAGGCCTTGATGGAAATAATCCGGATGCGAATGTCAGATGGGATCCAAATGGTAGAATATTAACGATAAAGTTTAATTCTGTTGTAGGTAGCACAATTACAGCCCACGACACAATAACAATTGATGCAAACGCAGGCTTAGAAGATGAGGCTAACACTATAACAACAGCAAGTACTCCAAGTGCAACTATGTCAGGATCATTTACTTCTGCACCTCAAATAGCATCAGCTATTGCCTATAATACTGGAAGTCATTACGGAATAGGAACAGGAGACAAAGTAATAGTTACATTTGACCAACCAATAAATAAAGATCCTAATTTTGCAAATAATTTAAATACTGCATTGAGGATTTGCTCTTCAACTGATCCAAATAATACAGCTCATACTTGGGGTACTACAACTGGAAATACGATTAATACTATTGGAAGTTCCAGCTGGGATGCAAATGGAGTTGTGTTTACTATTACATTTGATGCAAATGTTGCAACTTTTTCATCACAATCAACACTTGTTCATGCAAACGACAAGATCTGGGTAGATCCAAATTCTACACTTAAAGATGTTGGAAATACAATTGCTGCAAGTTCAAATAAGGTTACAATGACCGGAGCATTTACGTATCCAGTAGCAATAGCCAGCGCAATTGCAACAAGTGGTGGTATAGCTGGAAGTGATGCAAATGCTATCGTACAAATAATATTTAACCAAAATACTAATAAACCGGCGATATTAATAAGCAATATAGATAATTTACTCAGATTAAAAGATCCAAATAATAATACTCATTCTTGGGGTACAGGACTATCAACCGCATGGGATGCAAATGGTATTAAGCTTACTGTAACCTATGGATCTTCGCCAGTAAGTCCGACTATAGCAATTGGCGATTTAATTACAATAGATGCAAATGCAGGTATTAAAGATGTCTATGGAACAACTATTCCATGTATTTCATGCAAAAAATTGACTGGAACACTTAATCTCCCACCACTAATAACAAGTGCTGTTATGGCTAATGGTATTGGGGCTGCTTCAGGTATATTAGATGCAAATGATAAGGTAACAATAACATTTAATGAGGCAACTAATCAGCCATATATAGCAGCAGGAAATATGGACTACTATTTTGCTCTATCAAACGGAGATAGTTGGGGTACAGGGATACAAGACAGTGATATAGTATGGACAAATTCGACTACCCTAGTAATAACATTTAGCGATGTTACAAATGCATCTATTACTCAAGGAGATACAATAACAATAGATCCTGGCGCAGGTATAACTGATACTTTAGGGACGACAAGCCCAAGTACTGCTTCAAAGGTAACAACGGGTAGCTTCTGATAAGATTTAATTAGTAATGATTATGTATTTAAAGTTGTTGGTAAAAATAAGAGAGCTACTATATCGTTGTTATATGGTAGTTTTCTTATCTCCAACAAATACTAAAGGGAAGGGGTATTGTTAATGGGTAATAGACTAGCAAAAAGATTTATGGAGTTCATAATCTGTGTATGCTTATTTACAATACTTTTCATATTACAAACGACATCTTGGGCATCAGGCGTGACACCTCCAATAAGCCCTAACTATATAATAATAACGAATAACCCGATAGGACAGCCAAATACAGTTACTATAATTGATCCAAATATTATGGCTAATGATGTAATCAATCTATATAAGACTAATACAGATCCAAATGCTATAGATACTTTTATAGTAGCTGATCCAAACAATGCGGTTTTTTTTACTTATGCTTTTGGCTCATCAGTTAGTACAGTATATATTTCAAGAAAATCATTATATTCGCTTGAAAGTACAAGAACTACGCTAACTCTACCTACAGCAGCAGATCCAAACTATACAGGTTTTTCTGCAGCCAATATTTCAGCTGTAATAAATAGAATAAATATGCCAGGTGAAGTTGACGTTATTGGAATACTTTCAGGTGATATCATTAGGGTGTATAATGCTCAAACCGGAGGTGTGCAGATTGGAACCGGGATTGCAGCATCAACATCTGCGACAGTATACATACCTGACCTTGGAGTAGCAGCTGGAACAGTCTATGTAACAAGACAAACTCCAAGTAATACTGAGTCACCAAGATTCGCTAAAAGTTTTATAAAGAAACCACCAAAAATTGCAAGTATTGTTGCATTAAAAGGTTGTGGATCAACTACATCACTTGAGCCTAATGATTTGATTATTATAAACTTTGATGCAAATACTTGTAAACCAGCTATAGATGGTAACAATATTAATCAATTTTTAAGAGTATACGATCCAAATGGTATTCGCCATTCTTGGGGTGGAAATCTTAACGATGCTAATGATTCGTTTACACAAGCTCCAGATATAACTGCTGCCTGGAATACAGTGGGAAATCAACTAACTGTTACTTTCAATAATGATACATCTACTGTAACTTTAGCAATTGGAGATACAATTAAAATTAATGCCAGTGCTAATTTGAAGGATGCGGCATCAACAACTGCTGCATCTTCTGCAATTAGTCCGGGAATATCCGGAACATTTGTGCCAACGCCAGTAATCATAAGTGCGGTTGCTGCAGATACTGGCAATAATTTAGGCTTAGGCTGTAATGATTCGGTTATAATCACCTTTAGTGGTCCAACAAATGAACCTAATTTTGTAGCGAATATTAATACTTGGTTAAACCCAACTTCTAACGCTGTAACTCATATTTGGGCAACAACTCCATCTAGCTCTATAGCAGGTTCTTGGAATGCAGACGCAAACGTATTAACAGTAACATTTAGGAATAACGTAGGATCTACAATCAGAGTCGGTGATACATTGACGTTAAGTACGAATGCGCATCTAGAAGATAATGGTAATACTACCCCTGATAGTAATTGTTCTGTAACAATTACAGGAACATTTACATCTGCACCTACAATTACAAGCTTAGTAGCATCGAATGATGGTAATAATTTTGGATTAGGCGTAGGTGATAAGATTAGAATGACATTTAACCAATACACTAATAAACCTACAATAGATTCAAATAATCTAGACAGCTTATTCAGACTGAATAATAGCCATACATGGGGCGATGATCCAAATATAGTAAATAGTTGGGATGTAACGGGACAAGTATTGACACTCACATTTAATGATATTGCAAACTCAACTATTTGGATAGGTGACACGATTACAATTGATCCAAATGCTAATATTAAAGATGCTCTTGCTACTACAAGCGGAACTTCAGCATCTAGCACATTGACAGGATCATTCTCATCTGCACCAAAGATAGTGAATGTAGTTGCTGCTAATACTGGAAATAATGTGGGTCTTGGATTAGGAGATACAGTAACAATAACATTTAATGAGCCTACTAATAAGATGAATAATTTATTAACTCCTGCAAATATTAATTTATGGCTGAAACTTAGCAATAGTCATAGTTGGGGAACTGGATTAGACTCAAATGCTATTATCTGGGATGCAAATGGAGATCAATTACGAATTATATTTGATAGTAATAGTAGCATAACAGGAGCAACAGTAATAGCGACGGATCATTTAACGATTGATGCAAATGCAGGATTAAAAGAACCAAACTCAACAACTCCGGCAAGTACATCTGATTGTAACTTTAGCGGATCATTTACATGGGCTCCTCAGATTGTAATTATTGTTGCATCAGATGATTCAAATATACCTGGACTCGCAGTTGGTAATAAAGTAAAAATTACTTTTGACCAAAAGACTAATAAGCCAACAGTAACATCAACTAATATTAATTCATGGTTTCACTTATATGCCGATCCAAATGATCCTAACACTATACATAGTTGGGGTACAACTTCAAATTGTGTTGGAACACCTACATGGGATGCAAATGGTATATTGCTAACTGTACAATTTAATAATGTAACGGGATCAACGATAGAGGCAGGAGATACCCTTGTAATAGACGCAAATGCAGTATTAAAAGATGCTGCCCTTACTACAGGGGCAAGTACGAATAGCGGCGTAATTACTGGTACATTTACATCATCTCCAGCGATTGTTAGTGCTGTTGCTTCAAATGATGCTAATGGTATTGGGCTTCAGCCGGGAGATAAAGTTACTATAACATTTAATCAAAATACAAATATGCCTACGATTACTCCAGCAGATATAAATAACTGGTTAAGACTTTCATATGGTCATCTTTGGGGCGGGGATCTCGATGGAAATAATCCGGATGCAAACATTTGGTGGGATCCAAATGGTAGAATATTAACAATAAAGTTTAATTCTGTTGCAGGTAGCACAATTACAGCTCGAGACACGATAACAATTGACGCAAATGCAGGAATAAGTGATTATGATGGCACAGTACCAGCAAGTACTGCTATGGCAACAATGTCAGGATCATTTACTTTAGCACCTCAAATAGTATCAGCTGTCGCCTATAATACTGGTAATAATTATGGGCTAGGTGCTGGTGATAAAGTAGTAATTACATTTAACCAACCAACGAATAAAGATCCAAACTTTAAAAATAATTTGACTAATGCATTAAAGCTTTGTCTTGCAACTGATCCAAATCAAGTTCACGTTTGGGGCAGCGCATCTGGTAATACGATTAATACTATTTCAGATGCTAACTGGGATGCAAATGGAGTCATATTTACTATTATATTCAATTCAGCTGCAGCAACGAGTAGCTCAACAGTAAGAGCAAATGACAATATCTGGGCAGCTTCAACTACACTTAAAGATGCAGGAAATACAATTGCTGCAAACTCAAATAAGATTGCAATGACTGGCACATTTACGTATTCAATGGGTATAACCAGTACGATTGCAACAAGTGGCGGTATATTTGGAAGTGATGCAAATGCTACTGTACAACTAGTATTTAATCAAAATACCAATAAACCAGCAATACAACCAAACAATATAGATAATTTACTCAAATTAAGTAGTAGCCATAGTTGGGGTACAGTATCATCTGTTACATGGGATGCAAATGGTATTAAGCTTACTATAAACTATGGAGTATCAACAGGAAGTCCAACTATAGCAATTGGTGATTATATTACAATAGATGCGAATGCAGGCATTAAAGATGTCTATGGAACAACTACTCCATGTATTTCAAGTAAAAAATTAAGTGGAGCGTTTAATCCCCCAACATCAATAGTAAGTGCTGTAATGGCTAATGGTTCTGGAACCTCAGGCGTATTAGATGCGAATGATTCAGTGACAATAACATTTAATGAAGCAACTAATACACCATATATAGCAGCAGGAAATATGGACAACTATCTTGTTCCATCAAGAGGAGATAGTTGGGGTACAGGGTTGCAAGACAGTGATATAGTATGGACGAATCTAACTACACTTGTAATAACATTTCTTGATATTACAAATACAACTATTACTCCAGGAGATACAATAACAATAGATCCTGGAGCAGATATAACAGATCTTTTAGGAACAACAAATCCAAGTACCGCTTCAGTGGTGTCAACTGGTGGTTTTTGACGAAGTTAACATGAATATCGTTTTTATTAAAATAAGTAATAGCTTCATACATAAGATTATTAAATTAATACACTAAACAGAAAGGAGAGCGTGAATAGAGGTATCAAGATCTGAATAGTAACTAAATTGGTTTAAAAAATAATGGAGAGAAGGTGTATTGTTAATGGGTAATGGACTAGCAAAAAAAATTACGGGATTCATAATCTGCTTTGCGGTATTAACAATGCTTCTGGTTTTACAGACATCTGTGTGGGCAGATCCGACAGCTGCGATAGCTTCAAGCTTTATAACTTTACAGAATAATCCATCAGGACAGCTGGATTCAATCACCATATCTGATCCAAACCTTTTACCTAGCGATGTAATCCGTGTATATAAGTCTACTACAGATCCAAATGCATTAGCTGCCTTTGTGTCACCTGATTCAAATACACAAACATTTTATATTTATGATTTAGGATCGACAGCTAATGTATACATTTCAAAACAGTCACTATACTTACCAGAAAGTACAAGAACTGCAGTAACATTATCTGCAGCAACAGATCCAAATTATACAAGTTTTTCTGCAACAAATATTGCATCTGTAGTAAATAGTAGCATAGGTACTCCTGATCAAGTAAATGTAACAGGTATACTATCAGGTGATATTATTAGGGTGTATACTGCTTCAAGTGGAGGAACACCGATTGGAGCTGGAATTGCATCAGATGTATCTACGACAGTATACATAAATCAACTTGGAACAGGGTCTGGAACAGTTTATGTAACAAGACAAACTCCCGGTAATGCTGAAACAACAACAAGATACAGCAAATCTTATGTAAAAGAACCACCTAAGATTACAAACACTGTTGCAACAAAAGGTACCGGAGCAACAACATCACTTGAGCCTAATGATATGATTATTATAACCTTTGATATAAATACTTGCAAACCAGCTTTAGATGGCAACACAATTAATTCGTTTATAAGATTATACGATCCAAATGGTAACCGACAATCTTGGGGTGGAACTTTTGACCCTGCTACTGATACGGTTTCTGCACCTGCAAGTATAGCTGCTGCTTGGAATACAGCAGGTAATCAGCTTACTGTAACTTTCACTGATATAAATGATATACCTAATGTGACTTTAGCACTTGGAAATACAATTAGACTCAATGCCAGTGCTAGTTTGAAAGATGCAAATTCATCAACTGCTGCCTCTACAGCAGTTAGTCCAGTGATATCAGGTACATTTATACCAACACCGGTTATGCTGAGTGCTGTTGCTGCAAATGATGGAAATAATTTAGGTTTGGATTGTAATGATACAGTTACTATAACCTTTAGTGGTCCGACAAATGAACCTAATAATTTATTAACAAATATCAATACTTGGTTAAAACCAACTTTGGTATCAGATCCAAATACAAGTCATGTTTGGACAAACGCTTCAACCATAAGTAGTGCTATAGCATGCTCTTGGAATACAGATGCAAACGTATTGATAGTAAGATTTAAGAGTAACACAGGAGCCACAATCAAAGTCGGTGATAAACTGACGTTAAAATCAGATGCAAATCTAAAAGATAATACTAATGCTACCCCTGCTAGTAGTTGCTTTATAATAATTACAGGAACATTTACATCTCCACCTGCAATTACAAGCTTAGTAGCATCTAATGATGCAAATAATTTTGGATCAGGCGTAGGTGACATAGGTTCGATCTAACATTTAACCAAAATACTAATAAACCTGCAATAGACTCTAATTATCTAGACACTTTGTTTGTTCTAAATAGTGGCAATGATATATGGGGCGATGATCCAAATATAGCAACTAGTTGGGATGCAAATGGAAAAGTATTAACATTTACATTTAATGATGTCGCAAATTCAACTATTTGGCCAGGTGACACAATTACAATTGATCCAAATGCTAATATTATGGATTCTCTTTCTACTACCAGTCCAAGTACAGCATCTGCCACATTGACAGGATCATTCTCAACTACGCCAAAGATAGTGAGTGTAGTTGCTGCTAATGATGGAAATAATGTGTACCTCGGGGTTGGAGATACAGTAACAATAACATTCAATGAACCTACTAATATGATGAATAATTTATTAACTCCAGCAAATATTAATTCATGGTTGAAATTGAGTGGCAGTCATAGTTGGGGAACAGGAATAGACTCAAATGGTATTGTATGGGATGCAAATGGAGACCAATTACAAATTATATTTGATAATAGTGTAACAGGGGCAGCAATAACAGCGAGGGATCATTTAACAATTGATGCAAACGCAGGACTGAAAGAACCAAACTCAACAACCCCAGTGTGTACATCTGATTGTAACATGACTGGAACATTTACTTGGGCTCCTCAGATTGTAAGTATTGTTGCGACAAATGATGGCAATGCTCCTGGATTAAATGTTAATGATAAAGCAAAGATTACTTTTGACCAAAAAACAAACAAGCCAGCAGTGTCATCAACTAACATTAATTCATGGTTCCATTTATATGCTGATCCAAATGATCCTAACACTATACATAGTTGGGGTACAAATTCAAGTTGTGTTGGATCATCTACCTCTGGACCTACCTGGGATTCAAATGGTATAGTATTAACTGTTCAGTTTGGCAATATAACAGGATCAACGATAGCAGTAGGAGATACCCTTATAATAGATGCAAATGCAGGATTAAAAGATGCTAACTCAACAACAGGAGTAAGCACAAATACCGGCGTAATTTCCGGTTCTTTTACATCAGTTCCAGCAATTACTAGTGCTGTTGCTTCAAATGATGGAAATAATATTGAACTTGGAGCAGGCGATAAAGTTACCATAACATTTGATCAAAATACAAATATACCTGCGTTTGATCCAACAAATATAAACAGCTGGCTACACCTCTCATCAGGTCATATTTGGGGAACAAGCCTTGATGGAAGTAACCCAGATGCAAATGTTTGGTGGGATCCAAATGGTAGAATATTAATGATAATGTTTAATTCCATTGATAGTAACTCAACAATTACAGCTCTCGATACGATAACAATTGATGCAAACGCGGGCTTACTGGATGAGGCTAACACAGTAGCAACAGCAAGTACTTCACACGCAAAAATGTCAGGATCATTCACCTCTGCACCTCAAATAGTATCATCTGTTGCCTCTAATTCTGGTGGTAATACAGGACTAGGAGCGAATGATAAAATTATAATTACATTTGACCAACCAACAAATAAAGATCCAAACTTTAAAAACAATCTGTCTAAAACACTACTGCTTTGTCTCTCAACTGATCCAAATCAAACCCACGCTTGGGGTACTGCAGCTTCTAATGGTTCAATTAATGCTATTTCAGATGCTAACTGGGATGCAAATGGAGTTGTGTTTACCATTAAATTCAATTCAACAGCAGCAACAAGTGTTACAACAGTAAGAGCAAATGATAAGATCTGGATAGCTGATGCAGGTCTTAAAGATGTAGGAAATACAATTGCTGCAAGTTCAAGTAAAGTTATAATGACTGGTACATTTACAAATTCAATGGGTATAAATAGTGCAATTGCAACAAGTGGTGGTACAGCTGGAAGTTATGTAAATGACATTGTACAGCTAGTATTTAACCAAGGTTCTAATAAACCAGCAATATCAACAAGCAATATAGATAATTTACTCAAGTTAAGTAGTAGCCATACTTGGGGTACAGTATCATCAGCTGCATGGGATGCAAATGGTATTAAGCTTACTGTAACCTACGGAGCTTCACCAGGAAGTCCAACTATAGCAGTTGGTGATACAATTACAATTGATCCGAATGCAGGTATTAAAGATATCTACGGAACGACTATTGCATGTACTTCAAGTAAAATATTGACTGGGACACTTAATCCGCCACCATCAATATCAAGTGCTGTTATGGCTAATGGTGGAACTTCAAGTGTATTAGATGCAGGTGATACAGTAACAATAACATTTAATGAAGCAACTAACCAGCCAACAATAGCAGCAGGAAATATTGACAACTACCTTGTTCTATCAGGAGGAGATAGTTGGGGTACAGGGATACAAGACAGTGATATAGCATGGGCAGATTCAACTCACCTGGTAATAACATTTAGTGATGTTACAAATGCAACTATTAATCCAGGAGATACAATAACAATAAATTCTGGAGCAAATATAACAGATACGTCAGTGACAACAGCTGCAAGTACTGCTTCAGCGGGATCAACGGGTAGTTTTTAATAAGATTTAATGTAATAATTACGTAGTTAAAGTTGTTGGTAATAATAAGAAAACTACTATATTCATATATGGTAGTTTTCTTATCTCCAACAAATAATGTAGGAAAGGAGTATTGTTAATGTGTAATGAAGTAGTAAAAAAATTTACGAGATTCATAATCTACATATGCTTATTTACAATACTTTTCGTATTTCAAAAAACAGTTTGGGCTTCTGTGACACCTCCAATAAGTCCTATCTATATAACAATAACGAATAATCCTTTAGGACAGCCAAATACAATTGCTATAACTGATCCAAATATTATGGCTAATGATGTAATTAATGTATATAAGACTAATACAGATGCAAATGCTATAGATACTTTTATAGTAACCGATCCAAACAATGCGGTTTTTTTTACTTATTCTTTTGGACCATCAGTTAGCACAATATATATTTCAAGAATATCATTATATTCGCTTGAAAGTACAAGAACTGCGCTAACTCTATCCATAGCAGCAGATCCAAACTATATAGGTTTTTCTGCAGCCAATATTTCAGCTGTAATCAATAGAATAGATATGCCAAGTGAAGTTGACCTTACGGGAATACTCATAGGTGATATTATTAGGGTGTATAATGCTCAAGCTGGAGGTGCACAGATTGGAGTTGGAATTTCGTCATCAACATCTGTGAAAATATATATACCTGACCTTGGATCAGCAGCTTCTGCAGTTTATGTAACAAGACAAACTCCAAGTAATACTGAATCGCAAAGATTCGCCAAAAGTTTTGCAAAACAGCCACCTAAAATTGCAAGTGTTGTAGCAATAAACGGTACTGGTACAGTTACATCACTTGAGCCTAATAATACTATTATTATAGCATTTGATGCGAATACTAATAAACCAACTATAGATGGTAACAATATTAATCAATTTTTAAGACTATACGATCCAAATGGTAACCGCCATTCTTGGGGTGGAGATCTTAACGATGCTAATGATTCGTTTACAATACCTCCAGATATAGCTGCTGCTTGGAATACAGCGGGGAATCAGCTTTCTATCACTTTCAATAATGATACATCTACTGTAACTTTAGCAATTGGAGATACAACTATAATTAATGCAAGTGCTAATTTGACGGATGCAGCATCAGCAACTACTGCTTCTACGGCAATTAGTCCCCCAATATTAGGAGCATTTGTGTCAACGCCAGTAATGCTGAGTGCAGTTGCTGCAGATACTGGCAATAACTTAGGGTTGGGCTGTAATGATTCGGTTACAATAACCTTTAGTGGTCCAACAAATGAACCTAGTTTTGCAGCAAATATCAATGCTTGGTTAAACCCAACTTCAGGATTAGTGACTCATGTTTGGGCAACAAATACATCTAGCTCCATAGCATGTTCTTGGAATGAAGACGCAGACGTATTAACAGTAACATTTAGGAATAACGTAGGATCTACAATCAAAGTCGGTGATATACTGACGTTAAGTACGAATGCACATCTAGAAGACAATGGTAATACTACCCCTGATAGTAATTGCTCTGTAACACTTACAGGAACATTCACATCTACGCCTAAGATTACAAGCATAGTAGCATCAGATGATGGTAACAATCTTGGATTAGGAGTAGGTGATAAGATTAGAGTGACATTTAACCAAAATACTAATAAACCTGCAATAGATTCAAATAATTTAGACAGTTTATTCGCTCTGAATAATGGGCATTCATGGGGCGATGATCCAAATATATCAACTAGTTGGGATGTAACTGGAAGCGTATTGACATTCACATTTAATGATGTTGCAAATTCAACTATTTGGATAGGTGACACGATTACAATTGATCCAAATGCTAATATTCAAGATGCTCTTGCTACTACTGCTGGAACTTCAGCATCCGGCACATTGACAGGATCATTCTCATCTGTACCAAAGATAGTAAGTGTAGTCGCTGCCAATGGTGGAAATACTCCGGGGCTTAGTTTAGGAGATACAGTAACAATAACATTCAATGAACCTACTAATATGATGAATGATTTATTAACTCCAGCAAATATTAATTCATGGCTGAAACTAAGCAATAATCATAGCTGGGGAACTGGGCTAGACTCAAATTCTATTGTCTGGGATGCAAATGGGGATCAATTACAAATAATATTTGATAGTATAGCGGGGTCGACAATAACAGCAAGAGATAAATTAACAATAGATGCAAATGCAGGTTTAAAAGAACCAAATTCAACAACTTTAAGCTGCACGGCTGATTGCAATATGACTGGAACGTTTACGTGGCCTCCAAAGATTTTAAGTATTGTTGCATCAGATAACCCAAATACACTTGGATTAGTAGCTGGTAGCAAAATAATAATTACTTTTGACCAAAATACTAATAAACCTACAGTAACATCAACTAATATTAATTCATGGTTTAAATTATATACTGATCCAAATGATCCCAATACTAGACATAGCTGGGGTACAAACTCAAAGTGTGTTGGAACACCTACATGGGATGCGAATGGTATATTGCTAACTGTACAATTTAATAATGTAACGGGATCAACGATAACAGCAGGAGATACTCTTGTAATAGATGCAAATGCAGGATTAAAAGATGCTGCCCTTACAACAGGAGCAAGTACTAATAGTAGTGTAATTACGGGTGGATTTACATCATCTCCAGCAATTATTAGCGCTGTTGCTTCAAATGATGCAAATGGTTTTGGGCTTCAACCAGGGGATAAAGTTACCATAACGTTTAATCAAAATACAAATATGCCTGAAATCGCTCCGTCGGATATAAATAGCTGGTTAAAACTTTCATCCGGACATCTCTGGGGCGGAGATCTTGATGGAAATAATCCGGATGTAAATATTAGCTGGGATCCAAATGGTATAATATTAACTATAGTATTTAATTCTGTTGCAGGTAGCACAATTACATCTCTCGACACGATAACAATTGATGCCGACGCAGGCATAAGCAATTATAATGGCACGGTGCCATCGTGCACTTCTATGGCAACAATGTCAGGAGCATTTACTTTAGCACCTCAAATAGTATCAGCTGTAGCCTATAATTCTGGCGGTAATTTAGGGCTTGGCGCGAATGATAAAGTAGTAATTACATTTGACCAACCTACAAACAAAGACCTCAACTTTAAAAATAATTTAGGTACTGCATTGAAGCTTTGTCTTGCAACTAATCCAAATCAAGTTCACGTTTGGGGTAATGCAACCGGCAATACTATCAATACTATTTCAGATGCTAACTGGGATGCAAATGGAGCTGTGTTTACTATTATATTCAATTCAAGTGTTTCAACCTTCGCAACACCATCTACGCTTGTTCGAGCAAATGATACGGTCTGGGTAAATTCAACTACACTTAAAGATGCCGGGAACACAATTGCTGTAAGTTCAAATAAAGTTACAATTACCGGCACATTTACATATCCGGTGGCAATAACTAGTGCAGTTGCAACAAGTGGCAATATAGTTGGAAGTGATGCAAATGCTATTATACAAATAACATTTAACCAAAATACTAATAAACCTGAAATACAACCAAACAATATAGATAATTTACTCAAATTAAGTTATGGGCATACTTGGGATACGGTATCATCCACTGCATGGGATGCAAATGGTATTAAGCTTACTATAACCTATGGATCGTCAGCGGTAAGTCCAACTATATCAATTGGTGATATAATTACAATAGATGCAAGTGCAAGTATTGAAGACGCCTATGGCACGACTAATCCATGTATTTCAAGTAGAATGTTAATTGGAGCGTTTAATCCCTCACCATCAATAATAAGTGCTGTTATAGCTAATGGTCCAGGCACTCCGAGTGTATTAGATGTAGAGGATACGGTAACAATAACACTTAATGAACCAACTAATCAAGCACCAATAGCAACAGGAAATATTGACAACTATCTTGTTCTATCAAGAGGAGATAGTTGGGGTACAGGGTTACAAGACAGTGATATAGTATGGTCAGATCCATCTACCTTAATAATAACATTTAGTGATGTTACAAATACAACCATCACTCCTGGAGATACAATAACAATATATCCTGGAGCAAATATAACTGATGCTTTAGGAACAACAAGTCCAAGTACTGCTTCAGTGGTATCAACGGGTAGTTTTTGACAAGATTTCAAATAATAGAAAGATGGTGTATTATTATGGATAAGGAAAAAGCAAAAAAAATTATTAGATTCATAATCTGCTTTGTGCTATTAACAATATTTCTAGTGTTACAAACATCTGCATGGGCAGATCCGACATCTCCGATAAATGTAAGCTTTATATCTTTACAGAATAATCCATTAGGACAGCTGGATTCAATCACCATATCTGATCCGAACCTTTTAGCTAGCGATATAATCCGTGTATATAAGTCTAATACAGATGCGAATGCGATAGCTGTATTTGTATCACCTGATTCAAATACACAAACGTTTTATATCTACAGTTTTGGATCGGGAGCTTTTGTATATATTTCAAAACAATCACAATACTTACGAGAAAGTACAAAAACAACAGTTGCAAGGTCTACAGCAGCTGATCCAAATTATACAAGTTTTTTGGCAACAAATATTTTATCTGTAATAAATAATATAAATGCACCTTGCCAAGTTAATGTAACAGGCATATTAGCAGGTGATATCATTAGAGTGTATATTGCTTCAAGTGGAGGAAAACCGATTGGAACTGGAATTGCATCAGACAGATCTACAACAGTATTCATAAATGACCTTGGGCTAGCCGCTGGAACAGTTTATGTATCTAGGCAAACTCCAGGCAATGCTGAAACATCAAGATACAGCAAAGCATACGTAAAAAAGCCACCTAAGATTACAAGTGCTGTTGCAACAAAAGGTAATGGTACAACTAAATTATCCGAGCCTAATGATATAATTATTATAAGCTTTGATGCAAATACTTGTAAACCAGCTATAGATGGTACCAATATTAACCGATTTTTAAGATTATACGAATCCAAATGGTAACCGCCATTCTTGGGGTGGAGATCTTGACACTTCTGACCCCTATAATGATACGTTTAACACACCCCCTAATGTAACAACTGCTTGGAATACAGCGGGAACTCAACTTTGGGTCACTTTCAATGATGTAACTGGCGCATCTTTAGCACTTGGAGATATAATTATAATGAATGCAAGTGCTAATTTGACGGATGCAGCATCAACAACTGCTCCCTCTACAGCAAAGAGCCCGGGAATATTAGGAACATTTGTACCAACACCGATTATGCTGAGTGCTGTTGCTGTAAATGATGGTAATAATATAGGTTTAGATTGTAATGATACAGTTAAAATAACCTTTAGTGGTCAAACAAATGAACCTAATTTTGTAGCAAATATCAATACTTGGTTAAAACTAACTTTGGCATCAGATCCAAATACGAGTCATGCTTGGACAAACGCTTCATCCCCAAGTAGTGCTATATCATGTTCTTGGAATTCAGATGCAAACGTATTGACAGTAAGATTTAAGAGTAACACAGGAGCTACAATCAAAGTTTGTGATAAACTGACGTTAAACACGGCTGCACATCTAAAAGATTATGGTAATACTACTCCTGATAGTAATTGCTTTGTAATAATTACAGGAACATTTACATCTATACCTACAATTACAAGTTTAGTAGCATCCAATGATGGTAATAACCTTAATTTAGGAGTAGGTGACAAGGTTAAGATAACATTTAACCAAAGTACTAACAAACCTGCAATAGATGCGAATAATCTAGACAGTTTGTTCCCAATAGCTAGTGGAGACTTATGGGGTGCAGCGACACCTAGTTGGGATGCTAATGGAAAAGTATTGACATTTACATTTACCGATGTTTCAAGCTCTACTATCTGGATAGGTGATACGATTACAATAGATCCAAGCGCTAATATTATGGATGCTCTTTCTACTACTAGTCCAAGTACAGTATCTAGTACATTGACGGGATCATTCTCATCTGTACCAAAGATAGTGAGTGTAGTTGCTGCTAATGATGGAAATAATGCGGGTTTTGGATTAGGAGATACAGTTACAATAACATTCAATGAGCCTACTAATATGATGAATAATTTATTAACCCCAGCAAATATTAATTCATGGCTGAAACTTAGCAACAGTGGCAATAGTCATAGTTGGGGAACAGGAATAGACTCAAATGGTATTGTCTGGGATGCAAATGGGGACCAATTAAAAATTATATTTGATATTAGTGTATCAGGGGCAACAATAACAGCAAAAGATAAAGTAACCATAGATGCAAATGCAGGATTAAAAGATCCAAATTCAACAACTTTAAGCTGTACATCTGATTGTAACATGATTGGAGCATTTACATGGGCTCCACAGATTGTAAGCACCGTCGCAACGAATGATGGAAATGCTCCTGGGCTGAATGCTGGTGATAAAGTAAAAATTACTTTTGACCAAAAGACTAATACGCCAACAGTAACATCAGCCAACATTAACACATGGTTTAAACTATATTCTGACCCAAACAATCCTAATACTAGACATAGTTGGGGTACAAATTCAAGTTGTGTTGGAACGCCTACCTGGGATGCAAATAGTAAAGTATTAACTATTCAGATTAGTAGTATAACGGGATCAACGATAGCGGTAGGAGATACTCTTGTAATAGATGCAAATGCAGGATTAAAAGATGCTGGTTTAACGACAGGAGTAAGTACGAATAGCTGTGTACTCGGCGGTTCATTTACATCACCTCCGGCAATTATTAGTGCTATTGCTTCAAATGATGGAAATAATATTGGGCTTGGGGCAGGAGATAAAGTCACTATAACATTTGATCAAAATACAAATATGTCGGCAATAGCTCCAACAAACATAAATAGCTGGTTAAGACCTTCTTCAGGTCATATTTGGGGAACAGGCCTTGATGGAAGTAACCCGGATGTAAATATTAGATGGGATCCGAATGGTAGGATATTAACTATAGTATTTAATTCTGTTACAGGTAGCACAATTACAGCTCTTGATACGATAACAGTTGATGCAAACGCAGGCCTAATGGATGAGGCTAACACAATAGCAACAGCAAGTACTGCCATGGCAAAGATGTCAGGATCATTCACTTCTGCACCTCAAATAGTGTCAGCTGTTGCCTATAATTCTGGCAGTAATTATGGAATAGGATCAGGTGACAAAGTAGTAATTACATTTGACCAACCAACAAATCAAGATCCAAACTTTAAAAAGAATTTGGCTACTGCATTGAAGCTTGGTCTTGCAACTGATCCAAATAATACATCTCATGTCTGGGGTACTGCATCTGGAAATACAATTAATACTATTTCAGATGCTAACTGGGATGCAAATGGAGTTGTATTTACTATTATATTCAATTCAACTGCAACAAGCGCTGCAACAGTAAGAGCAAATGATAAAATTTGGGTAAATTCAACTACACTTAAAGATGTAGGAAATACAATTGTTGCAAGTTCGAATAAGGTTACAATGACCGGTACATTTACGAATTCAATGGGGATAATTAGTGCAGTTGCAACAAGTGGTGGTATCCCTGGAAGTGATGCAAATTCAAACGTACAACTAACATTTAATCAAAATTCTAATAAACCAACGATATCGACAAGTAATATCGATAATTTACTCAAATTAAGTAATAATGGGCAACAACATACTTGGAGTACAGTGTCATCAGCTGCATGGAATACAAACGGCAATAAGCTTACTATAACCTATTCAAATGCAGTAGGAAGCCCAACTATTGCAATTGGTGATACAATTGCAATTGATCCGAATGCAAATATTACAGATACCTATAGTACGACTAATGCATGTTGTGCAAGTAGTGTACTGACTGGTACATTTAATACTCCGCCTGCTATATTAAGCGTTGTTATTGCTAATGGTTCTGGCACCTTAGGCGTATTAGACGTAGGCGATACTATAACAATAACATTTGATCAATCAACCAACCGGCCGATAATATTTGCAGGAAATCTTGACAATGATCTTGTTTTATCAAAAGGTCATAGCTGGGGTACAGCGTTACAAGACACTTCTATATCTTGGACAGACTCTTCCCACTTATTAATAGCACTTAATAATACTCAATGTATGACCCTTGCTGTGGGAGATACGGTAACAATAAATGCCGAGGCAGGTATACAAGATGCTGCAGGAACGACAGCTGCAAGTACTTCTTCAAAAGCAGCAACAGGTAGTTTTTGAGCTTTTCTTGTTAAATTTTTATGGTTATTGTGGATAAACAAGAAATATTTATCCACAATAACAAGACAACCATTTAAGTTATTCACAGAATTATACACAGTATCCACAGAAATTAATACACAAAACAAATGCTTTGTGTATTAATTTTTATGATTATTGTGGACAACTTAAATTAAATTTTTATGATTATTGTGGTTACTTGTAATGTTTGATATAATATATATATAAGGAACAATTCTATATTTTGTAATGCTTTGTTAATAGCTTCAAGCCTTAGGAATTTAATATGTTGTCGTATTATGCAAGTTTCAGAATATCTTTAACAGAATTTAATAGGAGGTGTTTTCATGTTGACGCAATTAGTTATTTTTAGTGTAAATAATGAAGATTTTGGTGTAGAAATAACTCAAGTTAAGGAAATAATCAAACCAATGGAGATTTTTCAAGTACCTAATGCCCCAGAGTTTATTGAAGGTCTTATTAACCTCAGAGACAAAGTGTATACAATCTTTAGCCTCAGGAAAAAATTTCATTTGTTGCAACATGAATTTGACGATAAAACAAAAATAGTAATTTCAAATATAAATTCATTACTATTGGGTTTTATTGTTGATGGGGTTAAGGAGATAATTAAAATTGACAGTAGTCGTATTGAAGCAACTCCGAAAGCTGTAACAATAGTTAGTGATAAATATTTAAGTGGGATAGCTAAAATAGACAACAGAATCATTCTTATTCTAGATTTAAATAAAGTTATTTCAGAAAGTGAGCAAAGTGAGCTTCAAGAACTATTATTAAAAACATAAAAAAATAGTATAATAATAGTCGAGATATTTTTAGGTTTTAGAGTAGGAGATGATCTTAAGATGGTTTTATGTTCTGTTTGTAATGAGAACCTTGCTGTAGTGTTTATAACTAAGCTTGTAGAAGGTAAACAAACTCAAGAAGGATTATGCTTGTCATGTGCAAGAAAAAGGGGAATAGGACCTATTAATCAATTATTGGAACAATCGGGCTTATCCGAAGAAGATATAGAAGATTTGAATAAACAAGTAAGTACGTTTTTTGAAAATATTGATATTAATGATTTAAATAATTCTATGGTTAGCTTTAATGATTCGAATAGTAAAAATAATGTATATTTTAATCAATTAAATAAAAATAGTGCGAAGAATGATAAGCATGAAGATTTTAACAATACTGAAAGAAAAACAGATGAGGGTTCAAATAGGCATGAAAACAAAGATAATTCTGTAAGAACAAAAACACAAGAGAGAAAGTCCCCACCTAAAAAGAAGAAATATCTTGATACGTACGGGATAAATCTGACCGAAAGAGCGTATGATAAAAAGATTGATATGGTAATAGGGAGACAAAAAGAAATCGATCGGACTATTCAGATCTTAAATAGAAGAACGAAAAATAATCCTATGTTAATTGGAGAACCTGGTGTTGGAAAGACAGCAATAGCAGAGGGGCTCGCTGTTAAGATCATTGAAAAGAAGGTTCCTGTTAAGTTTTTTAATACAGAAGTATATATGCTTGATCTAACTGGAGTTATTGCGGGAACTCAGTTTAGAGGACAATTTGAAGGAAGAATGAAGGGAATAATCGAAGAGACCATTGCTCTTGGAAATGTTATTCTTATTATTGATGAAATTCACAACGTGATGGGAGCAGGCGAAGCGGAAGGCGCTCTAAGTGCAGCAAGTATTTTGAAGCCTGCATTAACACGAGGGGAAATCCAAGTGATTGGAACTACAACCCTAAACGAGTATAGAAAACATATTGAAAAAGATCAAGCTTTCGAACGACGGTTTATGCCTATTATAGTAGATGAACCAACAGTTGATGAAACAATCGAAATTCTAAAAGGAATTCGAGATCATTATGAAAACTTTCATAAAGTAAAAATTAGTGATGAAGTAATAAAAGCTGTTACTATTCTTTCAAAACGGTATATAACAAACAGATTTTTACCTGATAAGGCAATTGATATATTAGATGAGGCAGGTGCAAAAGCTAATCTTAAAAATACAACCTTATTTGATCTTCAGCATCTTAAAAATGAGTTAAGGCTTGTTCAAGATGAAAAAGAGAATGCTATATCTGCTGATTCTATTGAGGATTATCAGAAAGCATCAGATTTGAAAATTAGAGAGTGTAAATTAATTCAGAGTATCTTAGAGCTCGAGAAAAATTATTTAGATACTGTTTTAACTGTTGAAGATATTGCTAATGTAATTTCGAGTTGGACTAAAATACCTGTATCTAGTATAACTGAAGAAGAAGCCTTTAGACTTCTTAATTAGAAGACCAACTTCATAAAAGAGTTATTGGTCAAGAAAAAGCTGTATCTGCATTAGCTAAGGCTGTAAGACGAAGCAGGTCGGGTTTAAAAAGAAAAAAGAGACCCGCATCTTTCATTTTCGTAGGACCAACAGGAGTAGGTAAAACAGAACTTGTGAAAACACTTTGCTCATGAGCTTTTTGGCAGAGAAGATGCACTAATTCGTCTTGATATGTCAGAGTATATGGAAAAGCATACTGGGATCTAAAATCTATCGGATCCCCTCCTGGGGTACTAAATCGTGGTAATGATGAAGCAGGGCAGCTAACAGAAAAAGTTAGAAGGAAGCCATATTCAGTAATATTATTAGATGAGATCGAAAAATCCCATCCAGACGTATTTAATATGCTTTTACAAATATTAGAGGATGGAAGATTAACTGATAGCCATGGAAGGATCGTTAACTTTGAAAATACAATCTTGATAATGACCTCAAATGCTGGAACCAGTCTTAAATCTAATGGCATAGGTTTTGGCAGTGATAATTATGAAAGGCTCGAAAGTAAAGTAAACAGTGTTTTAAAAGAAACATTCAGACCTGAGCTTTTAAATAGGATTGATGAAATAATTGTATTTACAGATTTAAATAAGGCTGAATTAAAGCAGATAGTTGATCTATTGCTATCTGAAATTTTAGATGAAGCAGCGGAAAAATCAATACGAATAGAAATAACAGATTCCGCAAAGGAATATATATTGGAAAAAGGTTTTGATGCAAAATTTGGAGCAAGACCACTTCGACGTGCAATTCAAAAATATATTGAGGATGAATTAGCCGAATTGTTCCTAAGGGGGACGCTTAAGGAAGGATGCAAAGCATTGATTGATTGTGCAGATAGTAAACTTAGTTTTTATTCAAGAAGCTAGCATCATGGATTAGAACCCCATGGCGTTATCTTCTTAGAGGTGAAGAGAAAAACATCCTTTATATTTTTTGAAATAATCTGTCAAATTAAAACGTACCTCACCTAGGTGCAAGTATTCAGGAACCAGAATTTTAAATATTAATAACACTACAGCGTGATTTTTGTTATTATTCACGCTGTAGTGTAGGGAATATCTTTCCTTATCTCATCTATATTCTATCAGCGACCTCATCCTTACTCATTATTGGAAGTTCAGTTTTTAGACCATCTCTTTTTATTATTGTAACTATATTTGTATCAACCTCAAACCCAGCTCCCTGCTTTGTAACATCATTTGCAACAATCATGTCCAGATTCTTTGATTTAATCTTTTTTATTGCATTCTCCACTAAGTTCTCTGTCTCAGCACAAAATCCAACCAGGTACTTACTTCCTTTGATCTTACCTACTTCCTTTGCAATATCTGGAATTTTGATTAGTGTAAGAGAAAGCTTATCCCCTGATTTCTTTATTTTATTTGTGGCTTTTGTCTCACATCTATAGTCAGCTACAGCAGCTACCATAATTATAATGTCATACTCATTCAGATTCTTTAAGACCTCATCACGCATCTCAATAGCTGTATTTATACTCTTGAATTCAATACCCTTAATTTCATCTATACTAACAGGTCCTGTTATAACCTTTACTTTCGCACCCCGTAAAAAACCTCTTTTTGCAAGAGCATATCCCATTTTTCCTGAAGAGCAATTGGATATATATCTTACCGGATCAATATACTCCCTAGTTGGTCCTGCCGTTATAAGTATATTCTTGCCAGAATAATCTACATCAATATGTGATAATATTCTAGTTATATTTTTTACTATCACTTCCGGTTCAGCTAACCGTCCAACACCATATGTCCCACATGCCATTCTTCCTACATCAGATTCAATAAACAAAAATCCCAGACACTTTAATCTTCGAATATTTTCTTGTACAATTTGGTTTTCATACATATTTGAATTCATGGCAGGAGCAAACACAACTTTAGCTTTTGTTGCCATTATAATGGTTGTCAAGAAATCATCAGCTATTCCATTTGCAATCTTCCCGATAATGTTCGCAGTTGCAGGCGCTACAATGACTATATCAGCAATCGTTGCTAAAGAAATATGTGCAATATCCCAATTTTTAGTTTCATCAAACATATTATTTAAAACTAGATTATTTGTGATTGATTGGAAAGTTAGTGGCGTTACAAATTCTTTTGCATTATCAGTCATTACAGTATAAACATCAGCATTAATCTTTCTTAACCTGCTTGCGATATCAACTGCTTTATAAGCAGCGATTCCTCCACATACACCCAATAAAACTGTTTTTCCACTTAACATATAAGCATCATCCTTCAAACAAATATCAGCAATAAGTCTTGCTTAAGTCTCGCTATATCCTTAAATATTATTTAATACCGCCTTTTGTTTTAATATGAGTTATTCTATTTTCATTAATTTCATTAATTGCTATAGTCACAGGTTTTTCAGATGTACATTCAGTCAGCTTATGAGAACCCTTTGTTAGTTCTCTTGCTCTTTTGGCTGCCATTACAACTAAGGTATATCTACTGTCAGCTTTTTTTAATAATATATCTATCGGTGGTTCAATCATATTGGTGTCTTTTTTATGTACCTTTTTTATGCTCATAGTTCATGCCTCCAATTTATAATATTGTCTATAGCACATTATTATACCTCGATATTTTCAATCTTTCAGCTGTAACTATGCTGTTTATTTCATCTGCAGCTTGTTCAATATTCTGATTAATTACAAAATAATCATATTTTCCAATGTTCTTTACTTCATTATTTGCCTTTTCAAGTCTTCTGGTTATTATTGAATCATCTTCTGTAGCTCTTCCTTCAATCCTTTTTCTTAGCTCTTTATACGAAGGTGGCAATACAAATATCAAAACACAGCTAGGATATTTTGACTTTACATTTAAAGCCCCTTCAACTTCTATTTCTAGTATTACATCAATTCCTTTTGAAGTCAAATCCTCAATATTCTTTCTAGGGGTTCCATAAAAATTACCGCAGTAGTTAACCCATTCTAATAATTCATTTTCTTTTATCATAGTTTCAAATTCATTCACATTTTTAAAGAAATAATTTTCTCCATTAACCTCTCCTACTCTAGAATCCCTTGTTGTAGCAGAAATTGATATTTTAATATTTGGGTTCTTTTCACGCAAACCTTTTAATATTGTACCTTTTCCTGTTCCTGATGGGCCAGAAACAATAATTAATAATCCTCTATAAAACATTTATTTGTCCCCTACTCATCTTCTGATTCCTCAATAACATCTTCACCAGAAGTATCTTTTGTGCTCAATCTATGAGCTACTGTTTCAGGTTGCACTGCTGATAAAATAATATGATCGCTATCTGTAATTATTACTGCTCTTGTGCGTCTGCCATATGTTGCATCAATCAACATACCTCTTTCCCTAGCTTCTTGAATTATCCTTTTTATAGGTGCAGATTCCGGACTTACAATTGCAATAAGTCTATTCGCCGATACAATATTCCCAAACCCAATGTTTATTAATTTCATTTGTAACCTCCGACGTAATAATGCAAAACCATGAAAAACTCAAACCCTTTCTTAAGTTAATCTACTAAATACGAATTTATTCAATGTTTTGCACCTGTTCTCTTATCTTTTCAAGCTCGCTCTTTAATTCAACAACATTTCGAGTAATCAGTAAGTTATTTGCTTTTGATCCTATGGTATTAATTTCTCTATTCATTTCCTGAACTAAGAAATCTAATTTCCTACCAATTGGCTGATCTATCTCAATGGTTCCCCTAAATTGATTTATATGGCTTGCTAATCTTACTATTTCTTCATCTATGCTACATCTATCTGCAAGCAAAGCTACTTCAAGCTCTAATCTATTTTCATCAACTACTAATTGATCAAAGATTTCTTTTATTCTGTTCTGTAGTTTGATTCTATAGTCACTAATAACACTTGTAGCAAGCTCCTTAATTTCTTCAAGTAATTTTTCAACATACACTAATTTTTCTAATAAACTTGCTTTTAATTCTACGCCTTCGATTTCCCGCATCGATATTAATGAGCTTATAGCGTTTTTTAAAGTAGGCTCAAGTATATACCAGATCTCATCTTCTGTATATTCTTTTTTTTCTACTTTTAAAACATCTGGCAACTCTAAAATTGTTGAAGTACGAACATCATTTCCTGTCCCTAAGCAATCACAAATTGTATTTATAGCCTCATTATATGCCTTAACTAACGGGATATCAACAGAGATATTTTTTGCACTTTCTGTGTAATCATTAAAGCTAATGTATATGTCAAGTTTGCCTCTTGAAATATTTTTACTTATAATCCCTCTAACCTTATCTTCAATAAATGACAACTGCTTAAGCATTTTTATTGAAACATCAAGATATCTGTGATTAACAGTCTTTAGTTCAACTAAAAATTCTTTTGAGTCAATATAAGCCTTACCTCTTCCAAATCCAGTCATGCTTCTAATCATTTGTTTTCATCCCCTAGGACTCACGGAATAATAATGCCCTATAATCTTTTAGAATGGTAAGTCGTCTCCCTCTTCAATTGCCCTGAAGCCAGTAGGATTTGAATCTTCACTCACACCAAATTGTGTAGGATTTCCTCCGCCCTGTGGCTCATCCCCCTTTTTGCTATCTGCGAAATGCATTTCTTCACCAATTATTTCTGTAATATAGTGACGCCTACCTTCAGTATCATCATAGTGTCTATTCTCTATTCTACCAACAACAACGATCTGTCTTCCTTTTGTCAAATACTTGCTACAGATTTCTGCAGTTTTGTCCCAAAAAATTATATTAAAAAAATCAGTCTGTTTTTCTGCACCTTGCTTATTAAACCTTCTATTAACGGCCAACGTGAAGTCACAAACAGCAGTATTATTCACATTAGTATATTTTAGAACTGGATCTTTTCCCAATCTACCTAATAAGATAACTTTATTCATAGTGTAGTCTCCTTTTTCCTATAATAATTTTAATGTTTTTAATTGTATCAAATGTTTACCTGTTTTGTCTATCTTGAATAATTTTAAATAATAGTATTTTATAGGATCAAACCTATATATCTGTACTATAATTCTCAATTTTTATCCATATTTTAGGAATATATATATATCTTTCTGATATAAAATTCCATAAATTCCATATTATGGAATCATGATCCTGCCATTATGTAGTAAATAAGCTCTTGACACCATATAAAGCAATAGTATAAAATTAAGATAGAGGAAAAAATAAACATTTTAGTATATATCTGAGATAAAATATCCATAAAAACATAATAAAAATACCCAACACAAAAATACCCATAAAATAACAACAAAAATATTCGAGACAAAAATATTTTAAAGATTTATCAAAGATTTTAAGTACTCCCAATTATATTATTGGTTGATTTAAAATATTAACCATTTAAAACCATTGAAAATTTTTCCTGGCCAGGATTAGCAATAAGAATGTAATAAAATTATAGTTCTAGAATAGGAGGAAGATTACAATGAAAAAAACAATGTACATAGTAAGTATGTTATTTATTACAATCGTATTCTTTCAAACAAGCCATTCTGTATTTGCTACAAATCAAACCCCAATAACAAGAAGCCAAGCAGAGCAACGTGCTCTTAGCATTGTAAACCTACCATGGACTTTCTCGAAAACAAACAATACAAATATTGATTCTGAATATCTTTCAATAGTCACGCTCCCTAAACAATTAAGTAATTCTACCACCAGTCAAATGACAGGTATACCATATTGTTGGGGTGGACTTGATAGCATTGATTCTAGCTCTGAAGATGAGCCATGGAATAATTTTTTAGATGCTGTTAAACAAGGTGCTTATACTGGAAACATTGATGCTAATGGAGTAATAGGATATGTACCTGGAACTGCTGGCCTTGATTGTTCTGGGTTTGTACAAGCGGTTTTTGATATTAAAGATTATAAATTGTCAACATCTACTCTTCTTGATAGCTATTTTAAAAAAATTGATCTAAGCCAAATTGAACACATGGATATTCTGGATTATCCTGGTACTCACGTAGTTATCTTTGATCAATGGGGATCATCAAACGGAGTTCAAGGTGCATTTACATACGAGTCAACCACTAATCAAGATTACGGTGGAATTCAAGGGACAAAAAGATATTTCATAAGCATGGCTGATATTAATAGTGGATACATTCCTGCAAGATATATAAATATAGTTGATGATACGACTCCAACACCAGCTCCAACCCCAACTCCAACTAATCCTTACCCTGTAAATGTTGGAACATTTGCAAAAATCTCGGACAATACCAGTTGGGTAAACTTTCGTTCTGCACCATCAGATAATTCAAATATACTATTTGCAATACCAAGTGAAAGCATAATATATGTTAATAGCTACTCTTCAGGATGGTATAACGTAATCTATCAAGGAAAAGAAGGCTGGATTTGGGGTGCCTTTATAGCAGCTTTGCAAAAGGGAGAATACGTAACCATAAAAAATGCATATACCTTAAATATACGAAACAATCCATCTTATACAGCAAAGATTTTAGGCTGTTTGTCACAAAATCAATATGCTAGGGTCATTGGATATTCACAAGATGGCAGTTGGATGCAAATAAGTATTAATAACATACAAGGCTGGGCATCTATCAATTATTTAAGTTATATATATTAATTTTAGGTGACAAAGGGTGGGACACGGGGACAGGTTCCTTGTCCCTCTCAAGAGAGGGACAAGGAACCTGTCCCCGTGTCCCACCCTTTGTCACCTTATGACCTCAGTAAGTATAAGACAAAATCGACAAAAACATTTTTTAGTCCAAGTAACATTAATCCTTGTGCGTAATAAATAAATCCTATAATTGTTATTCCTGGTAATAGCCACAATAAACCAGTTACTTTCCGGATGACAAAGGGATGGTGAGTGACATGGGACGGTTCCTTGACACACAGCTGTGTGTCAAGGAACCGTCCCATGTCACTCACCATCCCTTTGTCATCTTTATCTTCTTTAGATTTCGATGTAATCTTAATAAAAAAATATATTAATATTCCAACTATACCACAAAAAAAGATGCCAAATATTAAAAGTATTGCTAATGTAATCATAGCTTGGAGAGATGGCTTTGTAAAAAAGCTATCGAACATTTCTAGCCCTTTTTGGGAATCGGTGTTTTTTATTAATAAAGATGCTCTAGATGATAGAAATAAAATTAAAACTGCAGCGCTGTTATTAACAAAATGTGCAAACATTCCATAGAAAATAGAACCTGATCGATAAACGAAAAAACCTATAAGACAGCCTAATAAGAAAGTACCTATAAATCTTTCAAAATCAGCGTGCATAAGACCAAATAAGAATGAAGATAGTAAGATTGCAAAAAGATTACCAAACCTTTCAAAACTTCTAAGTAATACACCCCTAAATAAAGTTTCCTCACATATAGCAGCAAAGCCAGCCACGAATAAAAAATGCAGAAATAAGCCCAATATCCCATTTGGGGAGGGGATATCAAAAATACTTACTTTGCCAAAAAACTGTTTGATAAGTAATAAATCTATTATATTTATTACACCTATAACTGGTATTGAAAAAATCATAACCCCTAGAATTAGAAATAGACCTTTAATACTTACGCCGTTTAATCTCAGTATTTTTTTTACATCGAATTTGAACCCAAGAAGAAAAATTGTACATGGAAATAAAATTAGTAAAACTTCAGTAACAGCTATGCCAAGATAAAATGAATCTTTTTGAAATCTTGTACCAATTAAAACAACCAGTAATGTACATATTGAGAATAAAATACTACCTTGAGCTATACTTGGCTTAGCTGTATCTAGCCTTTTATCTTCAGAACTATTCTGCATTTAAATACCTCCACTATTATTCCATGAACCCTTAGTCTGGAAACCGAAGTGTTTTAATTAATAAATCAGTTCCAATGTATGTATTGATGAATATCCTCTTTGCAGCTTCGATATACTGGCTTGGGTCTACCAGTGCTGGACTAAAGTGTGTAAGCCACATTTCATCAACATTTGCTTGTTTAGCAAGCTCTGCTGCTTCTTTAAACATCATATGCTTTTTAGATACAGCTTTATTATAATCCTCATCATCTCCATACATACCTTCGCATATAAATAAATCTGACTGGCAAATAAACTTTGATAGTTCCGCTGTAGGTCTGGTATCCGTGCAATAAGAGACTTTAATGCCTTTTCTTGGATTGCCTAAAACCATTGAAGGAATGAAAACCTGATCTTTGTAATTTACGTTCTCTCCTTTTTGTAGAGAATTCCAATAATTAACCGGAATATCAAGAGATTTTGCACGGTCAATATCAAATTTTCCTTGTCTTTTAATCTCAACTGAATATGAGAGGCATGGAAGTGTATGATCTACAAATAGGCAACTTAAATGCATACCGCTGATATGCATTTGAAAGTCCTTGCTATTTAAGACTTCACTTAATTTTATCTCAAATGGTAGATTTGGAGCTATGACTGTCATTCCCTCAATTACCTTCTGAATGCCAGGAGGGCCAACGATTATGAGCGGTTCTCGACGACCCGAATTACCTAATGTCAATAGTAATCCTGTCAGTCCAGTAACATGATCTGCATGATAATGAGTCAAAAGGATAGCATCAATTGCTTTAAATCCCCATTCAGCAGATTTAAGAGGAATTTGAGTGCCTTCTCCACAATCAATCAATATCATTCTTCCATTATATCTTACAAGGAGGGATGTCAGCCATCTATTTTGAAGGGGCATCATCCCACCTGTTCCTAATAAACAAACATCAATCATAGAAACTCCTAAACTGAATAGTAACAACTCACACTTTGAAAGTGTAGCATTAAATATAGTGATATTGCAACTTAATAAAAAGTATAATATACTGCACTTGTTGGGCAAATAAATAATCAAAGATTCTTTTGTTAGAGTTGAGGAATATGCTATGACAAAAATAGGATTCCTAGGGCCGCAGGGAACATTTTCACATGAGGCACTATATGTATATACGAAAGGAAAAGATGATTTTAAAGAGTGTTCATATGCGAATATTCCAGAAATATTACAGGCTGTAATCAGTGATGAAATTGACGAAGCTATAGTTCCAATAGAAAATTCGATTGAAGGTAGTATAAATGTAACACTTGATATGTTAGCATTTGATGTTGATCTCAAAATCAAGACTGAAATTATTGTTCCCATAACACAAAACCTTTTAATTAAGAAGGGAATGTCAATTGAATCAATTAAATATTTATTATCCCACCCTCAAGCTATTGGTCAATGCAGAAAATATATAAGCAATAAGCTTAAAAATACAGAAATCCGATTTGTATATAGTACAGCAGAAGCTGCTATACAGGTTGCTAACTATGCGAATATAGATACTGCGTCAATAGGCTCCGCAATTGCAGCACATATTTACAATGTTGATATCTATGAAAGTGGAATACAGGATGAAGATAATAATTCAACAAGGTTTGTAGTCATCGCAAAAAGTGAGGCTAGTAAGACAGGGAAAGACAAGACATCAATAATTTTTTCCACAGAAGATAAGCCAGGAAGCCTTTATAGAATACTTGATATTTTATCTATTTGGAATATTAATATGACTCGCATAGAGTCAAGGCCTGCTAAAAATAAACTTGGCAATTATATATTTTTTATAGATATTTTAGGTCATAAAGATGATATTGATATAAAAGATGCACTACAAATGGTTAATAGGAAAACAACGTTTTATAAAATTTTAGGATCGTACCCTGTTGCAGATTAATATTAAGAAAGGAAACTTATAATGGGCAAAATTTTAGTTTTAGCTGAAAAGCCATCTGTGGGCAAGGAACTTGCAAAGGTTCTTAGTTGTAATCAAAAAACTAACGGATGTTTAATAGGTGCCAAGTATATAGTTACATGGGCACTTGGACATTTGGTAACCCTTGCTGATCCCGAGGCATATGGAGGTAAATATAAATCCTGGAATCTCGAAGATCTTCCGATACTTCCTAAAAAAATGGATCTTGTTGTAATAAAAGAAACTTCAACACAGTATGGTATCGTAAAAAGTCTACTTTTTAGGAATGATGTTGATGAGCTTATAATTGCCACTGATGCAGGTCGGGAAGGTGAGTTAGTAGCAAGATGGATAATTGAAAAATCAGGATTTCATAAGCCAATTAAACGCTTATGGATTTCTTCCCAAACTGATAAAGCTATAAAAGAAGGGTTCCAAAATTTAAGACCCTCAAAAGAATATGACAATTTATATATGTCAGCTCAGAGTAGAGCTGAAGCAGATTGGCTCATTGGCCTTAATACAACTCGTGCCCTCACCTGCAAATACAATGCACAACTCTCTGCTGGTAGGGTTCAAACTCCAACATTGGCCATGATTGTAGAACGCGAAAATGAAATAAAAAGATTCATTCCCAAAGATTATTGGTCTATAAATTCAATGATTCTCGGTTTTAATGTAACTTGGCAGGATAGAAATTCGGGACAAACCCGAATATTTGACAAGGAACAAGCAACTACTATTATATCTAAAGTAACAGGACAAATTGGTAAGATAATAGATGTTCGTAAAGAATCTAAAAAAGAACTGCCTCCGCTTGCTTATGACCTTACAGAACTTCAGCGTGATGCCAACCGTAAGTATAGCTACTCAGCGAAACAGACTTCTTCTATAATGCAAAAGCTATATGAGCTCCATAAATTAGTCACATACCCACGAACTGATTCTCGATATATTACCGAAGATTTAGTTCCTACATTAACTGATCGCTTAAAAAATATTTCTATAGGTCCTTATGCAAGATTAACTCAAAACATTCTCAAAAATGGAATTTCAGTAACAAAACGTTTTGTAGATAATAGTAAGGTTACAGACCATCATGCAATTATCCCAACTGAACAATATGTTAATTTATCTGCTCTAAGTGGAGAAGAACGACATATTTATGATCTAATTGTAAAAAGATTCATTGCTGTCTTATATCCTCCATTTGAGTATGAACAAACAATTATAAGATTGACACAAAAGGAGAAATATTTTCAGCTAAAGGAAAAATTGTGAAAGCCATGGGGTGGAAAGCTGTTTATGAAGGTTTTGGGAAACTGGAGGATGATGACGATAATGAAGATAATGACCAGTCGTTGCCTAATGTTTGTATAGGTCAAACTGGAAATATGACCGAAACAAAAATTATAAATGGAAAAACAAAGCCTCCAGCGAGGTATAACGAAGCAACTCTTCTGTCTGCAATGGAACACCCTTCAAAATTTATACAAGATAAATCTCTAAAGGAAGCTATAGAGAACACAAGCGGACTTGGGACTCCAGCAACAAGAGCAGATATTATTGAGAAATTATTCAATACTTTTTATATTGAGCGAAAAGGGAAGGAAATATTTCCTACATCCAAAGGAATACAGATAATTGATATTGTACCTGCTGATTTAAAATCACCAGAACTTACTGCCAAATGGGAGCAACAACTTTCGCTTATTAGTAAAGGTAAATCAAATCCTTCATCATTTATATCAGAAATGAAAGCTTATGCATCAAAACTTGTGAGTGCTGTCATTGCAAATAGCAATTCATACAAGCACGATAATGTTACTAAAGAAAGATGTGCCTGCGGGAAATTTCTTTTAGAAGTTAATGGCAAGAAGGGAAAAATGCTTGTATGCCAAGATAGAGAGTGTGGCTATCGAAAAAATGTTTCTCAAACATCAAACGCACGATGCCCTGATTGCCATAAAAATCTTGAAATAAAGGGTGACGGTGACAATAAGAGCTTTATATGCAACTGTGGATATCGCGAAAAACTTTCAGACTTTAAAAAACGCAAAGGAGAAAAAGTTGATAAAAGAGAAGTCTCAAATTATTTAAAACATCAAAATAATTCAGAACCTTTTAATTCACCTTTTGCCGCTGCCTTTTCTAAATTAAAGAAGGACAAATAAATTATTATACTTCTTATTTTATTTTTAGAACTAATATATTAGGAGCATAAACTATGAAAAAAAAATTACCGTATGGTATAAGTGATTATAAAACAATAGCAGAAAATAATAAATGCCACTTTAAACAAACTATCAAACCGTGATTTTATAAACAGGATTCCTGATTCTGGTGAAGTTTTTACTTCACCAGAATCTTGGAAACCGTTATCCAGAAGCGTATCGCCGCTTATTTCACCACCTGAAAGAGGTGGAGATATTAGCGGCGATAGCTATCGGATACAATTTGATGAAAAGTATATAAAGATAATAATGGTAACTTATTTTATGATGAGTAAAATATACTATGTAGAAAGTGAGTATGAGGTGCCAGGTAATGGATATATAGATATTGCACTACTTCCGAGATCAGGTATTGTCACCCCATACAATGCAATATTTGAAGTTAAATACATCAAAAAAGAAGATGAATGTAATGAAAGTACACTACAAAAAAAGATCACTGAAGCGAAAGAGCAGATAAATAAATATTCAAGTATTAGTGAACTTTTCCAAATGGATAATCTTTTAAAGTGGATATTGGTATTTTGCAAAGATAAACTTGTTTATGAAGAAAAATTAGAAGATGGTTCTAATATATACTTGCCGAGGTAATAATTTTTTTTAATGAGGCAAGTATTAGCGGGCACTGAGCAATAAATGTTTCACGTGAAACATTTATTGCTATATTACTTTTTATATTGTGTATTAATTTTATGTAGTATATAATTCACATTAAAGAAAAATGAATCTTGATAATAATTGACATACTAAAGGAGGGTACTGCTTTTGACGAGGATCATTGCTGTAGCTAATCAAAAAGGCGGAGTAGGCAAAACAACAACTGCAATAAATATTAGTTCATATCTTGCAAGTCATGGTAAGAAAATATTATTGATAGATAATGATCCGCAAGGAAATGCTACAAGTGGTCTTGGGATAAACAAAAAAAATATCGAGGTATCAATATATGATGTTTTGATAAACGAAGTACCCATTAAAGATACTGAATTGGCAACATCAATTGAAAATCTAAAGCTCTGCCCATCAAATATACAATTAGCAGGAGCCGAAGTCGAACTGGTGACAGAAATTTCAAGAGAAATGAAACTTAAAAGGGCCCTAGAGGATATTCGTGAAAGATTTGATTTTATAATTATTGATTGCCCACCGTCTTTGGGACTACTAACAATAAATGCATTAACTGCTGCAGATAGTATATTAGTTCCAATCCAATGCGAATACTACGCGCTTGAAGGCTTGAGTCAACTTATGGAAACAGTAAAATTGGTGCAAAAACACTTAAATTCAAAACTTGAGATAGAAGGCGTAGTATTGACTATGTTTGATGCTAGAACCAATCTGTCTATACAGGTTGTTGAAGAAGTAAAAAAGTACTTTAAGAAGAAGGTTTATAAAACAATCATTCCTCGAAATGTTAGACTTAGTGAAGCTCCAAGCCATGGAGTGCCAATAATTATGTATGACCAGAAGTCAAAAGGTGCTGAAGGGTACAGAGATTTAGCAGAAGAAATACTTGAAAACTATGTAGGAGGATGAAGAAAATGCAGTTAAAAAAGAAAGGATCTGGGAAAGGTCTTGGAAGAGGACTTGGTGCATTAATCAATATTGAACAAGAAGATGTATTAGAAAAAGGACATGAGAATAATGGAATGCTTGAATTAAAAATAAACGATATTGAACCAAACTTAAACCAGCCAAGGAAAAGATTCGACGATGAAAAACTTGCGAGATTGGCTCAGTCAATCAAAGATCATGGTCTGGTACAACCCATTATTGTGAGAAAAGAAGACGAAGTATATAAAATAATTGCAGGAGAAAGACGCTACCGAGCTGCAAGAATCGCTGAAATGACAACAATACCTGTAATAGTTAAGGATGTAACTGATAAAAAGGTTATGGAGATTGCCCTAGTTGAAAATTTGCAGAGGGAAGACTTAAATCCAATTGAAGAGGCTGAGGCATTTAATAGACTGATAAATGAGCATAATCTAACACAGGAAGAGGTTTCGATTTCTGTAGGAAAAAGCAGACCTGCTATTACAAATTCTTTAAGGCTCCTAGGTCTAAATAATGAAGTTAAGGAATATGTTATAAATGGATTTATCTCAAGCGGACATGCTAGAGCTCTTTTAGCTATTGAAAATCATGAACTTCGCATCGAAGCTGCTAAAAAAATTATAGATCATGATTTAAGTGTAAGAGATACTGAGGAATTAGTTAAAAGATATTCATTTCCAAACAAAAAGAAAAGATTAAACCAAATAAATGAAGAGTTTATTGAAATTGAAAATAGACTAAAGAACATATTAGGAACTAAGGTAATACTTCATTCTAATAACAATAAAAAGGGGAAAATAGTGATTGAATACTATTCAAACGATGAATTAGATAGAATAATAAATAAATTTAATACGATCAGTTAAGAATATACTGCACTGATGGTTACAATGTTGTATTTTCGTGACTGTCAGTACATGTTTATACTTGCCTCATCAAAAAGATTATAACATCGACAAGTATAAAATTATATTCAAAAATGTTTCACGTGAAACATTTGGCTTTCAATCTTAAAATTATAACTATAAAAAAGGTGATATTAATGAATCTAGATAACAACCCAGAAATAATTGCGTTCATACTGCTAGCTAATCTTATTTTATTATTGACTCTATTTATATTTACACTATTAAATAGATTAAAGATAAATAAGATCAGCAAGAAACATAATATTTTTCTTAAAGATATAGATAATAAGACTATAGAAGAACAGCTAGAAAAATATGTTCTAACCGTAAATGAAGTAAAAGATAAAAGTACTGAATTCGAAAAACGATTAAACCATTTAGAAAGAAATCTTTTTGAATGTATACAAAAAGTTGGAATAATACGATATAATTCATTTGATAATGTTAGCGGAGATTTAAGCTTTGTAGTCGCATTATTAAATGATAGCGACACTGGCGTTGTTATAAATGGAGTATATTCTAGAGATAGCTCTTGCACATATGCAAAAGCTATTGTTTCTGGAAAATCAAAGCATTTATTATCAGTGGAAGAAGTACAAGCTATTGAACAGGCTAGAAGATTTAGATCAGAAAGATATTATAATACGAAGCTCTTGGAGTGAATATAAATGAATAAAAATATTAGTAGGAAAAATACGATACTTTTATACGCAGTTATGTTATTTACTTGTGCCTTTATCGTATTATTACTTACAGCATATAGTCAAAAAAAGTTTAACAAGAATATTAATGAATATAAAAATCAATTATCAATGCAAGAAAATGAAAAAATTAAATTCAGATACAATGTAGATTCATTATTGGAAGAGAACAAGAAATTAGATGATGATGTAAGTATTCTAGATAAGAAAGTAACTTCAGCACAAGATGAAATAATAAAAAAGGGTACACAGATTAAAAGAGAAGTATCGAAGCAAAGTGAAATTCAGTTAGCGTATGATATCTTGAATAGGGCTGAGGAGGAATACAAAAATGATCGTATACTTGAATGCGCAACTTTAATATCTCCAGAATACAACTATTCCCTTCTAAGTATAGAGGCACAAAAAAGGTATAAGAGTCTTTCTGAAAATTGCTTTCAAAAAGCAGCATTATTAGCTTATAACAAGGGTTATCAACTATATCAAAAAGGACAACTTACAGATGCTATCCAATATTTTAACCTATCGGTTAAGTTAGAACAAAATGATTATTTTTCAGACGACTGCTACTTCTATTTAGCTTGGGTAGGATATAGGATTGGGGATAAAAATCTAATGGCAAGTTCAATAAATACCCTGTTAGAAAAATACCCAAAAAGTAATTATAAGAATGAAATTTTGATCTTAAAAAGTAAGAGCTAATTATACAAAATTAGTTCTGTCTATGAATATTTGCACCTATCAAACATAATTTTGTGTCAATGCCATCATATCCTCTGTCTATATGGTCTGCATCAAGTATCTCTGTTATTCCCTCTGCACACAAACCCGCCAAAATAAGTGCTGCACCTGCCCTTAAATCTGTCGCTTTAACTTGTGCTCCTGTTAATGCCCCGCGCCCTTCAATTATTGCGCTTCTACCTTCAATCTTAATGTTCGCTCCCATCCTTTTTAATTCACTAATATGCATAAATCTATTTTCAAATATTGTTTCAATTATAATACTTGTACCTTCAGCTTTACTCATCAATGATGTTATTTGCGCCTGCATGTCAGTAGGAAAACCTGGATATGGTAAGGTTTTAATATCAACTGCTTTTATTGAGCCTGTTCCTTTAACCCTAATAATAGATAATTCTTCAGAAATCTCTACCCCTGTTTCTCTTAATTTAGCAGTAATTGGTTTAAGATGGTCTGGAACAACATTTTGTATAGTAACGTCCCCTCCTGTAATCGCTGCAGCTATCATAAAGGTTCCAGCTTCAATTCTGTCAGGAATTATGGAGTGTGTGCAACCAATCAATCTTTTAACACCAATTATCCGAATGGTATCTGTTCCCGCGCCTCTTATATCAGCCCCCATAGAGATTAAGAATGTTGCTAAGTCAACTATTTCTGGTTCAATCGCCGCATTTTCAATAATTGTCTGACCGTTAGATAAAGTGGCAGCCATCATAATGTTCTCAGTTGCTCCAACGCTTGGAAAATCTAAGTAAATTTTATTCCCTACCAACTCCGAATCAACTCTAACCTCTATATATCCATGATTTTGGGATACTACCGCTCCCATATTGCTAAATCCTTTTAGATGTAAATTAACAGGTCTTGAACCAATAGCACATCCTCCTGGTAAAGATATCTTTGCACTTCCAACCCGCGCAATTAAGGGTCCCATAACTAAAAACGAAGCCCTTAATTTGTTAACAAGTTCATATGGAGCTACAGTATTTGATATTTTATCTGAGTTTATATGTATTCTATTCTGCTCTTTGCAAACCTTTATTTGCGCACCTAAAGACTCTAATAATTCACACATTACTAGCACATCATTTAAAATCGGAACATCTTCTATGATACACTCACCATCGGCTAGCAGTCCCGCTGCAATAATTGGTAATACAGAGTTCTTTGCACCACTAACCTTTACAGTACCTTTTAAAGGCATCCCTTTAGAAACAATAAGTTTAGACATTTTTATCGTCCTTCCGTATTATTTTTGTATAATTGATTTACTATCCTATTTTATTGTTCCAAAAAAATTTAGATTTATTCATTATTTTATATACTGTACTAGGTTACAAAATAACATTTTTGTAACCGTCAGTACATGTTAATACTTGCCTCATTAAAAAAATTATTACCTCAGCAAGTATAGTAAGATTATAATGCATCCTTTAGTTCACGCACTAATTTACCGATTCTATCTATTGTTTCTTGTGTTCCTCCATACTGCTCGACTATTTTTACAAATGCACTTCCTACAATCAACCCATCTGAATATTTTTTTAAGTTCCTTATATGATCTGGTGTTGAAATACCAAATCCAATAGCTGTTGGAATTTTAGCATATTTATCTATTTCATTGAAAAATTCTTCAAAATCTGTTTCGAAGTTACTTCTTAATCCTGTGACCCCTAGTGATGATACACAATATAAGAATCCTTTAGCCTCTTTTGTAATCTTTTCTATACGTCTCTTTGATGTAGGCGATACTAATGAAATAACATCTATTGGATATTTATTCGAAATCATGTCAATTTCATCCCTTTCCTCATATGGCAAATCAGGGATAATTAACCCACTTATACCTGAATTTTTACAATCATCAAAAAAACGAGGTACTCCATACTTTAATATGCAATTATAATAAAGCATAAAAACCATTGGTATTGTTACTGTATTCCCAATCTCTGCTGCTGCTACCATCATATCTCTTATTGTAATATTGTTCTTTAGTGCTCTCTCACTGGCCTTTCGAATAACTGGGCCTTCTGCTATAGGATCACTAAACGGAATTCCAAATTCTATCAAGTCTGTACCATTCTTTTGCATTTCGATGGCTACCCTTTTAGTAAAGTCTATTGAAGGGTCACCCATAGTTATAAAAGTAATTAG
>CAVYEU010000032.1:0-16167 GCA_963767415.1 uncultured Eubacteriales bacterium
CTTCAATTGTTCCAACATTTTCTTTCCACTGCTGCTCGATATGTATTAATGCCCATTGGCGCTGACAAAAAGCAAATGTTGGATACCTGATAGCATTAGCAAATCATCATCGGTATATTTAGAAATCATAATTTTTCAATTATTGAAACCCCGCTGGGCACTTCTGAATCATCGATTTTAACATCATAGTCACTGTAATTTCTAGCAGGTTTTTCTTCATTCTTTTTAGAAACATTTATCAACTCGAATAACTTATGAGAAGGTGCATTTCCCAAAGCACAGTTGTGCTTGAATACAATTAATTTGCGGACCGCCATCTTTCCTCTCGCTGCTGCATGGTCATGTTCAAACATGTTTATTATTGCTTCCAGAGAAGCTCCAAATCATCCTCTGAAAATCCGGTCTTAGCAGCGATTTTTGCCGAAACGTAGCCTTCTGTTCTGTATAATGCGTAAGGAACTATATGTTTTCTGCCCATTTTAGAACTCTTTTCGTCCTGATTTGCAACTGTACAGCTTGTAATGGTCAATTCATTTGGCGCAATTGGCTCAATACTTCTTGCGAAGTTAATCTGAACCGGTCCCCGGACTTGCCCACAGTTATATTTAAGAGTCATAACTGCTCCAAACGTGCGGATATCAAAAAAATTGCTGCACATAAATGCAGTCACTTTTTTATAATCCTGAACATCTTCTGGTTCATCTGTCTTATTAGGTATTTTAATTTCTGTCTTTTCATACGCCCACTTACGGTTAGTATCAAGCGGTACATTTTCTTTTACATAAATCTTATAATTTTCGCAATCATCCTTAGCTACTTCCACATAATTCCTTATCTTTCTTTTCAGACAGACATCCGTGACAATTCCATAATTCGTTTCAGCGTCAATACGTGGCATGTTACCTGCATCGGGATCGCCATTTGGATTTCCGTTTTCTACATCGAATAATATAACAAATTCATATCGGTTTTCGATAATTTTACTCATTTAATTTCCTCCTTTGAATTTTGATTTTCTTTCTCCTGTTTTTCCCAAAGCTTAGGTCTTTGCTGATAATATCCTAAAGCAAAAATACCTTGCTGGTCTAACGACAAATGTGCCGGAAAACATTCAATATTGTTTAAAATAGCTTCGACTCTTTTATCATTGATAAAACCATAATTTGATTTTGAAATATGATGCTGTGCAAGCCTTAGCAGAATTGGGAAAACTGCTCCGGGAGTTGTCATTGCAGATGTAAAATATCTTGCTCTTAAAGTTTCATTTCCTGCATCTTTCTGGGCCTTTTCAAGAACCGCGAATAATCTGCCTAGAAGATAAGCTTTATCTGTTGTTTGTTCGTTTAGCGCCACTTTTAAAACCTCCTTTAAATTTTCGTTATTTGTTATCCTGCTTTTTCTTGACAAGTATGCTTTAATAAATGAAGCCCTAACGTAATTAACTCTTATTTCAATATCGTTCTTTACCCTTTGTAATATCGCGTTATAAAACGATTGAGGATACAAAGTTCCATTAAGTATTGAACGCATTAAAGCACCTGATAGAAGAGGTTTCACTTCTTTATTAGTACTCTTGGGTGAAACTGTCTCGAAGATTAATCGTCCAATAGGAATGCTATCAATATTGTTGTCATATTCCTTTACAATTTCTATATCCTTATAATGTACAGCCATTCTTTCTATAAAGCCCCCAAATGTATCGGAATGAAAGAACCTTACCGATATTCTGCTTGCATTTGGAGATAACCCTAGAATATAGAATTTGGTTAGAGGGTTAATTTCTTTAGAGATGTTTTCAGGAATATATTTACCTGACTTTGCTGATATTAAAATGTCTTTAATAAGATTTTGAATTTTAATGTCATTTATAATCTCGTTTTGCTCATCAGCAGTTGGATTAAGCAGTTGCATTGCTAAGTTGGGATATATGTCACTTGAACTCTCTGCCCAAAATACAGTTGTCGCATCGCCAATCTGTATTTTTTGTTTGCTGCTCGCAAGCATATGATTAAGAACTGCAGTATACTCGAATGCTATATGGTTTCCTATTGGAGAAATATAGCCATTTTCTTTTTCATATGACTCATAAGCCTTTGCATTAAATGATACTATTGATGCACCGCTTGATTGGGCATTTCTTATGTTCTTAATAACGGGATGTAACCTAGCAATAGTGGAAATTTGTCCAGTCACAAGACATTGACAAACAATATCTTCATTATCGTCTAAATTATATTGTTCCCATAAACGCTTGATTTCAATCTCATCATGCAAATATCCTGTCTGCCCGTCTAATATAAAAACTAAATTATTGCCTTCTATAATTTGTTCTAAATTGTCTTGTAAAACATGATGACTTTTTGCTTTGTCAACATCCCAATTATTTATAAACGCCAGAACTGCTTTTGCAGCATGTCCTATTGCAGTGCCTAAGATTTTGTTATGCAAATCTTTAAATGTCATGAAAGCCTCTTTAGACCGTTCGGGCTTGCCTTTGTTGTCAATGCCAAAAATATAAGTGCTGTTATCACTCATAAAGTTAGCTAAAATATTACCTGACCGAATTTTTTGCTCTGGCACTGTCAATATTACTAGGCACAAGCTTTTTACCCTTAATACCTTCTACTTTCAAATTGATAACATCAATTAATTCTCCCTCTGTCGAGATGTTAAGCGCAAATCCGACTTTAGCTCTGCTGTATCCAAATAGCGGAATGGCAGACGTTTCATCACTTGCAAGTATTTCATAATAATTTTTCAATGCATTGATAATCATTTGTTTTGTCACCTCGCTTTCTTTAGCTCATTTACATCAATCACACCTTCACACAAAGCTGATCTATAAAACACCGGTGTCATACCGTTTTGAAAATCGATGTCCCATAACATCCAGCCCAAATCAAATTCTTTTTCATTACTGTAAAAGCTCTTAGGAATATCATTTTCAAGGATCTCAAACTTCGCGGTAAACTCTCTTGTTCCGAAACAAGGCTGGTGATGATATTGACCTTGGCGCATACGCCTTAGCGCAATATTATAATGTTTTTCGGCAGTATCCTCAGCACCTGCCTTTTTGGTCATTTCAAAATGTGCCTCAATGATATAACATACATCCCTTAATACCATAGATGCCCTCTGCTGCCTGAAATTCGGCGCTGTTAAATACAATTGAGAAGCATCGCCATTCATAACTGTTTTTACGTTCTTAGCTGAAATTTTTTGACTAACTTCATTTCTTCGAATATTTGTAAATTTGATCTCGTTAATTACATGAATTTTATCAATGACCCAAAGTATTGCCGGTTTCCAGTAAATTGCTTCGATTATGCCCCTCGCTGCGGAAGGAGTAATAACATCATAGCTAACGCGCTCAACCTTCATTTCCGGTCTTGTAAAACAAGCATAATCTCCAAACACCTTTAATTTAAATCCGTATCCCATATTTCTCCTCCTCTCTCATACAAAAATAGCTTCACCTATAGGATTTTTTGGTACAATAAGTCCTGTGCTTTTATCATAATTTCTTTCAAAATCTTCAAGAATAACAAAGCTGTCGTTGATTGTTTTCAACGCAGAATTTTCAAGTAGCGTTTTGTACTCGAATTCATAAATTGAAACAGTATATGGCTGTAGCTTACGAGCCATACTGTGAGGGTAAGGACTGAATCGTGCTTGGGTTATAAGACTTTGTGCATCTTCATTATAAGGAATCACTATGGAGTATGTTCCATTTTCTATTAATCTGAATTGTTCTGCGGCAGTCTTAAAATTAAATTCCAGTGACTTGTGCCCTTCTTCGAAATAGTTTAAGATTTCCTTTTTGTCTAAGGCTTCCTTTCCTTCTAAGCTGTAAAGCATCTTAAAATAATAATCTATTGCCTCAAGAGAAATAGGGTCATCAAATTTTCTGAGTACCATTTCTGCAATTTTAGCTGTTCTTTCTAGATACCCTTTTATTTTTGCATATTCCGAAACCGGCTTGAATACAATAACAGTTCCTTCTTTTAATGCTCCTTCTCGGTTGCATCTGCCAGCAGATTGAACAATAGAGTCAATTCCTGTAATCGCACGGTATACCATTGGGAAATCAATATCTACGCCCGCTTCAATCAATTGAGTCGATACAACTTTACAAGGCAGCTTGTCTCTTAAATACTGCTTAACTTCTTTAAGTACCGATTGCCTATGAACCGGACACATTAATGTACTTAAATGAAAAACATTTCCTTCAAGACTACTGAAAATTTCTTTTGCATGTCTTCGAGTATTTACTATACAAAGCACTTGCTCAAGTTGATTTAGTTCTGCTGTTAGTGCGGTATCTTCTATCTCGTTTCTGCTGATAACCCTGACTTTTCTAAAATCTTCATATAACTGTTTTGGATCTTCCATTATTTCTATTGGGCTTATTGTTGAAGGTAGCTGTTTATTTATTGAAGGCTGGGTTGCAGTACACAATACAGCGGTCGAACCGTAATTTGTTACCAATTCTGACAATGCTAAGAGGCATGGTTTTAAATATTGAAAAGGTAGCATTTGCGCTTCGTCAAATATAATAACGCTTTTGGTCATATTATGTATTTTTCTGCATTTAGAGCTTCTATTTGAAAACAAAGATTCGAAGAACTGCACATTCGTAGTAACCACGATCGGAATATTCCAGTTTTCCGATGCAAGCTTTAATTTCTCTTTAATATTTTGAATCTCTTCTGAATTATCTTCATCAAACTGATAATTACAGTGATGTTCCAGAACATTTTCGTTACCTAATACGTCTTTAAATACTTTTGCATTTTGTTCGATAATACTAGTATAAGGAATTACATATATAATTCTTTTAAGGTCATTAAACACTGCATGAGTTAGCGCAAATGCAAGAGATGAATAAGTTTTTCCACCGCCGGTCGGAACGGTAAGCGTGTACAACCCTAGTGATGTTTCAGCCATGCTTATGCAACGTTTTAATATTTCTCCACGTTTGATGTTTATTTTAGTTTCAGTTACCGAAAGACTGGATAAAAATTCTCTGAGCTTATCATTCAATTGTGATATGGCTGAATTGTTCCCGCGAAGCTTCAATACAGGAGACATATAGTTCTCAGTATCAATAAAATCTGCATCTACCAAACAGGAATATATCATCCTGATAAAAAAGGATATTGTAAAGCCTGGATGTTTCTTATCAAAGGTTGCAATAGGCATTTTGAGCAAAGGTTTGATAGAATCCAAATCTAATTCGTTTTTATAAGCAGAATAATCTTCTATCCTTTTATTTAATCTTGCATATAAAGTTCCTTCGATGGATACGGCAGTCCCATAATCAGGTAGCCCGCTGTGATGTCCTGCAATGATGTAGGCTAAAAGTTTACCCCATGCTTCCCCATATAGGCTTTTGGCTTCTTTTGCCCCGGCAGTTGAATGGTCAACCCGTAAAGCTACTTTTTGCAGTTTTTGCTGAAATTGCTGCGAATATTTTCCTAAATCGTGAAGCATGCCACAGATATATCCAAAGTCAGACGCATTGAAATCGGAAGCATACGAGCTTGCTTTTTCAGCAGTTTGTTCAAGATGTTCCAATATTGATTGCCAAGGTTTTCCTATATCGTCTGAAGAATGCGCGAAGTAATTCAATAATACCACCTCCATGATCTCCATTACAAGAGTCTTAAAAATTACCAACATCTGTTATTTTTATCGGTATTTAAAAGAAATAAAGTTATACCAGAAATTTCTACGTCACTTAATATTGCAATTTATACAAAAAAACTTTTATCTAAATTATATTGACATTTTGTTTTAAATTAATTTATAATATTAAATATCCTTAAAAAAGGATATTATTCCTCAATAGCTCAGTTGGTAGAGCATGCGGCTGTTAACCGCAGGGTCGTAGGTTCGAGTCCTACTTGAGGAGCTTTTGGGCCTTTAGCTCAGTTGGCTAGAGCTACCGGCTCATAACCGGTTGGTCTGGGGTTCGAGTCCCTGAAGGCCCATTTTTTACTAAACAAGGAGTTATATGGATTCCTTGTTTTTTATATTTCTCGTGGGAGGTGGAACTTTGAATATTAAGGCTAAAATGTATTTATCTTTTCTTTCGCTTATCTTAATAATTTTATTCTCCTCATGCAGCAAGCCTAACAACAATATTGTAAATCCAACCATGAAAGCTATATCTATATCTACATCTACATCCACATCTATACCTACATCTATACCTACATCTAATGCTATAGCTAGTCCACATTTTTCTTCTAATAAATCGCTGCAGTCTTCCCAAAACAAGAATGCTGTGTTGCCAATATTGTATTACCACGCAGTTAGCGACAGTGTATTTGGTTTAGCTGAACTTTTTGTTTCTCCAAAAGAGTTCGATAAACAAATGAAGTACTTAAAAGATAGTAACTACACTTCGATATCCTTTAAAGACATTGATCACTTTAAAGATTTTGCAAATCCAGTAATCATAACATTCGATGATGGATATGAGAATAACTATCAATATGCATATCCAATACTAAAAAAATATAACTTAAAAGCAACAATATTTGTTTGTTCGGGATTTATTGGTGGATCAACGATATTAAAAAAGTCTCAAATGCTAGAAATGACAGACCTAATTAACTTTGAGTCTCATACAATTACTCACCCAGATTTAACAAAATTAGATCAGAAACAATTAGAACATGAGATCATTGACTCGAAAAAAGCTATTGAAGCTATCACCAATAAGGAGGTTACGGGCTTTTGCTACCCTACAGGTTTTTATAACCAAGCCAGTCTAAACATTATAAAAAGATATTACAAATATGCAGTTTTAAATACAAGAGGTTGCTATAAAGAGAATGATGATAAGTACCTAATTAAAAGATTATATATTTCCAGAGATTTTGATATCATAAAATTTGTAGATAGATTAAAGAATGGAAGGTGAACTTACTATGTCAAGCCAAAGCAGTAATTACTTATCGAAATTGTATAAAAAATATTTTGATAGAAATCTGGCAGAAATTATTTCAGAAGGATTTAAAGTACTAAAAGGTATCTTAACCAAGCATAAGTTTGATTCTTGTGGTTCGTTGCTAAGAGTAGAAGGCAAATTGAAGATTCTTAAAAAAAACGCTAAAATAAACATTGGAAATAAAGTTAAGTTCTGTAATGGGGTAAAGATAAGTGCTTGGGGCAATGAATACAAATCAATAATAAACATTGGAGACAACACATGGATCGGTGATAGAACAGAAATACATGCTGGCAAAAGTGTGGATATAGGAGCGAATTGTAATATTTCATGGGATGTCTGTATAATGGATAGAGACTATCATAAGTTTAATAGTGAAAAAGAAGAAATAGAACCAATAAAAATCGGGGATAACGTATGGATTTGCTGCAATAGCCTAATACTTAAAGGAATAAAAATCGGGGATGGTTCGGTTATCGCTGCAGGCAGCGTAGTTACGAAAGATGTTCCAGCTAACGTATTAGCAGGTGGTAATCCTGCTAAAATTTTAAAAGAATCAATTTATTGGAACCCATGAAAGAAGAATCTTTTATACTCCTCATTCATTTACGACTTTTTTACTCATAATTTTTGAATAAATGATTGGACTTGGAGTATCTTTTTTTTGGACAAACTGCTTAATTCTATAGCTCAAACATAGAACCGAGAACCAAACGGGTGCAATAATTAGCGAATATCGCATATCAGGAAGGAAAGCCATTAGTACAACAATGAGACCTAAAAAGGCTAAAGCAAAATATATAGATAATGGATATAAAGGCAATTTAAATTTTAATTTTTCAACCTCTCGTTTTGTTTTACTCTTTCTAAATTTCAAATGAGTTAATAATATAACAACCCAGTTTGTTATTATAGCAACAGTTACAATCGATACTAAAAATATGAATATTTTGTCTGGCAATATATAATTTAAAATTACTGCACATAGTGTCAATCCTGAAGAAACTAGTATTCCATGAACAGGAACGCCTGATTTACTTATACATGCTAATTTTTTGGGTGCGTTTCCTTGCCTGGCAAGTCCCAATAATGCTCTCCCATTACTATAAAGTCCGCTATTATAAGCAGATAATGCCGCTGTTACAACTACTATATTTATAATTGTTGCTGCCGAAGATATGCCAATCCGTGAGAATATCTGAACAAATGGACTAATCGTCGTATCAATCTGATTCCAAGGATAGATCATCATTACAACCCATAACGAAGCTATATAAAAAAGTAATATTCTCCAAATAATTTGATTTATTGCTTTTGGTATTATTTTTTGAGGATCTGTTGCTTCTCCAGCTGCTATACCAACTAACTCGACACCTCCAAAAGAGAACATAACTAATACTAAAGAAAACAGTAGCCCTTTTATGCCAGTTGAGAAAAATCCTCCATGGATCCAAAGATTTTGAATTCCAATTGTAGAATTAGGATTATTGAAATTTATTATGACCCAAAATACGCCTAGAACAATCAATAAAGAAATTGTTATTACTTTTATAATTGCAAACCAGAACTCGAATTCTCCGTAAGCTTTAACATCAACTAAGTTTACTACTGTCATAATTATTAAAAAGGTTAATGCAGTAACCCAAGTGGGCAACCCAGACCACCAAAACTGCATTAATTTACCGGCGGCTGTCAACTCAACCATTCCAACCAATACATACGTAAACCAAAAATTCCACCCAGAGAAAAATCCTGCAAAGTCCCCCATGTATTCATAAGCGTATTGACTAAATGATCCAGATACTGGTTTATATACTGCCATTTCACCTAATGCCCTCATTATAACAAATATTGCGATTCCACCAAGCAAATATGCTAATAAAAGCGAGGGCCCAAAATCGCTTATTGATTTTGATGAAGCATAGAAAATTCCAGTTCCTATTGCCCCCCCTAGAGATATCATTTGAATATGCCGATTTGTTAATTTTCTTTTTAGCTCATTTTCACAACTTGTACTCATTTTAAAAACCCCTTCACTATCAATGTTGATTTTTTCTATAAAACATACCTTTTGCTTGCTATGGATAAAGCCAAATATACATTTTGTTCTACCAATAAAATCGTAGATCCTTTAACATTTATATTCTTAACGATTATAAATATTTCCTTAGCTATTATTGGTGGTAGCTTCTTAAATGAAGATTGAACTAAACCATAAAAAACATTTATTCCTAAATTTTAAGAATTTCAAACCACATTTTCTCTTAAACCTGCTTTTATCATAAGTGGAAATTTATCAATTGAGCCAACTAAGATAATAAGATATATTATATCTAACATTATTATACGACATAAGCGATATATTTGACAAGATGCAAACAATTCCTTCTTCAGGCTATATCTGAGTAGCAACATTTTTATCTCATAGAAGATCTAAAATTTTTTTTAGAAAACGAAGGATTATTGATAGTTATTATTGTATAATATATATATAGGGACAATTATTTTAATATTATGGTGGTTTATTATGTTTAATATTATTTTGAATCTGATCTTTCCACCAAAATGTATTTTTTGTAATAAAATTCTAAAGATAAATTCAGAATACGATAGTTGCTACGAGTGTTATAATAATATACCTTTTATTACTAACAGTAATGATCGAGAAAATAAAGAGATTTATACTGGTGGACAACATTATGATACTCTGATTTGTGTTTCAGACTATTCAGGAAATATTAAAGATGCATTAATACGATATAAGTTTTTTAATAGACCATCCTACTCAAAAACATTTGCAAATTTACTCATTGAAAAAATCAAATCTAGTAATATTTTAAATGAAATAGATTTAATTATAAGTGTTCCGCTTTATTATAAAAAAATGGTTACAAGAGGATACAACCAATCTTTTCTAATTTCAGAACAATTAAGTAAAAAATTATGTATCAAGGAATGCTCAAATGCTTTAAAGAGAATTAAAGAGACGAGAACTCAAAGTCTTATAAAAAACAAAAATGAAAGATTTATTAATGTTAAAGATGTCTTTGTTGTTGTCGATAAATCTTATATAAGTAATAAGACAATTTTACTAGTAGATGATGTTTTTACAACTGGGTATACTTTGAATGAGTGTAGTAAGGTTTTAAAAGAAAATACTGCAAAAAAAGTAATTTGCGCGGTTATAGCATCCGGGAGAAAATACTAGTAATAATTATATAAGGGGGTAATAATCATGGGAGATGTTAAAAATTGTAAAAATTGTGGCAAGATATTTACTTATTTCTCGGGACAGCAAACATGTAATATTTGTAGACAAGAGGAGGAAAAAAGATTTAAAGATATAAAAGAATATCTTTATCAACATCCTGGAGCTAGTTTATCTGTTGTTTCAACTGAATTAAATATCAGTGTAGCAAAAATAAAAGAGTTTTTACGTGATGGAAGACTTGAAATTCTCGGATCAGAAGGAAACATGTTTTTAGAGTGTGAATCATGCGGGAAAGCAATAAATAGTGGCAAATTTTGTACTGAATGTACTAAAGGACTTACAAACGATCTTTCCAAGGCGGGAAAAGCAATGAGCGATCAGCTAGCTCAAGAAGCGGAGGATGCTAGTAAAAATGCAGTAGGTATGAGATACCTTAATAAATCGAATAAAAAATAATCCAATTCTTATATAAAGTTTCATATCAAATAAGCCGATATAAATAAGGTAACAGATAAATTTATAATATTTTTGTAAAAATTTTAAATTTTATATTAATTAATTCTGGGGAATTACGATATAATTAATGAATAGAAAAATTGATAATGTAATATGAGTTGTTAAGATTATAAAAAATTTCTAAACAAATCAATTATTACAATTAATATAGGAGGGTGATTAATATATTACGAAGGTGAGAGGGGTTATTATGGTTAGAATTTACGGAGGACCACAAAACGTTTCAAGAATCTATGGAAGTAGCAGTACTAGTAGCACCAATAAGACTAGTAAAGCAAGTTTTACCTCCAAAAAAGATGATGTATCTATATCAGCGCAGGCTAAAAGCTATCAGACAGTCATGAAAGCTGTAAGTGAAGTGCCAGATATTAGAGAAGATAAGGTGAGAGAGCTATCCGAAAAAATTAATTCTGGGAAGTATTTTATTTCTGGTCAAGAAATCTATGATAAGATTCATAAACAAAAAGATGAAACGGATGCAAGTATCTCAACTGAAAGTAAAAAATAATTTTATAGTCGTAAGTTTTATAAAGCATGGTTTTGTGGGATAAAGTCGAGATTTGACAATAATGACTTTATCCCACATGCATTCTTCAAGCGTTAGGAGGTAGCGATGCTATGATTGACCAAGCTGTTTATGACCTGACAATTTTATTAGAGAAAGAAAAATCAATTTATGAAGGTATTTTAAATCTTGAAAGAGAAAAAACAAATATTTTGATAAATAATGATGTTTCAAAACTTACTGTAATGACTAAGACAGAAAGCACACTTGTTTTAGAAATAAGCAGACTTGAAACATCTAGAGAAGAAATAGTATTTCGAATATCAAAATTGCTAAATATATGTATGCCTATCCTTGCAATTTCCGAATTAAAAAATCATTTAGATGATCATTTATATAATAGAATAAAGCTAATCAGTAGTAAAATTAAAGCCCTGCTCAGTACTATTAAAAATGTAAATGAACTGAATTCAAAACTAATAAAAAATTCTCTTGATCATATAAATTTTTCAATAAATTTAGTTACCGCAGTAAGCACAAATAGCAATAATTATATAAATACAGGTGAATTATATGAAGTAACAAGAAAGAACTTGTGCGATTTTAAGAGATAACTGTATGGGGGGGTAACATACTATGGGATCTGGAGCAAGCGGTCTTGAAATAGCAAGAAGTGGAATGTTGAATAATGAACGTGCGCTATATGTTACCGGGCATAATATTGCTAATGTTAATACCCCCGGCTTTGTAAGACAACAAGCTATGATTGCAACAGCCCCATATCAAGACGGAGACGGTCAGTACCAATTAGGACTTGGTTGCGATATTCAGGAAATACGACAAATTAGAAATATCTTTTTAGATAACATTTATAGGAATGAAGTGACAACACAAGGTTATTGGGAAGCTAGGGATAGTACGTTCCAAGACATACAGTCGATTCTGGGGAAGCCAATAGATTTAGGTCTTCAAAACGTAATAAGTCAGTTCTGGGATGCTTGGCAAGAACTTTCAAAAACTCCAGACAGCTTAAACACTAGAGCACTAGTAACTCAAAGAGGGAACTCACTTGTTCAGCAAATCAATCAAATTGGATCTCAACTTGATGCATTACAGTCTGACCTCAATTCCGAAATCAATGATAATGTTAATGCAATCAATGGTATAACAAAACAAATCGCAGGTTTAAATCTTGAAATTCTTCAAAATGAAATATCTAAAGATAATGCTAATGATTTTCGTGACCAAAGGAATGTATTAATTGATAGTCTATCAAAATTAATGAATGTTAACGTTCAAGAAATGAATGATGGTCAGGTTGACGTAACTATTGGAGGCTATTATTTGGTTAATAGAAGTAGTAATTTTAATTTGATCGCGCAAGAGGCTAATCCGGGAGATATTTTTGTTGTACCAAAACTTGAAAATAATAATATAATTGTGCCAATTAACAGCGGGACACTTGAAGGATTAATGGAAGCGCGTGGGCAAGTAAGTGGAGCGCCAGACAGTGTTGAAAATGGCTCGCCAAAAACAAAGGCAGATATAATTTTTGCAGTTGATGTTTCAGATACCAGTGCTGGAAGCTTATTAAACATAAAAAGTTCCATAAATACGTATATACAGCAGCTAACAAATAGAGGCATAGATTATAACTTAAGATTAGTAACTTTCGATAGTGCTGTTGAAAGTAATGTTAATTATTCAAATGATTCCGCATTATTTATAAATGATATTAATCTTCTTAGTGCAACAGTAGATACTGGTGACCTCTTTTCAAATGTAGTGAATACTGTATCTTCGATTACAGATTTCAGAAATGATGCCAGCAAATATATGGTTGTATTTACTAATGAGAGTATTGATGGAGATGAGGTATCAACATCTGACGCAACTGTACAAAATTATATCACTTTATTAGAAAATGCAGGTATAAAAACATCAGTAGTAACAAATCCTGCTTATTTTACTGCTGGAGATTCACCCTTGGAACCGGACGGATGGGAAACAATAACTAATGCTACTTCAGGGAAAGCTTATGACATTACTTCAGTTGACTTTAATGATTTGATGACAACGATTACTACTGATATTAACACTGATATTAATAAAGAAGTAAGCCTTGTAACAGATTCAACCAATATTTTATCTGATTTTAGGAAAAGAATAAATGCTGAAATTAACACCATTATGAGAGAAATCAATTATTTGCAGAGTTCAGGTGAAACATTATCAATTCCTCCACAAGCTGGCCAAGCTTTCTTTGTTCCAATTAATCCAGCATATCCGTTACAAATGGGAAATATTCAATTAAATGCTAATCTTAATAATGTAATTAACTTAGTTTCTTCAGTAGCTGGTTCGCAAGGAGACAACACAATAGCTCTACAAATCGCAGATTTAAGAAATCAACCTATTTTAAGTGATACCAATGACGTATTATTAGATCCTGACGATTATTACCAGACAATAATATCATCTATTGGAACTGGTGGATCTGAAGCAGCAAATATATTAGATAATCAAAATAAATTAGTTGATTCTGCTGAAAACCAAAGACAATCTATTATGGGAGTATCGATGGATGAAGAAATGTCTAATATGCTAAAGTATAAATATGCGTATACTGCTTCTTCGCGAGCAATAAACATAATTGACAACATGCTGGATGTAATCATAAATCGGATGGGAAAGGGATGATTTAGAAGATAAAAGTTAAATAGTAGGATTAGTGAAATCTAAAATTTATAGAGAGTAGGTGAATTTTGTGAGAGACCCGTTTTTTGGATTTAACATTGCATTGAGTGGGTTATATACTGCACAATGTAATTTAGATGTAGTCAATCATAATGTCAGCAATATAACTACACCTGGGTATTCAAAACAAGTTGCTGTTCAAACGGCGTCAGAGCCAATGTCATTATATGATGGAACTGGAATGATAGGAACTGGGTCGCAAATAGTTTCTATTAACAGAGTTAGGGATGAGTACCTTGATCTTAGATATTGGAATGAAAATGTTTCTCTCGGAGAATGGGATATAAAAAACACTCAATTAACAGGTTTACAAACCATGGTAAATTCGCTATCAAATAGTGGTTTTAGTAAGATCAGTGAAGATTTTTTTAATTCACTCCAAGAACTTGCAAAAGATCCATCTAGTCCATCATTAAGATCTCTTGTTAGAGAAGATGGGGTTACCTTTACAAAGTATTTTAATAACTTAGCTACTCAGCTTCAACAAAGTCAGGCAGAGTTAAATAATGAAATCAGTCTTGAAGTTAATAAAATAAATTCTTTAGGAGTACAAATCCAAGAGCTTAACGAACAAATATATACTTCTGGAATAGATGGAAATGTTGCAAATGACTTGATAGATCAAAGAACTGTTTTGATCGATCAACTATCAAGGTTAGCAGACATAAATGTGTCAAAAAATGGAGTACAACAATCCTCAAACGAAACGTCTAGTGAACAATTGATCATAACGATCGGTGGGGAATCATTAATTGACGGCCAGAACAACTTGAACCAAATTGAAATGAATGCAAGAACTACTAAGCTAAATCCTGACGAAGATATTGATGGTCTATATCAGTTATCTTGGAGGATGGTAGTTTACAAATTAATGGCGGGGAATTGAAATCATATTTAGATCTGAGGGATGGAAACAATGGAGATAATGGATCTCCACTTTACAATGGTATTCCTTATTATATGAAAGAGTTAAATCAATTTGTAAGAACGCTCGCGATGGCGTTTAATGAAGGCTATGTTGTTGACCCAAATTTAAACCAAACTATAGTTGATACTGGTCATGTTAACGGATATGGTCTTGCAGCTGGAGGGTTGCCAGCCTCACAAAACATTAGATTTTTTACATATTATGATAGTACTGGGCAAAATGTATCATCTTTAAATTTTATAGGTGCGGCTGTAACTGTTGCGATACTGTAAATATGTATAACAATATGACTGCTGAAAATTTTGCAATAAGTAGCGATATTGTTAATAACTATAATGATATAGCAACTTCTGATAATCTTGTTAATCAAGCAGGAAATATAAATGTACTAAACAGTCTTTTAACATTAAGGCATTGTACGACGATGTTTTCAGAGGGTGCACCAGAAGATTTCATGAATTCAGTTATTACAACTATGGCTATTGATGCAGAACAGGCAGATAGAATTTATAAAATCGAAAATGCACTTGTTCAGCAAATAGATAAAAACCGTCAATCAATAAGTGGCGTATCTGAAGATGAAGAAATGGCAAACATGGTTAAATATCAACATGCATACAATGCTTCTGCCAAATTAGTAAATACAATGTCAGAAATTCTTGATACCTTAATCAATAAAGTTGGAGTGAATTAAAGAATGATTAAAAAATAGGAGGTAATAAATTGAGAATAACAAATAATATCCTTATTGACAATATGATTAACTACATGAATGATAATTTAACACGTTTAGACACGTGCCAGCAACAACTTGCAACAGGTAAAAAAATTCAGCTTCCTTCTGACGATCCGGTAGTTGCATCAAGAGCACTGAGGCTAAGAACTGATGTCGCTGAAATTAAGCAATATCAAATAAACGTTAAAGATGCACAATCATGGATGGACGTAACAGAGAATACTGTAACCCAAATTGGCACAGTGATTAATAGGGTAAGAGAACTAGCAGTACAAGGTGCAAATTCAACATTGAGTTCTAACGATTTAGCGGCATTGGAAGCAGAAGCTTCAGAATTAAAAGCACAGTTGATTCAGTTGGAATCTACATATGCTGGGAGGTATATATTTGGTGGATATACTACTGATACAGCAGTATTATCAAATACTAGTACATTTAATTTCGATGTATCCAATACTGAACAAATTAATTATGAAATTGGTATAAATGATACATTTAGTATTAATGTATGCGCTGGAGATTTGCTTAATGGAGGTCAAAGTGTAGCTCTTGGATC
>CAVYEU010000033.1:0-45916 GCA_963767415.1 uncultured Eubacteriales bacterium
ATCTATTTTTAAGAGGAAGGTAAGAATCTCGCAAAAAGTGCTGATAATCTTGAAGGGTACGCTGATTTCATAGAGAATCTAAATAAATTTAAAAATCATACAAGTGAGGCTACTCTATTAAAAGTTAAAACTTATGTAACAACACAACTTACAAAGTCAGCTATGAGTTGGATGTGGTGGTCTATGGCCATATTCGAAGTAAATGCAGTTTCAAACACCATAACCAGTACAAGGCTTTTAGGATTGCCATCGATCGATTTAAATCCAGGTATAGTAGAAAATTCAACATTAGAATCAATTGCAGGTTCATTTGCATTCAGCAGGACAAGCTGCTATGGTTATATATGGATTTGTTGAAACCGCAATGGGTATAAAAGAAGTATGCGACTACTCTGATTTTATAAACAAAATTAAAGAATCTACAAGTATCACTGAGAGCATTAAAAACATGGTTCTTAGTTATTTTGAAAGTAAAAGAACTCATGCTTTTATTAGTAAATGTATTGGTGGATCTATGTTAGCAGCAGGCCAGACATTGATGGCAGCAAGTGGATTAGCTGGATTGCCAGCTTTAATAAGTTCATTTCCTGGAGCTACCTTAACCATACTTGGTATCGCAACTTCAATAATATGTAACGCAGATGAATCTAGAAAATTTAAAATTTCCAAATCAATATCAGAAGAAGAAAAGGATATTTTAACTGATAATACATTGAAAGAAGAAAACAAAAAACCTCAAGAATCTGATTTTCATGCACTTATCCGTAAAAAGTGTGGGTTACTTGAAAATCTTAGTAAAAGGCAACTTGAAGCTTTAGTTAAAATAATAATTTATAATGAAATAACTAAATACTGCATAGCTTATAATAAACCTATCGATGAAAAAAACTTTACATTACTTTTAAATGCCGTAATTAATAAGTCTTTAAATACTTTTTCTGAGGGTTCTTATTTTTCAAATATTAGAGAGGCTATAAAAAGTTATTTAAGTGATCAGGCTAATAAAGAAGAAGTTTTATCCTCAATTAAATTGTTTTATGACAACAAAATCTGTTTCTATAATAAAATATTAGAACTCTCTTTTCCAAATATATCAAAACCCAAAAAAGATACGTACACTGATACGTCAGATCTTATAAAAACTCTAAAAGAAAATAAACTTTGGAATGAAGTATGTAGAAAACTTCTTAAGAGGCTTATAATAAATAAAAAGTCTAATAGTAATATTAGAGGCAATCATTTTAATGATTATATCGAAACAATTAATACAAAATGCTACAGAAGCATCAATCTTCCAAGGATAATACCTGCGCCTATAGCTAGTTTATTTAATAAATTATTCCCAAGGCTATCAGCCTTCTTAAGCTCATGTTGTGATAAGTTTGCCCATTTATTGCCTTTAAAGAGTAAAACTATATATATATTTAATGAAAATAAATTTTTAAATGACTTAAAAAATCTAAACATGCTTACCAAAGAAAAACAAGCAGTCCTCAATGAGGTATTAAACACATTATTGATTGAAAAGAAGTATGCGGTATCAAGTGTGGTTTTAAAACAAGGTCAATACAAATTAAAATCAGATGTATTTAGACCATTATGGGTAGAAATTCCAAATCTAATTCAACAAGAACAATTAGCATCAAATTATAAGCTTGATAAGGAAAAAATATCGATTCTTAATAATGATGACAATAATAAAATACTTCATAAGAGCACATTAAATCAGGTTGGAATTAGTAACTTCGCTTATTATAATAAACTGTCAGAAAATATATTAAATCAACAGGAAAAAACATTAAATAATTACTCAAGTCAACCTGTAGTTATGGTACGCTGATATTCTATAGCCTACTTTCTAGTTCTCTCCATAGACATCAGATTGAAGTGTGACAGGGGACGGTTCCTTGTCACGATAATTTTTTGATTCTTTGAATTATCCCGTGTTCTATTCCTAGATTATCTGCTATCTGCCTGATAGACAAATTTGATTTTTCTTTCAACTCGCAAATCATTTGATTCCTAACAGCCCTATTAGTAACATCATTTAATTCTTCCCTTTTTAGTCCTTTCTCTAATAAATAGCTTTCTATAAACCTTTCAACATCTTTTCTATTTTTAAGAACCTTTTCTTCAAATGACTCATTATAATCAATAAATACATCTGAATCATTTTGCTGGCTAAATTCTTAAGTAAGTACAGGAGTCGCCCCCTGCACTCCTCTTCAGAACCGTACGTGCGCAACTAACGCATACGGCTCCCCACATCATATTCCATTACCTATAGAATATACTAACGCTTACTTTTGGCTCTAATAACGGAAATGTAGCTAATAGTCCTTTACTAAATGAATCCAGTGTATAACTTGTTCTCTGACTTCTTCTATTTAGCCATTTGTACAATAACATCTTGGTCCAGTAGAGAAATTTTTGCACACATTTAATATTATCTGTAACACTATAATACTGATAATGACCCCTGAGCTTCTGGTTTATCCTCTTGAATAGCTCTTCTAAGGGAATATCTTGATTCCTCTTGATCCACTTCCCCATTATTTTGACTTTGCTTATAAACTTCTTCCTACATGTTTTGACTTTACAGCTAAAATATCTCGCATTCCGGTCAATGCCGCAATAAAATGTAAACCCGAGAAAATCAAAAGTCTCTGGTTTCCTAAGTCCCTTTTCCGTTCTGTTAATCCTAGCAAATCTTCCAAATTCTATTATCTTGGTTTTCTCCAATGCCAGTTCTAATCCAAACTTCTTGAACCATTCTATTAGCATCCCGTAAAATATCTCAGCTTCTTTCTTGTTTTGAAAACAACACACAAAATCATCGCAATAACGAATTAAGTATGCTTCTCCTTTACATTGTCGTTTTATTACCACATTGAACCAAATATCCAATACGTAATGTAGGTATACATTTGCAAGCGTGGGAGATGCTCCATTTCCCTGAGCTGATCCTCTCTCACTTTCTAGAAATTTACCCTTCTCCATGATACCAGCTTTTAAGAATTTCTTTATTATCTCAATAAATTTCTTATCCGCTATGTCGTGTTCTAGTAAACTTAATCAACCATTTATCTTTATTTGCATGCTCATGTCTCATCAGACGTTTAAAAGTATTTATAAAGCTTTGTTTGTCCTCGTCATCCAAGAATAGGTTTTTTCGTTCGTTTCCACGTAGCATTACATGGTATATGCCATTTTTACTTTGCGTTCTCACTTTTCTGGGCATAAAACAATCTTCCTCATTAGTTTATTTACTCAAACTTCGCACATTAAAAATGTGCTATGGACCTTGATAAAATCAATATATTTTGGCATAAAAATATAGCAAAATCCTCTTAAAAGTGGTAGAATGTTAGTTGTCAACGATTAACAAAATTACCAGAAAAGAGGATCTTTACATGAATAGTTTATCAGAAAGTGAAATAAAAGAAAACACTTTATTAAAATCAATTTCTTACTTTTGCAAGAAGTACACAGTTGGTAAAGCATTAAAAAAATCCAACGCTTACAAAGTACAGATACCTGTATTACAAGTATTTACTTATTTATTGCAACTTGTTTATACTAAAAAAAGTATGTATATGAATATTTTAAATGGCAGTAATGATGCAGGTTTTGGCAAAGATGTGGTTTATAGGTTTCTAAATTCATCATTTATTAATTGGGCAACATTTTTATTAACCCTTGCAATATCCGTTATTAACGGCAAAGTATCAAAGCTAACATCAGATGAGAGAATTAATGCAATGGTTGTAGATGATACATTTTATGGACGCTTAAGAAGCAAGCATGTAGAGTTATTGGCCAATGTACATGATCATGCTGGAAAAGGCTGTAAATATAAACGTGGATTTAGGATGCTTACCTTAGCTTGGACCGATGGTGTTACTCTTATTCCTTTGCTTTTCAGACATTTAAGCTCAGAGAAAAAGCAGAATCGGTATAACGAAATTAATACAAGCATTGATAAACGTTCATGTGGTTACAAAGCAAGGTTACAAGCAATCTCTACAGGCCCAAAAGTTCTTCTTGAAATGCTTGCACAAACTGTAAAATCTGGAATACCTTCAAAGCATGTACTATTCGACTATTGGTTTTCTTATCCAGTTACAATTATTGAAATAACAAAACTAAAATTAAATGTTGTTGCAAGATTAAAAAAATCCTCAAAGATTATGTATTTACTGGATGGCGAGAGAAAAACATTATCACAAATATATTCTTCGCTAAAAAAACGCCCTGGTAAGTCAAAATACCTTTTGTCAGTTGTTGTTAAGCTTTACAATAAAGATGATGAAATTGTAGATGCACGTATAGTATATATAAGAGATCGCAATAATAAGAAAAATTGGATTGCACTAATTTCAACTGATTTAAGTCTTTCAGAAGAAGAAATCATACAATTATATGGTAAAAGATGGGATATTGAAGTGTCTTTCAAAGTTTGCAAATCGTATCTAAACCTTGGCTCTGAATTTCAAGGACTTTCATATGATACGATTACAGCTCACACTGCAGTAGTTATGGTGAGATATATGATATTAGCATTAGAAAAACGACAAAATGAAGATCCTAGAGCATTAGGAGAATTATTCTTCTTTTTTTACGATGAGATCGCTGATATTCAGTTTTCACAAGCATTAGAACTTATTTTAAGTTTAATAGAAAATGTTTTAGAAGAAGCATTATTTCTAACACATAAACAGGTTAGTAAGTTAATTGATGCATTTATCGCAAAAGTTCCTAAACATTTTAAAGAAAAATTACGTTATAAGAATGCTTCTTAGTATATATTATATGCCTAAAGTGTTGATTACTAAAGGATCTGAAGATAATATTGATCTGCGAAGTTTGAGTTATTTAAAAGTTTATTTAAAAAAATTGTACCATAGTTTGTACCATAGTTTGACGGGAGTGTCAAGGAACCGTCCCCTGACGCAACTTGTTGTTGTAAGCCTTGATATTGTATGGTTTTACAAATTAAGTATATCGTATTTTAAAACGTTTTTTGATGACTTTTTGTAATTTTAGTCCCCATAGATTTTGCATAAATTTTATGAAATTAATCTATTGATTTTAGCAATTAAAATTGGTAATATACTATCGGCGAAAGATACTGCATTTTTATATTAATTGCAGTAGATTAGGACAGGTGACTTTATGAAACAAATAATTCTAGACAAAATAAAAAAGATTTTTTTAGAGCATAACGGTTTTGCCAGATTAAAAGATATAACTGATAAGGGCATTAATAAAGCTAATATTAAAATACTTTTTGATGAAGACAAAATAACTAAAATTAAAAAGGGGTTATATAAGTGGAATGATTACGATTTTCCTAACGAAATCGTGGATATATCTAAGATTATACCAAATGGAGTTTTATGCTTAGTTTCAGCACTAGCTTTTTATAATCTTACTACATATACTCCTAGCGAATATCATGTAGCTCTTAGAAGAGATATGAAGGTGGTTATACCAGATTATCCTCCAATAAAACTTTATTATTTTTCTGGAAAATATTTTAATTCTGGTGTTAAAGTAGTTAATGTTGAAGGTAATGATATCAAAATATTCAATGTTGAAAAAACAATTTGTGACTGTTTGCGATATCAAAAGTACATAAGCAAGGACATTATTATTGAGGCCATAAGAGAATACGCAAAATTAGAAAATAAAAATATTGAAAAGCTCTTTAAATATGCTACAGTTTCAAAATTAAAGAGTGATTTGACAAAATATTTGGAGGTTCTACTAAATGAATGATGAGATTAAAAACCTTCCTGTATCAATAAAGGCAAGAATTTTAAATATTTCAGTAAAGAATAATAAGAATTTTAATTTGATTTTACAGTTATATATTCAAGAAAGACTACTTTACCGAATTTCAAGATCAAACTATTATGAGAATTTTATCCTAAAAGGTGGGCTATTTTTGTTTTCTTTATCCGGGTTCAAAGGTAGGCCTACTAGGGACGTTGATTTTTTAGCTTGTGGTATTTCAAATGATATTGAGGATATAAAATGTGTATTTACTCAAATATGCAAATTAGATTATCCAGATGGAGTAACATTTGATGTTCAAAGTATACGTACAGAAAAGATTAGAGAAAAAGCCAAATATGAAGGAGTTCGACTGAGTGTAAATGCATACATTGGTAAAGCTGTACAAACAATCCGAATAGATATCTGCTTTGGAGAAGTAGTTGTACCAAAACCAATTTATATGGATTATCCAGTCCTACTTAATATGGAAGCACCGAAAATTAAAGTTTATTCTATTGAATCTGTAGTTTCTGAAAAATTTGAGGCAATAATATCGCTATCAATAATTAACGGTAGACTAAAGGATTTCTACGATATTTACAAACTTCTCAGCAATAAAGACTTTGACGGAAGAGTCTTACAAGAAGCAATGTTCGAAACATTCCAAAAAAGAAATACAATATTAGAAAAGAACATTGCAGCATTTGAAGAGAGCTTTTTGAAAGATACTGAAAGGCTGAGGCAGTGGAACTTATTTTTAAATAAGATAGGTGAAAAAGATTTAAGTTTTGAAGAAGTAATAAATAGCTTAAAAAAGTTTCTTCTGCCAGTATATTCTGCAATTATTTACGAAAACGAATTTTTTAAAGCATGGTCATTTACTGAGGGGAAATGGCAGTAATATCTTATGGCCTATAAGGAGGAAGGACTGGGTTTTTATTTCTAATTGTACAAATAGCTACATAAAGTTAGGGGCCTAGCAAAAATAACTTGTTTTTTATTAAATCATCAATATCCAAAACAACTATCTTTAATAAAGATTTATGTTCATGTTATTTTTGCTAAGCTCCTTATTGTATTATTCTCCCCAAACATGGTTTGAATTATTTTCTCTTGAAGCAATAATTTATATATGATTTTATATAAGGTTAGTAACTATTCAGAGGTAGCAAATTTTTCTCAGGACCTGTTTGAAATCTTTTGTGGCATAAATGCCATATCCTGTAGGGGCAGACCTATGTGTCTGCCCTAAATTATGGATATTGAATCAATATTATTAGGCAGAAACATAGGTTTGCTCCAAGATATCCTTGTAAAATTACTATATATCAACAACCATTCTAGCCTGTCATTGCGAGCGCAGCAAAACAATCTATGATTTTTGATATTATTAAACATGTTTATTAAGCCTGAAAATTTATGGCTGTATTTTGCCCGCTAAAAATTTTATATATTGTATCAAATGTGCTCAATTTTTGTTTTTTAGCCGTTGAAATAATACTACGAATATTCGCAAAGAATTTACCTCCAGAATTACTTCGAAAACCACCAGATATTTTGGTTTTAGCTTTTATCATTCTCAAAGATTTTTCCGCTAAATTATTAGTGAATGGAACTTTAAAATCTTCAATAAACCTTAAATGTTCTTCTTTAAAATTTATTAATCTCTCAAACAAACATCTTTCATCATTGTAATAATCCTTCTTTGTATTATATACAATTTCGCCTCCACAACTACATGTACCCTCAAGATGGTTTATTATTTCAGTAGGATCCTTAAATAGCACAAGTGTATGCCCTTTGTGTCCAAATTGACCTCCTACCTTTCTGCCTGTTTTTTCTCTAAAATTATGGACCTTTTTTTTGAATCCATCTGTAGATGAAGGTTTGCTAGAATTAGTGCTATCTTTTTTTAACCTACTTTTTAATTTTTCTATAGTTTCATTTGCTTCATTTAGCTCTTCTCTTAATTGTTTATTCTCGGCACGTAACACCGTATTTTCTTCTTTTAATGCAACTATTTCAGTACTCATCTTTGCAATTTCTGCAAATAGCATATCTACTTTTTTGTTTAGTTCATCTATTTTCCTTTGCTCTTCTTTTCTTAGGTCTTTTAAAACTTCTATCTCATTTTTTAATACTTTATTTTTTATTTTTAAATCTTTATTTTCTCTCTCGAGTAATTGTAGTCTAGTCAATATATCTCACCTTTTTTAGTATTTTCTGTCTACAATATCGAAATATTTAACAAAAACTTAAGAATATTTTAAGAAAAAAGAACAAAAAACTGAGATCCTTCGCAAAGGCAGCTCAGGATGACAAACTAGAACCGTGTCATACTCAGGCGCAGCCGAAGAATCTCACGAATTTCACTAGAATTACTTTATACCTATGAATAGTTACCAAGAAGTACACAGTTGGTAAAGCATTAAAAAAATCCAACGCTTACAAAAGTGCAGGAATACCTGTATTACAAGTATTTACTTATTTATTGCAACTTGTTTATACTAAAAAAAGTATGTATATGAATATTTTATAAATGGCAGTAATGATGCAGGTTTTGGCAAAGATGTGGTTTATAGGTTTCTAAATTCATCATTTATTAATTGGGCAACATTTTTATTAACCCTTGCAATATCCGTTATTAACGGCAAAGTATCAAAGCTAACATCAGATGAGAGAATTAATGCAATGGTTGTAGATGATACATTTTATGGACGCTTAAGAAGCAAGCATGTAGAGTTATTGGCCAATGTACATGATCATGCTGGAAAAGGCTGTAAATATAAACGTGGATTTAGGATGCTTACCTTAGCTTGGACCGATGGTGTTACTCTTATTACTTTGCTTTTCAGACATTTAAGCTCAGAGAAAAAGCAGAATCGGTATAACGAAATTAATACAAGCATTGATAAACGTTCATGTGGTTACAAAGCAAGGTTACAAGCAATCTCTACAGGCCCAAAAGTTCTTCTTGAAATGCTTGCACAAGCTGTAAAATCTGGAATACCTTCAAAGCATGTACTATTCGACTGTTGGTTTTCTTATCCAGTTACAATTATTGAAATAACAAAACTAAAATTAAATGTTGTTGCAAGATTAAAAAAATCCTCAAAGATTATGTATTTACTGGATGGCGAGAGAAAAACATTATCACAAATATATTCTTCGCTAAAAAAACGCCCTGGTAAGTCAAAATACCTTTTGTCAGTTGTTGTTAAGCTTTACAATAAAGATGATGAAATTGTAGATGCACGTATAGTATATATAAGAGATCGCAATAATAAGAAAAATTGGATTGCACTAATTTCAACTGATTTAAGTCTTTCAGAAGAAGAAATCATACAATTATATGGTAAAAGATGGGATATTGAAGTGTCTTTCAAAGTTTGCAAATCGTATCTAAACCTTGGCTCTGAATTTCAAGGACTTTCATATGATACGATTACAGCTCACACTGCAGTAGTTATGGTGAGATATATGATATTAGCATTAGAAAAACGACAAAATGAAGATCCTAGAGCATTAGGAGAATTATTCTTCTTTTTTTACGATGAGATCGCTGATATTCAGTTTTCACAAGCATTAGAACTTATTTTAAGTTTAATAGAAAATGTTTTAGAAGAAGCATTATTTCTAACACATAAACAGGTTAGTGAGTTAATTGATGCATTTATCGCAAAAGTTCCTAAACATTTTAAAGAAAAATTACGTTATAAGAATGCTTCTTAGTATATATTATATGCCTAAAGTGTTGATTACTAAAGGATATGAAGATAATATTGATCTGCGAAGTTTGAGTTATTTAAAAGTTTATTTAAAAAAATTGTACCATAGTTTGTACCATAGTTTGACGGGAGTGTCAAGGAACCGTCCCCTGACGCACTGTATCCTGAAAATGTTATAAACCAAGGGTTATTTTACCTTGACTGGCTTCTTGACCATAAAGCTAATTTTGAGCTTTTAGTTATGAAAACATTAGGAAAAGAAACTTCAGATAAATTGGACTGGAGTTTTCCAAGGCTTATTTGTTCTGCGGGAGATTTTACAAAGTATTATGAATATGCAGTCAAACAAATCAACAGAAATATTGATCTGATTAGATATAAAAGATTTGGTTCCGACTTGCTTTTATTGGAGCTAATAAACTCAAATACAACATTATCTACTAAAACATTTAATACATAAATTTACTGATCATTAAACCCTAACTATATAAATTTGTTTATTATTAATACTTACTCTATCTTCGGAAAATGTTGCTTCTTTATTCAAATCAAATATTACAAGATAACCTTTGTCTAAACATTCTTTATCCAAATAATCATAAAGTTGGGATAATCCTCTTTTATGAGCTTCTTCACCATGCCAGATCTTGGTTTCAAGAATATACTTATTATCCATATATGTGATTACAATGTCTAGTCGCTTTTCTTCAGAAATCTGAACTTCTTTAAAATCAAAGCCTTTACCATTGATTATTGGTCTAATAAATGCTAGTAGTAAAAGTTTTCCATTAGTTTCAAGAAAATTCTTATTTCTATTTGTGTATTGAACTTTCATGAATTCCTGAAATTTCAGAAGTATTTTTTCCATATCTAAGAAATCTTCTACTATAAAATTGTCTCTAAAATTGTACTTGCTCATGCTAAGATTCTCGATTTCAGTTTTAGAAATCATATAATTATATATTGTTTGAAGATAAATGTTATTGTGAATAGCTATTTTATCTCCTTTATTAGAAAAGATTCCATACATGATTCCTTGATTGATATCAGGGTTGTGAGCATTAAATGTTAGTGATGCATTGTCTAGAACAATGGATTTTACTAAAGTAAATAGATTTAAGTTGTTTTCTAAGTTTTTAATCAAACTATCAAAATTTGTATTGGACTGAGTGAGCAATAGTTTAACTGCTTTATCAACATCGGTAAGCAACCACTTATTTTCTTTCATTATCTTTGTATCAATTATTTCACAAAGTTTACTTACTAAGAAAGGGTATCCCGAGGTATAAAAGTATAGTCTTTGAGATAAGGCTTTGATATCTAAGTCAATTTTTTTTTCTTTTTTATATTCAATTAGCATAGTAGCTATTTCATCAGGATCAAAGCTTAGATCAACTTCAAAATCACAAGCTATATTCCATGGGCTATTGTATTTAGCTTCTGAATCAGTCCGAATTTTAAGCTTCAGTGTCTTTATATCATGTACTCCAACAAGGATAATGCTGTGAAAAGTTTTATCTTTTTGTATTTTCCTTTGCAAGTACTTATTTCTTAGCATTCCTAAAAAATCTAAAAACAACTGATTATTACAAGATTTATCAACTTCATCAATAATTAAGACTATATCTTTAGGAGACGATATAACCAAATTACTTATCATTTCACTTAATTCATCAAAATAAGATATATTAATATATTTATCTAATATATCAATTAGATCAGATGTATTCTGAGATTTAAATGAGTTTTTTATAACTTTTATAAATGACTCTATAAATGCCTTTTCAGTTGAGTATCTTGCACTACCAATACCCTCAAAGCTAATTGAAATAACTAAGTAATCATCCCTTAATTTATCTTCTAATAAATTAATAGTAGTACTTTTACCATATTGCCTGGGTCTATTTATTGTAAAATACTCTTTATTTTCAATCAACTCAAGTATTTTCTCAAGTTTTTTTGATATATCAACCATAAAATTTTCTTCTTTAACGCAAATTCCAGTAGTATTAAATTTTCGCATTATTAATTCCTCCATTCTTATTCAAAATGATTATATCAGCTAGAATCCATGAAATCTACTTTTAAGTTTATTCGGATTTTTTTGGGGTTGGGGTATAGAAAAACTTAAAGAAACTTAACAAAGTATACTACAAAATCTTATTATAATATAATATATTTACGATATTGAATTTTAATTCAAAGGATGATTAAAGTAACTATTCAGAGGTATAAAGTAATTCTAGTGAAATTCGTGAGATTCTTCGGCTGCGCCTGAGAAGGAAAATAGATGAACTAAACAAAAAAGTAGATATGCTATTTGCAGAAATTGCAAAGATGAGTACTGAAATAGTTGCATTAAAAGAAGAAAATACGGTGTTACGTGCCGAGAATAAACAATTAAGAGAAGAGCTAAATGAAGCAAATGAAACTATAGAAAAATTAAAAAGTAGGTTAAAAAAAGATAGCACTAATTCTAGCAAACCTTCATCTACAGATGGATTCAAAAAAAAGGTCCATAATTTTAGAGAAAAAACAGGCAGAAAGGTAGGAGGTCAATTTGGACACAAAGGGCATACACTTGTGCTATTTAAGGATCCTACTGAAATAATAAACCATCTTGAGGGTACATGTAGTTGTGGAGGCGAAATTGTATATAATACAAAGAAGGATTATTACAATGATGAAAGATGTTTGTTTGAGAGATTAATAAATTTTAAAGAAGAACATTTAAGGTTTATTGAAGATTTTAAAGTTCCATTCACTAATAATTTAGCGGAAAAATCTTTGAGAATGATAAAAGCTAAAACCAAAATATCTGGTGGTTTTCGAAGTAATTCTGGAGGTAAATTCTTTGCGAATATTCGTAGTATTATTTCAACGGCTAAAAAACAAAAATTGAGCACATTTGATACAATATATAAAATTTTTAGCGGGCAAAATACAGCCATAAATTTTCAGGCTTAATAAACATGTTTAATAATATCAAAAATCATAGATTGTTTTGCTGCGCTCGCAATGACAGGCTAGAATGGTTGTTGATATATAGTAATTTTACAAGGATATCTTGGAGCAAACCTATGTTTCTGCCTAATAATATTGATTCAATATCCATAATTTAGGGCAGACACATAGGTCTGCCCCTACAGGATATGGCATTTATGCCACAAAAGATTTCAAACAGGTCCTGAGAAAAATTTGCTACCTCTGAATAGTTACTTTTATTTAATATTTCATCTGCATATGTCTTGAAACTTAGTTTCTTGTCAATTATCATATAGTTGTTGTGGTTATTGTAGTTTCGCAACGCAGCTGTGCATGTTGCATTCCATTTATCAGACTACAATAAATAACAGGATAAGAAAATATAATTTTTAAAAGTCACATTTTCTTATCCTGTTTTACTTTATAAGGTTAAATTAATTTGCTTGTTTTTTTGATTTTTAAGAGATATTAAAGTGCTAATCTACAGTTAGTGCAGTATATTTGTTTAAATTATGCAAAAAGAGTGGAGGAGAAATTGTGGATGGAAGTAAACGTGAAAATATAAAATTAGGTGCAAAAGTATTTGTTGTACAAAAACAAGACCAACGCACAGGAAATTTAACAGAGGGAATAGTTGAAAAGATTCTCACCGGTTCATCTACTCATCCATATGGGATAAAAGTTAGACTTATTGGTGGAATAGTAGGTAGGGTAAAAAAGATTGTTTATGAAGGGGAAGTTAAGTGTTGAACATACAAATTTATGGATCTAAAAAATGTTATGATACACAAAAAACAGAGAGGTATTTTAAAGAAAGAAGGATCAAATATCAGTATATTGATTTAAAAAAATATGGATTAAGTAAAGGAGAATTTGAAAGTGTTAAGAAATCAGTAGGATTGGATACTTTAATTAATTACGAAGCAAAAGAGTATACAGAGCTAAACCTTCAGTATATTAGAACTATGAGCATGAGGGAAGAGCTTCTCTATAAAAATCCAAAACTTTATAAATCTCCTATAGTAAGAAATAGCAAAATTGCTACTGTAGGTTATAAACCAGAAGTATGGAAAGATTGGGAATAGGATGATATTTCAGAAATTCACTTTAAATAATTGGGGGATAAATATGTACGTTGATTTACATATACATTCTATTGTATCAGATAGTACAGATAGTCCAAAAGAAATATTAAAGAAGGTTATTCAAAAAAAATATTAAATATTTTTCAATATGTGATCATGATGTAATTGAAGGATCGAAAAAAATATAATGGATAACGAAAACTAGACAGAAAAATAAGCTTATTTATGTCATAATATAGCTATGAAATGAAGAAGAAAATTTAAATATTTATATTCATAATTTTTTTTGAAATAAAATATGCTACTAAAAAAAGAATAATCGCAAATGTCATTGTAATCCTTCCTGCAACTGTCTCAAATAACGGCGCGATATAATCACTTGAAGTATAACTAAGTAACAAAACCATTCCAATTGGAATTAGGTTAAGAACTTTTTGTTCGAACTTCCGCTCAGCAAGCATTATATCAATTTCTTGCCGAATTTCAATCTTATCATTTATTATTGTTGAAGAATTTTTTATAATTTCAACTAAATTACCCCCTGCTCCCCTGCACGTTTTTACAACATCAACAAAGTTCATAATATCTTCTATTTGTGATCGTAAGCCAAAGTTTTCTAATATTGACTCTATTGGTTCATTCATTCCAAGCTTACGGATAATATACTGTACTTCAACAATAATATCTGTGTTAGGGTCTGGGTACTGTAGGGCAAGGTCTTTTTCGACATCTTTAAATGCGAGTTCTAATGATTTGCCAACCGATATGGATGAGGATAATGAGTATAATAAGTCTTTGAATTGAAGATTTAATTCATGCTTCCTTTTTATTATTATCTGCTTGTTTTTTATTTTTGGATAAAATAATGATGCAAAGCTTATTATTAATGCAAACACTATACTATGATAAAATATATACCCTAATACAAACATAGAAACTGCTGCAGTTAAAATATACATTGACTTTTCTTTTTGGGTCATAGTATATGTACTATAATCAATTAGCCCAATTTGTTTTGAATCCTGATCAATTTGCATTCTGTTCTTCACCTTCCAATCCATCTTTTATTCCCGCCATTTTATACTTTAATGTATTTACCAATTTGTTTTCAGTCCTCTTAAGGTTGCCTATTACTAATTCCTCTTGAGTCTCTCCTTCTTCTTCAAAAACAAATAAAGGATTTAATATAATCTCTCCATTATTATAACCTACAACCTCAGTTATTTCCAGTGTCCTCCTAGATTTATCCCTTAACCGCCCTAAATGTATTATTATATCAATAGCCGACGCAATTTGCTGTCTTATAGCTTCGATAGGAATCATTGCACCGCTTAGAACCATAGTCTCTAAGCGGCTTAACATATCTTTAGTACTATTTGCATGGCCTGTTGATATAGACCCATCATGTCCTGTATTCATCGCTTGCAACATATCTAATGCTTCAGGTCCTCTAACTTCACCAACAATTATCCTCTCTGGCCTCATTCTAAGTGAAGTCTTGATAAGATCCCTTATATTTATTTCTCCTTTGCCCTCTGTATTAGCGTTCCTTGTCTCTAGCTTTACAAGGTTGTCTATACCAACAATTTGCAATTCTGCTGAGTCTTCTATCGTAATTACGCGCTCATCTTTTGGTATATAGTTTGACAGTGCATTCAAAAACGTTGTTTTACCGCTTCCTGTCCCACCACAAACAAAGATATTATACTTTGCCTTAACCATCTTGTTAAGAACTTGGGCAACATCCTTGGTAAGAGATCCCAATCGTATCAGATCATCCATCAAAATCGGTTTTCCAGGAAATTTCCTAATCGTTAGTATTGGACCATTTAATGCTATAGGAGGTAAAACAACATTTACCCTTGAGCCATCTTGTAACCTTGCATCAACAATAGGAGATGCTTCATTTACAGTTCTATTTACTTTTGAAACAATATTTTGTATCACATTCCCCAATTTTTCTACAGTATCAAAATTAATATCTACTTTTTCGCTTTTCCCTTGTTTTTCGATGAAAATCGAGTCAGGCCCATTTACCATTATTTCGGTTATTGATGGATCTTCAAGTAATGGTTGCAGAATATCTAGCCTTCTCATTGAATTGAATAAATATTCTGTAATCTCAAGCTTTTCATTAACTGTCAGGTATAAATCTTTTGATCTTTCAAATACCGTCTGTATGATTATATCGCGAATGTTCTCATCATTCATGTCTTTCTTATAATCTAAATTTTCATTAACTGATTTTCTTATTTGTTTAATTATTTCTTGGTATTTTTCTGTACTCATCTATTCAATACCCCTTTGAATTTGATTCATACATCTTTGAAGGACACTGTTATTAGACAGCATATCTAAATTATTTATTGACAATAAATCATGAATCACAGGAATCTTTATTAAATCAGCATGCCCCTTATACATAGAGTTTTGCTTTTCTCCAATGTTTTCATCATACATATTAGATATAATTAAGGTTTTACCTAATATATCGATATTCTCTTTTTTTTGTAATTTTTCAAGATCGCGTATTAATGTACTAGTCTTTATATTACCAAAAGAATCGTTTTTCAAAACAAGTATGCCCTTGTCACAATAATCCATTATTGAGATATTCCTTTTTTCTAACTCGGCATTCATATCAATTACAATAACATCATATAGTAACGACATTTTCATCTCATTAATCAAGTTTGCTATATCCTCTTCAGTTATGTCATCATATTCAAAACTGTTCTCTAAAGGATTAAAATAGTTTACTTTAAATTTATTATCAGTAGATTTTTGTGACTCCAGTTTCAAGGATATATTCTTGTTCTTTTCTTTTATATAAAAGAATACATTTGATAGACTTCTTGATCCGTCAGCACAGTCGAAAAATATTGGCGTTGATGCAAACCTCTCAAGATTTAGATAAAAAATGGATAGCCCATTTTTGGCCAAATGACAACAAAAAGAAATACTTAGAGTCGTTTTTCCTGAACCACCTATCGGAGAGTAAAATGCTAACACCTTAGTATTTATTTTTGATCCCGTAAAGTGCATGCTTTTATTACCAACATCTGCATAGATCTCTAAGATATTGGCTACAAGCTTGTCTATATTTTGATATTTACTAACACTTTTTATAGATACATTCTCATCGCGAGCCTTTAAGATACTTCCACTTACCTCTAATTTAATTACAGTTTTTATAAAACTAAAATCAGTCAGATGTTCTAAAACATCCGGTCCAATTAATAACACATCTATAGTATTGTGTTCTTTAGATATATAATCTGATAGAGTTTCCCACTCTGTAAAGCTCGTAATGTTAAAAGTTCCACTATACGAGTTTAGTATAAACTTAACCAAGGCTGAAACATAATTTTTATCAAAATCAGCAATAACTAGGTTGATTTTAGTCATAATAAATTAACTCCATCTTTTTTAGTTTGTACACCTTTAATATGTTAATAATATCATTTGATCCCACATCATTTTAATAAATTCTATCTTTCTTTCTTAAAATCCTTCTTTTTTAATTTGGAATTTTGCCTCCTGAATTCTGGCTCATTGCACCGTTAAGTGGAGTATGATATGATGAGGAATTATTTGATTCATACGATATTGAGAATTCTGACTCGGTGTCCCTTCTTATTCAAACAGGCTATTTGACAATAAAAGAAATCAAGGACAGACTCTACGTATTTGGATATCCAAACTTTGAAGTTAAAGAATCGTTTTTGGTACACTTATTAGCAGCGTACTCCAAGATACTGTTATCTAAAATAAAACCTACTTACTTTAATATGATTAATTATTTAAAGGAAAAAGATTATAAAAGATTTCAGGCATCATTAATATCTTTGTTTGCATCAATACCTTCAAAACTACATTTAGATTATGAAAGTTATTATCATTCTATGATATACATGATTTTAGCATTGCTAGGAGCAAAAATGGAATTAGAAGAGTACACTGATAAAGGTATTATCAATGGGGTTCTTGAGTTTGATAACATTATTTATATTATTGAGTTTAAACTAGATAAAGCTCAAGATGCATTAAACCAGATAAAGGAAAAAAGATATTACGAGAAATATATGTCTATGAATAAAGAAATTGTATTGCTTGGTATTGGTGGGTTTAGAAGTAAAAATATTGAAGTTTTATTTGAGACAATGTAAATGTAATTTTTCCATTTGATTTTTGCACAGGTCGAAATTTTTTATGCACCACTAATGCTCATATAGTTCAAATTTTATGAAATTTTAACGGTATAATCTTTATTTGTGTGAAGCAAAAATATGCTTTTATCTATTCAAAAATTATATTAACAGTTCCATATGCCTGTATTCTTTTATAATAAAAATTTAGAGCCCTGAGATTCTAACCAACTACAATTTTTGACTGATTTTGATCTTATTATTCCTTGTGCAAAACATTTTTTGTATAACTCTAAATTACTACATTCTAAACAGTATTTTTCACAAGGGGGTTCAATATTAGAAAAATAGTTTTGCTATTATAAATGATAAGATATATGGATTAGAACAAATTGAAGAATTTGAAAAAGAAAAAAACGCACAAACGAGGGCAGACACATAGGTCTGCCCCTACAGTAATCCATTATTGTTATAATCTACTATATTTTTCTAATCAACTAAAAGATTTTTCAATATTATATACAAAATTTATTATTATAACTATACATTTGTTTGATATTCTGTGCTTATATTTTTAATTTTTTAGGACATTTTCAAAAACGCTTGACATGCTTTTTAGACTCTATTATTTTTACCCTCTATTCACTCGTCATAGTAACCTTTTTAATTTCGTCACATGCTATTAGTTTTCTTTTCCCGTCAATCATTGTTGTTAGTAGTACTTTCCCATCCCATAAGTCTACAACATGCCGCAAAGTTTCGTAGGTATAATTAAGCTCTAATTCTTTTCCATCATATTGATGCTCTAAAATAAGAACATTATCTTTTTGAGTCCACTCAACAACACGAACAGATGGGATACTCCCTATACCTACAGAATTTGCAAATGTATCTCTTACCTTTTTCCATCCTTCTTCATCTGATACTTCTTTAATTAGATAGTCGTGTCCAAATTTTACATACGCAAACAGGTTTAACTCTTGGCATAATTCACGGGTTAGATATCTTCTTAAAAACGATTGATCCCGTTCAATCTCTCTTATTTCAAATATTTTTTTCTTGTCTTGATCAGCCTTTTTTACGACATCTTCAAATATTTTAAATCCAACATAGTACGGATTGATTTGCCCCATATGAGGCCTTATGACTTGATTGTGCCTTTTTAAGAATTCAAGATGTAACCCTTGTGGTAGATCTAATTTGTTCAATATCGTATAATGCCAAAAACTTGCCCAGCCTTCATTCATGATCTTCGTTTCAATCTGTGGAATAAAATATGTTGTTTCCTCTCGAACTATATTTATAATATCTTTCTCCCAGCTACTTAATCTACTGTATTTACTAATGAAATATAATAAATCTTCTTCAGGTTCTAAGGGGAATTTTTTTAGTTCTAATGGTATGGAGTCTTCCTTCTGCTTTGGCTCTAATAATGGGTGCTCAGACACTGGCTTTTGAATCTTTCTTAATAATTCCTTCTTTTTTTCTTCTTCAGTAAGCTTTTTTTCTCCAACTACTCGACTTACTTGGTATCTTAAGGCATGAGCTGCATTCATCATCTTTTCTACTTTATCATAACCAATTCCTGGGTCAGATATATATTCTCTTATTCGATTCGCATGGTTTTTGAACATCTCAATGGTATATTCTGCACGGGTACCCATCTTAAATAATCTGTTGTTTTTAAAGAAGTCATTATGCCCATAGACATGCGCAATAGTTAGTATCTGCAAAAGCAAAGTATTGTCCTTCATAAGATAAGCAATGCAAGGGTCAGAATTTATCACCATTTCATATGGTAATCCCGTCAAATTATAACTATGCAGTGTCTTTATCTTTTCGTAGGATTTCCCAAAACTCCAATGGGGGTAGTGAGATGGCATACCAATATATGTCTCATACCCTATCATATCTTCATAACTACAAACCTCAAAGGTTTGCTCATAGTAGTCAAGCCCCTCTTCTTTCGAAATCTCTTCTATCTTTTCATTCCAATACTCCAGCTCTTTTATACTGAAATCTGCCATATAATCACTTCCTTTAAATTGACTCTTTTTCAAGCAATTTCTTTAATCCAGGAACTACATCTTCTTTTTTAGTTATCGTTACAACTGTGAAATTCTTGCTGTTTAATTTCTTTTGTAGTTCTGCTTTGATTGTGCTGTTTGATGAACAATATCCTGGTATGATTTCACCATACCCAAACAAATTGCAAACTTCGCAAAGTTTTTGAGCAGCCTCGATAGCTTTTTTATTATCCTCTGACCAGTTATCCCCATCGCTACAATGAAAGGCATATATGTTCCATGTTGTAGGGTTAAAGCGTTCTTCTATAATCTCCAAGCATTTTTCATAACCACTACTTATATAAGTCCCACCTGATTCACCTTTGTGAAAAAACTCTTGCTCCTGAACCTCTTTTGCTGTAGTTGTATGTGAAATAAATATCACTTCAACGTTTTGATATCTCAACCTAATAAATTGATATAGCAAGAAATAAAAACTTCTTGCTATATATTTTTTTGTTTGGTCCATAGACCCTGAAACATCCATTATGCACATAATTACAGCATTGAAGTCTTTTTTGTGTTTTTCTTTAACACGTTGATATCTTAAATCATCTTCCATAAAGGGGAAATGCTTTTTTTCTTGTTCTTCAAAATTATTATTTAAAGCTTTAATGTCTTCATTAGACTTCTCATTTGCTCCAATTATTTCGCTCTGAGTTCTGAGATACCCTTGCTTTCTTTTAATCTTTTCCATTGTAGAGCGTTTTTTAGCAAGCCTTGGAGGTATTCCTTTTTTTTTGATATCCAAGATTCCTAAAACTTTTTGTAGCCTCAACTTCAGCCATCTTTTTCTTATCTATATCAGGTAGATTTAAGTCTTCAAATAAATAATTAATCAACTCATCTATTGTTACTTCGGTTTCAAATATATCTTCTCCCTCTTGATTACCTGCCTGACCTTTCCCATCCCCCTTATCACTCATTTTATCCTCACCAATTTTATCTCCTTGTTTTTCATCCCCAGTTCCAGAGCCGACACCGGGAGCATTTTTGCCATAGATAAATTGGTATTCTTTAATGCTTTTGATGGGTATTTTTATTTTTTTTCCTTTATGCTGACCAATTATGCTCTCCTCTGCTATAATATTTCCAATGTTTTTCTTTATAGACTCTTCAACCAACTGTCTATGCCTTCTTCTATCCTCAGCTGAACGATCTTTTTTGTTCTCAGAAAATTCTTTAAATATTGACATATAACCACCGTCCTAGTCTTTCCAGAGATTGTTTGCTGCGTATTTTAGGATAACATTACAGCAGTGATCACAATATCCATTCAGATTCATTTGCTCAACCATCATGTCATATTTTTCATTCTGATCTTTGTCTCTAACCTTAGCCTTAGTAACAATTCTACTAAGTTCTTTAACAGATGCAGTTAACTTCTTCTCAATAGCCTCTTTTAAAGGCTCATAACTGTTATAGTCCAGCTTTCCTCCACTTCTTAAGACAAAGAACATGTATGCTGTAACATCAGCTCTAAAACCTTTAGCTGCTGAGTCAACAATACCAATCTGCTCTTCAATTGACCTTAAGAACTTGTCATCGGGTTCCAGCTCTTCACCAGTATTCCTATCTTTTATCTTGGTCTTATTTACATATGCTTCCGCATGGTCTAAATAGTTATTAAACAAGTCTTCTGCTTGCTCTCTATAGCCAAAGATAAATGCTTTAGTTATCTCTTTTTCAAGCATCTTATTGTATTCTTTCTTTATTGAATCCTGAACAAAACGAAGATACTTTTCTCTGTCATCCTCACTCAAAGATAAGTCTTTTATCGCTTTTACAAGCATTTCCATTACCGATATTGGGTTTATGCAGTTGTATTCTGATTCAGAGAGAGTAGTATCCAATGCTTTCATTATAAATCTAGTAGAAATACCAGACATCCCTTCTCTTTGGGTCTCATCCCTCAATTCTAAAACATCAATTTTTCTAGTCATACCTTTTTCAATTATTTCTTCACCGTTATAAATTTTTAATTTAGTAATTGGATCAACTTTATTCGATGGTGAAAGTCTAGTTAATATAGCAAACATTGAAGCAATCTCTATTGCATGGGGAGCAATATGAGCATCAAATTTACTTGTCTTTAATATTTTTTCATAAATCTTGATCTCCTCATTAAGCTCTAAACAATATGGAATCTCAATCTTTACTATTCTATCCATTATAGCTTCATTTGTATGATCAGACTTAAACTTATTCCACTCAGCTTCATTAGAATGCGCAAGAATTATTCCGTCGAAATAAATCATAGCACCCTTACCAGGAGACGGAACTGATTTTTCTTGAGTTGCAGTTATCATTGTATGAAGGTATTCAGTTTCATTTTTAAATACCTCAATAAACTCAACAAGTCCACGATTCCCAACATTAAACGCACCGTTTAGAGATAGAACTCGGGGGTCATCTTCGGCGTACATATCTATCTTAGAAATATCAACAGAGCCAATAAGAACTGAAGTATCCTGATTGTTCGGGTCAACTGGGGGAACAACACCGATTCCTTTCCTTGAACGTATTGAATACCCAATGGTTTCTACCGGAAATTTTTCATACTCACCATTGTATTCGGTTTTTAGCTTATATCTACAAACTGGGCATAGATCACCCTCAATTTTAATGTTTAATATTTTGTAAAATTCATCCCTTAGATGCTTAGGAATAAGATGTAGTGGTTCTTCTCTCATTGGACAGCTTTTTATTGCATAAATAGGTGGAGACATTTCTAAAGCTTTTTTTATGGCTTCCACCAAAGATGATTTTCCTGATCCGACCGGACCAGCAAGGTAAAGTACTTGCCTAGCTTCTTCACCTGCCATTGCCGCTGAATGAAAATATCTGATAATCTTCATTATAGTTTTATCAATTCCAAAAAAATCTTCAGAAAAGAAGTTGTATTTTTTGATTACATCATTACCGTGGATTCTCCTTAAACGTGGATTCTCATCAGTCTTAATCACTTCTATGCCTTGCTTTATTATAAGTTCATACATTCTCTGATGTGCAAATATTGCAATCTGGGGATTTTCTTTCACAATTTGCAAATATTCTAAAAATGTTCCATCAAAGTGTTCTTTCTTTCTCTCATTCCTATCCTTCTTAATAATATTCGAAATGTCTTGGTTTCCCATAATACTACCCCCTTTTTTGTATGAGTAAAACAGTTGAAACAGACCCTTCCAAATGTCTTTTATACTTAAGCCTTACTTTCAAATATATTAACTAAAAAGGTTAAATATTATAAGTGCGAAACTTATAAAGTAAACTTACATCAAATCAAAATAGAATTAGTGACTAAAAATACACAAAAAATATTAAATTTAGACTACGTGATATTATTATATCATACCGAATTTAACGATGCAAGTTTCCATAATCTGGTAGGAAGTTTTGATAGCAGGTAATAATTCCAAGATATAAAAAAGAGATACAAAATTTATTGACGATTTATTTATAAAATTATAAGCTTTATATCTATAATATGATTACAGCAGAGAAATAATAAGAAAGCTAAAAGATTATGCAATTGCTTTAACTTTACAAAAATATTTATGAATGAAAGAAGGTGATTATGCTAACTTTGGTATCTTATTTTTTAACTTTTTTAGAAGGTATTCTGACATTCATTTCACCTTGTATATTGCCCATGCTTCCTATTTATTTCGTTTATTTGGCAGGTGAGTCTCAAAAACATGAATCAAACAAAAATAATCTAATTTTTAACTCAATTGGGTTTGTAATAGGTTTTACTTTGGTTTTTATTACCCTCGGTGCTACAGTAACAGCCTTAGGTCATTTCCTTGTAAATCATAAAACAATCCTCGAGAAAATAAGTGGTTTAATTATAATAATGTTTGGTCTTAACTTTACCGGAATACTAAATATACAAATTCTTCAAGTAGAAAAAAGATTTGATTTGGGATTAAATAGACTAAGGTTTTTAAGCTCAATAATATTTGGAATGGTTTTTGGACTTGGATGGACACCTTGTTTAGGCGCTTTTTTAGGATCTGCTCTGTTACTTGCCAGTAATTCGAGAACAATTTTACAGGGAATACTTTTGCTTTTTCTTTATTCAATAGGCCTTGGAATTCCTTTCATTATAACATCGATAGTCTTCGAAAGAGCTAAAGAAACCTTCAAGCGAATACAAAAATATAGCAAAATTATAAGTATTATTTCAAGTATAATTTTAATAGCGGCAGGCATAGCTGTTTTCACAGGTAGTTTAAAGTATCTGTGTTATTTCACTTAAATAAAATTTACTCTAGGAGGAATGTAATAATGAATAAGAAAAGTAACGTAATAATCTTGTTTATCGTAATAATTGTCATTATAGTAACAGCATACATTATTTATTCAAAAAATGGCACTAAAGGAACTATTCCTTCGCAACAAGAATTACCAAAATCCCAATTTTCTCAAAGTAATGAGTCAATTGCTCCAGATTTTAATTTAAAAGATTTAAATGGAAGAAGCATAAAGCTTTCTGATTATAAAGGAAAAATTGTTATCTTAAATTTTTGGGCAGTTTGGTGTAAATATTGCAAACAGGAAATGCCTGATTTAAATAATCTTAATAAAGAATTGGAGAAAGACAATGAGGTTGTGCTCTTGACTATAGATACTAAGGAATCTTATGATACAGTTAAGCAATATTTTTCATCCAATAATATAAATTTAAAAGTACTGCTAGACCAAGATGGCTTAGTAACTCAATCTTATAATGTTTTAGGGTTCCCTACCACTTTCTTTATTAATAAGGATGGAACTTTTTATACGTATATTCCAGGAGCAACAAATATACCAACCTTAACACAAATAATTAGTAAAATCAAAAAGGGAGAGCCTGCCCAATAGATAAAATAATAGTTGAAGTCAGTCTGACCAGTAACAAACACTATTGTTATAATTTCAACATACAATATTTGTATTATAGAAAAAATGATAGTTCTATGATAAAGTATTTAATAAAACTATTTTTAAGGAGGAAATATTTGTGGGTCAAGCGGATTTAAGGCAAGCAAATTTACAAAAAACAAATTCAAAGCAAGTTGAATTGCAAAAATCGAATTTACCAACTGAACCAAAGGGAGACGGTTTCTCGTCTGGGTTGGCTGTATTCTTTGCAACATTAGGTTCAGCCGTTGGATTAGGTAATATTTGGCGATTCCCTTATTTGACTGGAAATAATGGTGGAGGAACCTTTATACTTACATATCTTATTTTTGTTATTCTAATTGGTATCCCTGCATTAGTTTGTGAATGCTTTTTGGGTAGAAAAACTCGAAAGAACGCTTTTGGGACAATAAGAGAGCTTAGCAGCCCGAAGTCTTCTTGGAAGTACTTAGGAATAACAAGTGTATTGGCTGCATTTTGTTTAGAAACATTTTATACCTGTGTTGCTGGATGGGCTTATTGTTATACATTTAAAGCACTCAAAGGGGATTTTATAGGTGCAACCCAAGGAAGTTTAGTTACTATTTTTGAGAATACTGTTAATAATCCTATTCAGCCTTTATTGTGGCAAGCTATAGTTTTATGCATCGTAGCGACAGTTATTATGTTTGGGGTTAGAAATGGAATTGAGAAAATCACCAAGACCTTAATGCCGGTTCTATTTGTACTGATTATAATCTGCGATATTCGCTCGCTTTTATTACCAGGTGCGTTTCAAGGTTTAAGTTTCTTATTTAGTATTGATATAAGTAAAATAACTGCTGCAATGCTTTTGGCAGCATTGGGATTAGCTACATTTAAATTGTCAATTGGTATGGGAGCGATGATTACATATGGAAGTTATTTTACCAGCGATAATAATATAATTAAAAATTCAGTTAAAGTAGCTCTTTCAGATATGCTGGTATCTATATTGGCTTGTATTGCTATATTTCCTGCTGTTTTCACCTTTGGTATGCAGCCATCAATGGGAACTGGGTTACTTTTTCAAACTATTCCATTAGTTTTCTCCCAGATTCCATTTGGTAGCTTGTTAATTGCAGCATTTTTCTTGCTGGGATCTATCGCTGCAACTACAGCAGCTATTTCAGCAGTAGAAGTTCCAGTATCTTATTTGATTCAAGAAAAGGGATTAAGTAGGAAAAAGGCAGTTTGGCTATGTGCTATGACTATTTTTGTCTTAGGTTCATTAGCTACATTATCTTTTGGTGATAAAAGCATACTACATGGCTTAACGATATTTGGACATACTTTTTATTATCTTTATGATGATTTATTTTCCATTATATTAACTCCAATCAACTCATTATTCATAGCTATTTTTGTAGGCTATTTCATTAAGAAGGAAGTTATTGAAAAAGAGCTATCTAATAATTATTCTATAAAAGTTGGTGCTATGATTAAAGGTTTTTATTTTTTAGTAAAATATGTAGTTCCAATTTTGTTAGTTGTAGTATTTGTAAACTCAATAATTGACAAACTCAATAATTGACAAACTCAATAATCAAATTGTCCTAAATCAATTATTGATCTGTAGCTGTATATTACTTAGCAAGTTAGTAAAAAATCCCTCTTAAATTCAAATGAATATTAGAGGGATTTTTACTAATCTGCAATTTTATTTCCTTCCAGGGTATGTGATGCTTAATTTAGGTAGATAATCTTTCTTGATTAAGAAGATGTAATTTGCATTATTGTAGGCATTAACCCATTGATTACTATTTTGGAGTGTATTTAACAGGGGTTGATTTTCTTTTACTAAAGGTAGCGATATTAGATTCGTATTTGTTGAATTAAAAATATCTATCGCATCATTTGGATTAGAAAATATCTCATTAAACATGGTTAAGTTCTTTTTATCATAGACCTGTTGTGCTCTACCTCCCATGAAAACTTTGACTTGAGGACTTGTCCATCTTGTGAATCCTTCCCATCTCCAATCACAGAACATATTACCCGAAATATTGTTCTTGACTATAAAATCGGCTGTATCATGAGGATAACAAACATTGATGAAGTGCATCTTCACTTGAAGATCATTAACCAGATTATTCCTATCAAGGTCTTTGTATACTGGGTATTCATCTTTTTGGAAAATATATATACTAAATGCAATTGCAAAACAACTAATTCCAATTAATACGAAGGATTTGAGTCTTGATGTTGCTAATGTTACTATAAACCAAAAGCTTTTTGAAAAAACAGGAATAGCTAGCATTAATGACAGTGGGACAAATCTTCTTGATGTTACAGACATATATATTGTCACAAAACTCAAAACAATATCAAATATCATGAAATCTAGATTGGGAATATTTAATAATGGATTAAGTTTTTTGTGTTTCCGATCTCTTTTAACCTTATGTCCAAATATTGAATCATAAAGACAGATAAATCTTATTAAAAATATCGTAAATATAATAACCATGTAAACTTTGTACTCTGTAATATTCCCAAAACTATTGTTTACCCAGATTGGTAACCATTCATTGGTAAATCTCCATATTGGATCATTGGCAATTAAAAAAGGATGGGTAAGATTAATTATACCAAAAGGACTTAATATTGCTGGTAATACTAAAGTACCAATACCTGCTAAGGTAAGATGGATTAACTCATTAGTGTTCTGCTTAATTTCTTTGAATATATATAACTTAACGGCTCGGCTAACAATCCAAAGAAATATCATTGCCATACCGAATATAAAACCACCATGGATGTTTCCCCAAAGTACAACCGCCAAAACTGCGAGATAAATATTTAGATATTTTTCTCTTGAGGCATAAATTAGCCAAAGTGTTAATGCCCCCAAAACTAGAGTCATTAGGTTTGGTCTAAGATCAATATATCCTCTCATACACAAAATTGCTAAACCAGTTAATATTATTGATACATACTTTACTGCTCCACGTTTTAATGATGCTAATATAGCAAAAAGACAGCCTGCGCTAATTAGTACTGCTTTTAATGTAAGAATACCAAAATCGTGAAAGTATTTATTGATTAGGTAACAGATGATATGTGTACCCCAGTTTTGATCAATCCATACCCTTCCTTCCGTGATATATGACCAAGTATCAGGTTTATCTAAGAAGTTGCCGCTTAATATATCGCGCCCAGCAGCTAAAGCAATGTATAAATCTCCTATAGGCCTAGGTACTAACCATATTGTAAAGATACATATGATTAGTGTAAGAAAAGCAAGTGATTTGATTAAAAAATGGTTTTCAGCATTTTTACCATCAAGGTGAGTATCTTTCAAACTCTTTTTAATAGATGTTTTATCATTTGAGCTCATTTATCGTGCCTCCCTAGTATTAATTAACCTTTTCAAATTTACCACAGTTTATTTTGATTTACAATATACTGTAACTTTTAAGTTTCTTTGCTTTTTGCTTCATTAACCATAACGAATTATTTCTTGGACATATTCTTGACAAGCACTTCTTGCAATTGTTCCTTTTTTATATCCTAATACATATATATCAGATGCCAGCGCTTCGATTTGAAGCATTTTTTTGAAATTGCAGTCTTTGCTATGAATATAATCTGATATTTTACTGATTAGGGGTATTGAAGAATTACTTTTTATTTGCGTGAGGAGTTTTGTACTGTTTTTATTAAACCCTAATATTCTTGCATATAAAGGTGCGTCATTACTCGATAATTCTTTGAAATCTAAAGCTTTGATTCCAATCAAAATATTTATTAGCATTCTTTGTATAGTTGTTCTGGTATAGCGTTTGGTGCAAATGAGATTAATCAATTCTTCTAAATTGTTTGCTTTAAGTGAAGCATTAAACACCCTGTTCTCTAAGCCTTCATTGTTACTAATAAATAACTTGCTTTCTTTTTTAGACATTTTTCTAAGAGTTGCAAGTATAATGTCTTCAAAAGATGATAGGCTTACAGGCCCTCTTTTTTGCCAGAACTCATTTAGCAATATAGGAACACAGTTTTTAGGGATAACACTTTCAAAAAATTTTGAGTCTAATAATTGCTTTGAGTCTAATATATAATTTCTAATTGAGGTTGCACTTGGCATAAAATTGGAGATTTCTGTCGAATTGTAATCATTTGATATTCGTTTAATTGTTAATGGTTGTATTGAACTGTTTAACCTGTCTAAAGCCTTTAAATATTCAATAGCAAGAATATTATTTGATTTACTCAATAATATATTTAAATACTGATCTTCGATGCAACTTATTTTATTTGTATTTAAAGCCAGCAAGTATTTTTTTAGTGCATTTGCACGAGATTTAGCAAATGAGAAACCTTTTTTTAGTTCTTCATGTAAAAATGTTTTATATAAAACAGGCTCTTCATTGAGTATATTTGCAACAGATCTAAGATCAGTTAGATTACCTGTTTCGCTGCCAAAGCAAATATAATCAACTACGCCCAAGCTATTTAGTATTTTTACCGAGTTGAAAGCGAAGTATTCAGCACTTGAAACAGCATAAACAAAAGGTAGCTCTATCACAAGATCAATCCCAGATGTTAGAGCCATTTGGGTTCGTGCCCATTTGTTTATTATTGCAGGTTCTCCTCTTTGAACATAATTCCCACTCATAACACATACTGTATAATCTGCATTTGAAGTCTTAAGAGATTTCTCTAAGTGATAAAGATGACCATTATGAAAAGGATTGTATTCAACAATCAAACCTAAAACCTTCAAATTAAACCTCCATTTATTTTACTTTAAATACTTAGGCATGATTGAAGAATAAAACTCAGTTTTATTCTTCAATCATGCCTAAGTTTATCACAAGATACGAGACAAAGTTCACAAAAAAAAATAGGATTAATTTACTTTAACATAATTAGCAAAAATACGATAATTTATATAAGGATATATTAAATATGATTGAGAGAGGATTAATAATGCAAAATCAAGTAGTTGATTTTATAAATCCATTAGACTCGCGAATATATGATAATATGTCTAATGAAAAATTTACGGTAATGGTAAATGCTAAAATTGATTGTATAGAATTAAAACTAAGAAATGCAGAGTTAAATGATATTAAAAAAAATCATATAATGAAACAATTTGTTTCTAATATGATATTTGTTTTATCAGAAAGGTCTAATCTTTCTTTAGTTGTACAAAATATACCGGTTAAAGATCCTCAAAATGTTTTTAAAAAGTTAGGTGAGCTTATATATAAATACTTTAAAGACTATGAGATTATATTTAATACTGCTAATAATATTGAATGTGTTTTATCAACTACTTTTTCTCCTCATAAAAAAATGGGTATTTTGCATATAGCAGCTATTTCAGAAAATAACGAGTTTTTAAAATTGTGTATTAGCTCCATGCAAATTGAAAGTCCTACACGGGAAAATGAAAAATTAAAGAATAATAGATTAGTTGAATTGGCATTTAGTTATAAATTATTTTTATCTATTCTTAAAGATCTATTCCAAGTAGACTATCGTGTACAAGATGGATGTTCTATTTTTAACGAATTATTGATAGATGAGCTAAAAATACAGCAATTAATAAACTTATTGCGAAATTATGAGATAAATTTACAAGAAGTATATAAAAGTCTTGTGCAGGGAAATAACTTGGATATATCAAGTTTCAAGTTAATGCATAATCAGTATGATAATCAATTTATAGAGATATTTGGTGATCGTGATAGAAATAAAATAGAAATATTTTTGACCAATCATAGAAAACCTTTAGAATTGGATTATCTTTTAAGAGACAAACCCAAATTATTGTCGAATTTAGAAGGATATGGATCAAGAATAGGAAACATTGAGAGATTATTATGTTTTTTTTATAGTGATTTAAACAAAATTAAACAAGGAATGCAAATAGAGTCTGACCTTTTTAGAGTATTTTATAATATTATGCATAATTGTTACGAAAAGCAATATCTATCGATATATGGTGAATCTTACGAGAATGAGGTGGAATTTAGATACTTGTTTACAGGTGATGGGATTTCCTTGTGTGATAACCCTTTAAGTTTAAAAGATAAATTTTATGATATAGGTACACAAGATATAGATGGTAGAACTCCTTTGCATTATAGTGCTATAAAGAATAATTATGAGGCTATAAAGCTCCTTACTACACTGAATGCTGGTATAAATGTTCAGGATAAGGATGGCAGAACTTCGCTTCATTACTGTGCTATGAATGATAATTTTGAGGCTATAAAGCTCATTGTTACACTAAATGCTGGTATAAATGTTCAGGATAAGGATGGCAGAACTCCACTTCATTACTGCACTATGAATGATAATTTTGAGGCTATAAAGCTCATTGTTACACTAAATGCTGGTATAAATGTTCAAGATAAGGATAGTAGAACTCCGCTTCATTACTGCGCTATGAATGATAATTTTGAGGCTATAAAGCTCATTGTTACACTAAATGCTGGTATAAATGTTCAGGATAAGGATGGCAGAACTCCACTTCATTACTGCGCAATAAATAATAATTTTGATGCTGCAGATTATCTAATTAGTTGTGGTGCTAATATTAACCTTAAAGATAATTGCAAAAAAAAACCATATGATTATAATGCTGATTATGAGGCAAGAATTTGTGGATCTTATCCAATACGGATATATGATGATTCATATGAATTAACTGAAGGTAGTCCTAAATCAGACAGTGATTGTGAATTAATTCAAGAGGGAGTATCTATACCTATGGAAAAGCCTCAAAATCTTATAGTAACTTGTAGTTCACAAGTACTTAGAGTTGTTGTAGATTCTTTCCCAAAATCAGTTAAAAATGAAACAGTGTCTCCAATTTCAGCCAGAGAAAAACTTTAGCATCAAATATATTCAAATAGTCAACGAAAGCCGATTATTTGAATATATTTGCAAGTATATTTATAGATAAACCAGGAATATCAATTTTTGAACTGTCTATAATTTTCATCATTGCTCAATTTTAAAGAACCTTTTCAGTTTATTCATAAACTTCAATCTTGCTTCTCATCTCTTCCTTTAACGCTCGTCTATTTTTATTTTCTAATAAAATGGTATTGTAGTATTGTATAAACTTAGTATCCTTGTCCAACAAAGTACAAATATCCTTAATCACACTGCAATAATAAGCAGCCCTTGCATATCTTGTTCTTTTTGCTGCATAGATATGAAACTGTACCATAATTTTAAAAACGTCAATTGCCAAGTTGAGATATTCTTCATGTTTAGTCTTATCCTCACTAAACCTCATCATATCATAAATACCTTCAAGATTACTCTGTTTAATACCGTCGATATAATCTTTCAAATTTGGCAAATCTATTTCTTCAAGCCCAATTGCTCTATAAATCAATGATTTTGAAGTGTATTCTAAATAATCATGCTGTGAGTATCCATCATAACTTTTTGACACATCAATAAGTTTTCGAATCCGCCCCTCAAATGACAACAAATTTAATAAATTCTGAAAGGAATAATAACTATCACTATCATCATATAATTCACTAGGATCATAATCATCATAGTAATCGTATCTATAATTGTAATCATAATTTTCGGGGTCTTCAGGATCCATATAATAATCCCCATTTAAACAAGAAACACAAAAATCTTCAACCTTCTTCAAAAAATCGCTAGAACCTTCTTCTCCAATCTCGGTTAATGCAATTTCTGCACTTATGAATTTGGCTATAAAATCGGTTCTTTCCTTTTCATTAAGTTTTTGCAGTAATTTTTTAATCAAATTTGATAGCTCTTGTTTTGAAAATTCTAATAAAACTTTTTCAATCTCCATACAAACCTTCCTTTGCTATAAAATATAAGTTATACTTGCCGAGGTTATAATTTTTTTAATGAGGCAAGTATTAACATGCACTAACGGTAACAAAAATGCAACTTTGTGACCTAGTACAGTATATCTCATTCTCTTCACACCAATCAATTGCAATTTGGTTCAATGCCTCATCACGAAATTTATACCAGTCATCTTCTATTTAGTATTTTAAGGTTTAATCTTGTTTTCAGTCTTCTTAACAATTTTCTTCTCAGCACTACCAATAGCATCAATAAAATCCTTTTCAATCTGGGACAACTCATCTTTTGTCTGTTCTTTATATTTTTCAAATTCAAGCATTGCCTTGGTTGTAGCTTCTAAATGGCTTATTTTACCCGCATTTTCCAGAAATTCACTACCACTCATTTTAATAAAATCATTAAGCTTTTCAATCCAATCTTTCATATACATAGGCTTTTTACGAAGTGCCTGTAGCTCGGCAAACTCTAAATATGCTGCAACAATTCGATTTAAGATTTTTAATTCTTCTTCATTTAAGTAGTTTTTTGCAATCACAACATCGGATTTTCTTGGCTTTGAGTTTTCAAAAAAAGTTAATCCCATAAACGGCTGTGAACTATCGGCACGCAGTATCAATATTTCTGCTGCGGTATGCCCGTGTGCTGCATAATGCATTTTGTTTTGTACTGTTTGGAAAAACAATTGTGACATCTCGGTTCTTGGGTCATAGTCTATACTTGTTGCATAAATATCAAGTACCTGACGGTAAAACACTTTTTCTGATGAACGAATATCTCGAATCCGCTCTAATAATTCATTCCAATAGTTGCCCCCGCCAGCTTTTTTTAGTAGGTTATCATTCATTGTAAAACCTTTTACAATGTATTCATTTAATCTTTTTGTTGCCCAGATTCTAAATTTTGTACCGATAAGTGACTTTACTCGGTAGCCAACAGAAATTATGACATCAAGATTATAGTGCTTTAGTTGATAACTTTTTCCATCTGAGGCAGTTGTTCGGAATTCCCGAACAACTGAATTTTCTTCAAGCTCTCCCTCTTCAAAGATATGCTTAATATGCTCACTAATATTTGATTTGCTTGACTGAAAAAGTTGTACCATTTGGGCTTGTGTAAGCCAAACAGTTTCATCTTCTATTCTAACATCAAGACGTATTTTGCCGTCTTCGGTTTGATATATTATTAATTCGGATTTTGTTCCGATATTCTCATCCATCAAATTTAACCCCCAATTTTTAACTTTGTTACAATTTTTATTCTTCTGTTTCTTCCCACATATCCCGATAAGCATAAATATATTCTACTGTAGCATTTTCATCTATTTGATAATAGTAACAGCAAAGCTTTTTGAATAAAGCCAAGATAGCATCATCAAAGCACAAATCAAGCAGACCATCTAGTATATTTTCTATTCTTTGTTTATCTCGACACTCGAAATTAATAATATCATAACATTCTACTGTAAAATATGGGGTTCTTGTTTATGAGCAATTTGCTGTCTCAAAACAACTAATTTAGCGATTGAGTCTTTAAAAGTATCCCTAATTATTACCACCCCCGTTATTTTCGATTTTATACTTACAACTGATTTCAACGTTGTTTTTTAGCATAGCCCACACAGGACAGTATGTTTCTTCTGATAGTTTAATTGCTTTTTCAATATCTGCATCTTCTATATCCTCAGAGGATAAAACAAATTCCAGGAAAATCTTTTGGAATAATGTCGGATGCTGCTCTCTTCTAGAACCTTTGGCATTAACTTTCAAGCTTGATATGCATTCCTCACTAAAACATTTTTAAAGAATATTCTCTCTTAATAAATAGCCCGTTACAGAACCTCTTTCTACGAACAGAAAAAGAAAAATGCACTCGCATTAAACCAAGCATTTATGTCTTTGGAAACTGGTTCGTGACCAAATTCGTGACCAAAATGTAAAAAGACTCTCAGTATAAAATCTGAAAGCCTTATAACAGCGGAGAGAGAGGGATTCGAACCCCCGGAGGTTTTCACACCTCACTCGATTTCGAGTCGAGCGCCTTAAACCGGACTCAGCCATCTCTCCATTTTTAGAAGTAGAAGATAGATATTTGATCTAAATCAATATTTTACTTTGTTTTATTGTTTTTCCTCAGCTCAAAAAAAAACTTTTTCAATATCTTCGAACACTCATTTTGAAGTATACCATACACTACCTCAACCTTGTGATTAAGATCAGGTATCTCAATCACGTTAATTACTGAACCAACAGCACCTGCCTTTGGATCAATTGTTCCAATATATAATTTTCTTATTCTGGCCTGTATTATTGCACCAGCACACATAATACAGGGTTCAAGGGTTACATACATATCGCAATCATTTAAACGCCAGCCAATTTTTTTTCCTGCTTTTCTTATAGCTGATATTTCAGCATGATATGTTGGATCATTTTTCTCTTCTTTTTGATTATATCCATGAGCGATTATTTTATTATTCTTTACAATTACAGCACCAACTGGAGTCTCGTTTTTTCTATATGCTTTTTCAGCTTCATTAATAGCTGTCTTCATAAAAGCTTCATGCAAAGTATCGCTTCTATCAATTTGCAAGTTCAGTTCTCCTAGGATAAATATGTTGTAGTTTTAACAATTTATTATTATAATATTTAATTCTTAAAACTACAACATATTTATAGTTTCGCACTAGGATTTATAAATTGCACTAGGGTTTATACTTCATATTTCATATTATAGTATTTAATTTGGACAAAACTAACGTAAAAAGTAAAAACTCTTTAAAGTTTAGTTTATTAACTATTAAAGAGTTCTTACTTTTTGCTTTGATTAGTTTGTTACTACAACTATGTGGTAGTTGGAGATGTACTTGGAGAAGCACCTGGTAAGATATGCGGGTAAGCACCTGGTGAGCCTCTCGGGTGATGACCTGGCGAACCTCTTGGATGATGACTTGGCAAAACTCCTGGAGGCGCATTTGGTACAGCATTTGGTACAACAGTTGGTACAGTGGCTGGTGCTGTGCTCGGTAAAGCACTCTGCCCAGGACTAATACTTGGCAATGGAGATTCTGTTTTATTTCCACAACCAGCAAAAAGAAAAATTGTAAATACTATTAATAATATTTTATGCTTTTTTAACATTAGCGCACCTTCCTTTTAAATATATTGTTCACTATATCTTTAGTAAAAATAGTCATTTTTATTCATGCCTTAGGAACAGTTAAATAATAAAATCGGGTTTTTAACTGTTCCTCCTTAATACTCAAGTTCAATTTTCCCATTCTTTAGCATTACCCATGCTGCGAAAGACTTCCCTTCATCAGAAACAAACCCTTCCAGTTTATCTGTTTTACCATTTTCTAAAAGTTGCAGGGCAATCTCGGCCGTTATATTTTTCCCTGAAATATTCTTCCAGATAACGAATTTACAGCCTTCTTTCCATTTATTGCATCCGAAGCCCTTTTGCCCTTCTAAAATTTCTCCTCCGCACAATGGGCACTTATTTATGGCAGTCTTGTCCGATATAGCTGTAGCTCTTTGTAGTGTCTTATTAGGTAACTTTGCTATTGCAACACTCTCTATAACAAAAGCTTTTACTTCCTCAAAAAAACTTCCTTTATCTAGTTTCCCTAGTTCCACATCTTTTAACTTCTTTTCCATTTGTCCTGTATAATCTGTGTCCATGAGGTTTTTAAAAGGAATTATTTCAATTAGCTTTGTCCCTTTTTCTGTAATATTGATATTTTTTCTGTTCATTTTGCAATATTCAAATTGTAATAATCTTTTAATTGTTTCTGCCCTTGTCGCCGAAGTACCTAAAGCATAGCCCTTTAAGATATCCTCAATATTTTCGACCTGTTTACCACAGTTTTGCATAGCCGATAATAATGTACTTTCTGTATAATGCTTTGGAGGTTTAGTTTCTTTTCTAATTATATTTGATTTTATTTCTTTTACAGTATCATTTATGTTGATTTTTATATTAAGTAATTTATTGTCATCATCTTTTTCATCCTTATCCTCTTTTTCTTCTTCTTTGTCCTCTTTATTTTTATTTAATAATCTTAAATATCCTTCATCTAGCAATATCTTACCTTTGGTTATAAACAAATAGTTTTCAATTCGAGTTATTATTTCTGTCAACTCATACTTGGCAGAAGGCATAAACTGTATCAAAAGCCTTTTTGCAATTTCAAGATAAACTGTATATTCTTCTAAGGTCAGCTTCTCTTTTCTAGGAATAATATACGTTGGAATTATAGCAGGGTGTGAATCAACTTTACTACCATCAAATACATCTTTTGTTTTAGCAAAAACAATACCTAAATCCGAGGAAAAGAGATTTTTGATTTTGTCTACAACATTGGAAACATCATTAACTTGTGATTCATTTAGGAATCTACTTGATGTTCTAGGATATGTTATGTGTTTTTGTTCGTACAATGCTTGAGCAATTTTTAAGACTTTATCAGAAGAATATCCTTTAAATTTAGATGTCATATGCCCTTGGAGATCAGTTAGATTAAAGAGTCTAGGGGCTCTTTCTTCTGTTTTTCTATAATCTTTTTTCTGTACACTTCCCTCTTTACTCTTTACTGCGGCTGCTTTTTTTTCGAGTTCTTCTTTAGTTGGAAATTTTGTATTTTCATTTGAATCAAAATACAACCCAATATATTTTTCGGTATTTTTGGTCTCGAATTCTACTCTAAGCTGATAATATTTTTCAACTTTAAAATTTAGAATAGCCATTTCTCGATCATATATTAATTTTAGCGTCGGAATGATAACTCTTCCGATATGTACAATCTCTTTAGATTGGCCATAGATTAGTGTTGAAACCGACGTCAAGTTGATTCCGATTAGCCAGTCTAGCCATTGTCTTAAAAAGCCTGAATTTTGGAGATTATCGATGTCACTTTGAATTTTTAAATTCTTTATTCCTTCTTGAATATCTTTTGGAGTATGAGAAGATACCCAAAGCCTTTTTATGGGTTTTGTGGTTTTACTTTCACAGATTATTTCAGCGGCTAATAACTGACCCTCACGGTCAGCATCACATGCATTCCAAATCTCTGTTACTTCTTGTTTATTGAATAATTCATTTAATATATTAATTTGCTTTATAACTCTGGGATCTTGCAGTGATTTATATTGAAATTGATCAGGAATAAACGGATAATTTTCAAGCTTCCATAGCTTATATTTTGAATTATAATCTGACATATCGTACAGAGTATATAAATGACCAAAAGCAAAGCTGACATAGTAATCAGTTCCTTCAAAATAGCCATCTCTTCTAATATTGGCGCCTACAACTTGAGCAATATTTTTAGCCACACTTGGTTTTTCCGCAACTATTACTGTCTTGCACATATTACAGTCAATCTCCTAGTGTACTTATTAGGTATAGTGGAGGCGAGGGGAATCGAACCCCTGTCCGAAACAATATCCACAAAAGTTTCTCCGGGTGCATCCTATATTTTATATTCCCGAATATATGTCGTCTATAGGCAGACTACGTACTTCGGTAGCTTCATAAATTCAGATTAGCCTCAAAGCTTTGGCTAATCAGTTCCGATATTTAACCTTCCTATATCTAAGGTCTGACTTAGTGACGCCGGCTACCTCAGGTGCAGAAACCTGAGACCAACGGTACGCTGACTAAGCAGCGTAAGCTAAATTATTGTTATAATTGTTAGCATTTATTTTTAGTTTCTCGTTTTTTAAGAGGCCCACGAGAATCCTCTACCCGCTACCTAAGTCTCAACAATCCCGTCGAAACCATTACGCCCCCATATAAATAGGACTTAATACCTTTGTTCTTCTTTTAAGGCTCTGTCAATTTCTCTCTTTGCATCTTTCTTTGCAATGTCATCTCTTTTATCAAACAATTTCTTGCCCTTTGCAACTCCCAATTCAAGTTTTACTCTGTTCTTACTAAAGTATACTTTGACAGGAATAATTGTTAGACCTTTTTGCTGAATATATCCAAGTAATTTATTAATCTCATACCTGTGCAATAATAATTTTCTGTCCCTTAAAGCATCTTTATTGAAAATATTGCCCTGCTCATACGGACTAATATGCATTCCGCAAAGTATAACTTCACCTGCAACAATACTTGCATAACTATCCTTTAGATTAACTTTCCCTTGACGTATTGATTTAACCTCGGTGCCAGATAGAACTATTCCTGCTTCGTAAGTTTCTTCAATATAATAGTTATACCAAGCTTTTTTATTTTGAGCAACAACCCGTATTTCATCTTTTTTCATATCTGACCGCCTACAATTGTTAATACATTTAATTTCCTTACGTAATTTTATAGTATTTACAATCTTAAGTCAATATAACTATAACAGAAGATAAATCCTAAATAAAATATTTTAGGTAGCAACCGATGCAACGGTTGCTACCTCTTTTTAGGGAGTGTATGCTTATCTACTCGTTGCATTACCCTCTTCACTTAATTCAATATCTAGAACCTTAGCATTGCCATCTCTATAAATTTCAACTTTAATTACATCCTTAGGCTTATGTTTATTCTTAATCTCATTTATATCATCAACAGTTTTTACTGCTTTCCCATCAAATTTAGTTATGATGTCTCCTGGTTTTATACCAGCTTTATATGCTCCAGTAAATAGCGATACTTCTGCTACATAGACTCCCATCTGCATGTTGTTTTCTTTTGCAAAATCTTCTGTATACCTTGGCTCAGCTATTATTCCAAGTAGTGGTCTTCCTTTTACATACTTGTATTCAATAAGATTTCCAGTAATCTCTTTCACTTTATTGATTGGTATAGCGAACCCCAAACCTTCATATCCTTGACCACCAATCTTTACAGTGTTTACCCCAATGACTTGACCACTTGAGTTTACAAGTGCGCCCCCACTGTTTCCTGGATTTATAGCTGCATCAGTTTGAAGCAGTTTAAGCTCTTTCCCATCTTCTATCGGGGTTGTTCTGTTTAATCCACTAATTATTCCTGCTGTTACTGAACCCATATATTCTAACCCACCAGGATTACCTATTGCCACAGCTAATTCCCCTACTTTTACATCGTCTGAATTCCCAAGTTCTGCCGCCGGAAGATTAGTAGCATCAATTTTCAAAACAGCTAAATCTGTTTTCTCGTCCCTACCAACGACTGTAGCCGTATATGGTTTGTCTATCTGATTTGGCAAAATAACTTCAATTTTGGAACCATTACGTAAATTATTAGATCTTGTTGACAATGCATCTGTAACAACATGATTATTTGTCATTATATAACCATCACTTCTAATTATTATACCCGATCCTTGAGGCTGACTTTCTTGTGTGCCAAAGAAGAAGTCTGTTACTTTAACTGTAGCTCTTATTCCTACAACCGAAGGCCCCACCTTTTGTGCTATTGCTACAATTGGTGTTTGTGACTTTTCTATTTCAACCTTTTTATATATTGATGAATTGTTCGAAGCTAACATTCTGCTAATACTACTATTAGAATCCTTACCAACCAGCACTCTGTTTACCAAACCATCAATTGAAGATTCTATAGATGGGTATAAAAACATAAATATTACTGCTACTAATATTGCACCTAATAAAGAGCTAGCAACAGAAACTAAAATAAGCTGCCTGGTAGTAATTCTTTTTTCTTTTTTTAAACTATTACATCTCTGTTCAGAGCATTCGATACAATCTGCTGATTTTAATTGCCCTTTTTGTTTTTTATCTAAAACAACTCTTTTTACCTCGTCTGATCTATCTGGATCAGTTGTTTCACCACTTTGACCTTCATCACGGGAAGAAAAGTTTTCCTGTACGTCACCTTCACATTTTAAATAGTCACTATCACTATAGTAATCACCATCTTGTGGCTTGTTAATAGTATAATACTCATTAAGATACTGATTGCTGCTATCTTCATTGCTCATTTCATGAATTTTTTCTTCGTCGGTTTTACAAACTTCATCTTTTCCATTGATTTTTGAATTTTCATTACCCCCCAGGGGGTCTTCTCTTGCTTCGCAATTCACCTTACCCCCCAGGGGGTCTTCTCTTGCTTCGCAATTCACCTTACCCCCCAGGGGGTCTTCTCTTGCTTCGCAATTCACCTTATCATCGCTGTTTATATCGCTCATATTCTCATACCCTCCTTAACTTTTTGTTTTAAAATTTCTTGCCCCCTACAGTTTTATTATATATATCATTTTTTAATAGACTGTGAACAGATTATTAATTCTTCTTAAACGCACATTATTATTTAGCTGTTCCTAAGTGAGAATCTAATCTCAGTACCCTTGTTTACCTCACTTTCAACAAAAATCTCTTCTTGATGCTCATTAATAATATTTTTAACAATATAAAGTCCCAATCCTGCCCCCCCTTTGCCCATCCTACTTCTAGACTTATCTGATTTGTGAAACTTTTCCCATATAAGATCAATTTCTTCTTTTTTGATTCCTATACCGTTGTCTTTTATTGAAATATAAACTTTATCCTTAATCAAATATGTTTTAAATATTATTTTACCATTTTTAGGAGTAAACTTTATTGCATTGTGCAAAAGATTTATCATCACCCTTTCGATAGCATCTTTATCTGCCTTTACAATAAATTCATACTCGCCAAATTCTAATATGATATCTATGTCTTTTTTTATAATAAGACCTTCTAGCTTTATTATGCACCTTCGAATCATCTCATTTATGTTAAAATCCTTTAAACTTAATTTAATTTCTCCAGATTCCATTCTCGTCAAATCTAAAAGATCATTAACTAGACGACTAAGCCGTATAATTTCATCCCGTACAACCTCTAAATAGTTTTTATGTAATTCTTTCGGGATAGTATTGTCAATTATTCCATCAATAAATCCGCGTATAGATGTCATTGGAGTTCTTAATTCATGAGAAACATTTGCAATAAAATCGCGCCTCATTTTTTCTATATTTTCAAGGCTATTAGCCATATAATTAAAGCTATTAGCAAGCTCTCCAATTTCATCTTTTTTATTAATTCGTACTCGTTTTTTAAAATCACCCCTAGCGATCTTTCTTGCAGCAATATTAAGCTCTTTTAAGGGTCTGGTAATTTTTAATGAAAAAATATACACTAAAATTATTGATACTAAAATTGAGATACTCACCGAAATCAAAAAGTACTCAAAAACAGATGATCGTGCTTTTTGTACTTCTGGTACCGGAGTACTTAAATATATGCCTCCAATTATTTTATTCTGATACATAATTTTTTTTTCAATCGTAAGCCACTCAACTTTTGTATCTTTAAAAACTCCATAAAAATCTCCAATTTCTCTGTTTATGTCTGTATCTGCAGATATAAGCCTTTCATATTGCCTTACATCAGGAAACTTAAGCCTGCCATCTGAATCTTTTAATCTTAAATTAATAGTATCTGATATGTCTTCTCCGTCTATTAATACTTTCCCTTCATTTTTAAAAATGATATATCCTTTTTTATTTGCTATCCAGATTATTGATCTTAAACTCGTTCCATAAAATTCAAGCATTTGTCCTAATAAACTCTTAATTACCAAATTATCTTGATCTTCTAAATATGAATTTAAGAATGCATTAATATTTGAACTATTTTCAGTTAGAAGTTTTACTTTTTCCTCTATAACAAAGTTACCTAAAAATATATACAACGAAATACCTGTAATTACTAAACTTATTAATATTATATTTAAATATATGAATATTAATTTAGTAGAAATTGTTCTTAGCATTGCTTATTTCGCCTCAAATTTATAACCTACTCCCCATACAGTTTTTATTTGCCAGTATTGCCTTTCATCTTCAAATTTTTCCCTGTATTCTCTTAATATGAACATCAACCGTTCTTGAATCTCCAAAAAAATCATATCCCCAGACATTCTCTAGGAGCTGCTTACGCGTAAAAACCCTATTTACATTTGACGCTAAAAAATACAACAGTTCAAGCTCTTTTGGAGGTATTTCATGATTTTTCCCGTTTGTTAAAATAGAATAATTTGTTTTGTTAATAATAAAGTTTGGAAAAACGATTTCTTCCACATCTGCTTCCTTGTGTTCATACCTTCTCAATACTGCTTTTACTCGAGCTACTAATTCTTTTGCGTCAAATGGTTTTACTATATAATCATCTGCACCAAGCTCTAATCCTAAGACTTTATCGAATACATCGCCCTTAGCTGTAAGCATAATGATTGGTATATCACTTATTTTTTTCAATTCTCTGAATACGGAAAGTCCATCGATCCCCGGAAGCATTATATCTAAGATCACTATATGTGGTGTTTGCAGACGAAAATCCTTTATTCCTTTAGCTGATTCATGTGAAGTCTCGACATCGAACCCCTCTTTTTTCATATAGAGACGAATAACTTCACATATATTTAAATCATCATCAATAACTAATACTTTTTTCCTAATGTTCACAATTATTTAGCTCCTAACCAAGTCTTTGATAAAAATAGGTCTTAATCGCTTTAAAGTTATAACTTGCTGATGAAATTATTTGCTCTGTTCCCCCAATAAACAAGACACCTCCTATTTTTAATGATTTATTAAACTTACTATGAATATTATCTTTCGCTTCTTCGGTTAAATATATTAAAACATTTCTACAAACTATAAGATCACAGTTTAGAGGGTACTCATTCTTTAATAAATCATGTCTTCTGAATTCTATACAAGCTTTAATTTCATCATTAATTTTAAAACCATCAAGAATAGGAGTAAAGTATTTAAGCTTAAATTCATGAGGCAAATTATCTAATGATTTGGCTGGGTAAACACCTTCCTTAGCTTTCTCTAAGATAGCCTTATCAATATCTGTTGCAATTACTTTTATATTATCAAGTGGCATAAATTTTGACAGCATTAATACTAAAGAATATGGCTCATCCCCGGTTGAGCAAGCAGCACTCCATACTTTTAGTATCTTTGATTTCTCAAGTAGCATAGGTAAGATTTCGCTTCCCAAATGATCCCACTGCTCTGGATTTCTATAAAACTCAGATACATTTATTGTAATATATGAAATAAATTCATTATACAATGATTTATTAGCCTTTAAGCCAATAAAAAATTCGTTATAATCCCTGTAATTGTATTTTTTAATAAAAGCATCAATTCTTCTTTTCATTTGTCTTTCTTTATAAGAACTTAAATCAATATCTGTTAAATCACGAAATCGTATCTTAAACCATTCATAGTCATAAGCCATCTTAATCGCTCCTTAAGTATTAGGTAATGGTTTACTTAAGTTTTATTCTTCAATCATGCCTAATCAACCAAAAAATCTCTCGATTTCTATCTCGGCATTTTCTAAAGAATCTGATGCATGTATTAGGTTTTGAGATCTATGCGATCCATAGTCACCCCTTATAGTACCTGGTAAAGATTCAAAAGGGTTCGTTTTTCCTATCATGTTTCTTATAGCTTGTACTGCTGATTCACCTTCTATTACCAACACAAATACTAATCCAGAAGCAAAATATTCAATTATACTATTGAATATCGGCAATTCCCTTAAATGAGCATAATGAATTTCTGCTAATTCTTTACTAACAATCATTTCTCTAATTTTTATTATAGCAAAATTTTTTTTTTCGATTCTCGATATAATTTCGCCAACCAACTTTCTTTTAACTGCGTCCGGCTTTATTATGACAAGAGTTCTTTCCATATTTCCACATCCTCTACTTTTAATAAAAAAGACGTGTATTTGTACACGTCTTTCATGTTACTACTTTATATCTATATTAACGAACATTGTTATAAATTTACAACTTTAACAGAATCCTGAATTAGACCTCGTTTTACCTCGGTTGCGGTCATATGCTTAGCGTTTAGTTTTCTAGTTAAATAATTACAAGCATCCCATGGATTCACTTTATCGCCACATGTAAAAACATCTACAGCTGCATAACAAAGTTCAGGCCAAGTATGGATCGTCAAATGAGATTCTGAAATTACAACCACTCCACTAACTCCTTGTGGGCTAAATTTATGAAAAACAACTTCTCTTACTTCTGCTCCAGCTTCAAGTGCAGACTCTACCATAACCTTTTCAATAAGCTTACGGTTATTTAATATATTTGCATCACATTCATAAATTTCAGCCAAAATATGACGACCTAAAGCATCCATAGCACATACACCCTCCTTAAATTATTAGATAAAGTATCATCAACCTTTCTTTAAGCATAATTTAAGTTACAAGTACAGTTTCAATAAATTTATTTTAACAAGTATTATCAAAAAGTCAATACTTTTCATGATATTCATACGAATTCCATATTTATTACAAAATATTGTTGACTTTCTCAGTTTTTCTCTTTATTTTATCGATTATTTCCATTATTCGTAGTTTCGTTTTTGTCAAAAGGCTCTATTGAATTTACATCTTTAATGCTTAAACTAATTTTCTTTAAAGGTATATCAATATAGGTTATTTTTGCCTCTATCTCTTGACCAATTTTCAAAACATCACTTATCCTGTTAATTCTAAAATTAGCTATTTGTGAAATATGTACAAGACCATCAATTCCCTCTTCCAGTTTTAAAAATGCCCCAAATGGTAACATTCTTAAGACCTTGCACTTTACAATATCACCAACAGAATATTTTTGAACTGATAACTTCCAAGGATCATCATCCGTCTTTCTATAGCTTAAAGATATTTTTTTCTTCTCTTTTTTCAATGCCAAGAACTGTAACTTCAACCTCTTCACCAACTTTCATTATTTCCGATGGATGCTCTATTCTACTCCAACTCATTTCTGACAAGTGTATCAAACCATCAATCCCACCAATATCAATAAATGCCCCGAAGTTTGTAAGACTCTTCACAGTACCCTTATAATTTTTCCCAATCTCTATGTCTCATTTAGAATCGTGCTTTCATTCTTTACTTTTTTCTCTTCTAATATTACCCTTTGAGAACCTATTAGTTTTTTCTTTGCTGGATTATATTCAATAATTCTTATCTCAACCGGTTTATATAAATATTCATTTAAATCTTTTACAAATCTATCACTTATTTGGGATCTCGGGATAAAGATCTTTATACCACAATAGTTTGCAATTGCCCCACCGTTAACGATTTCAGTTATTTTAGCTCTCAATATGGTCTTTTCTTTAAAAGCCTCTTCTAATGTGTTCCATGCCTTTATAGTTTCCAAACGCTTCTTGGACAATTGAACATTTCCTTCACCATCATTGACATTCAAAATAAAGACTTCAATTACATCATCTTTTTTTACAATATCATATTTTAATATTTTGATTATTACTAAGCTCTTCTTTAAAATAATACCATCTGATTTAAAACCTAAATCTACATAAACCTCTGAATTGTTAAATCCAATAACTACACCCT
>CAVYEU010000034.1:0-18337 GCA_963767415.1 uncultured Eubacteriales bacterium
CTATGCAATGAAATGTCTCCAAATAGCCTTTGACGCAGGAGGTGACAGTATTTGTTTGTGCGATACCAATCGGGGGTTCGTTCCCTAGTCGAGATTTTTGATATTACAGCTTGTGTAGTTAAAAAGTTTAATGTCAGTATAGGAATTCATTGCCATAATGACAACGGAATGGCTATTGCGAATTCTATTATCGCAGTTCAAGCCGGAGCAACACAGATTCAAGGAACAATAAACGGTTTTGGCGAAAGATGTGGGAACGCAATTTTACTCACAATTATACCAATTTACAGTTAAAATTGGGTATTAACTGTATACCCGATGACAAGATCCCTGATATTACATTATTATCAAGATATGTATACGAGATTGCAAACATATCTCCTTATGATAAAGATCCATATGTAGGAAAATCGCATTGTCACACAAGGCTGAATCATGCGGATGCTGTTTCAAGAATTCTATAGCCTATGAGCATATAAACCCAGTTTTGGTTGGAAACGAAAGGGTTTTTCTAATGTCTGAGGTGGCTGGAAGATCTGCAATACTAGGAATAATTAGTCAAGTAGCCAGTACAATTACGAAAGATTCACCTGAAACTGGACTTATACTAAAGAAGTTAAAAGAAAAGGAGCATGAGGGTTATCAATATGAAGGCGCAGAAGGGTCTATGCAACTTTTGATAAGAAAAGTATTAAATAAGTATGTACCATCATTTGATCTGATAGAGTTTAAGGTAATTGTAAATGAACCAGCTGTTGAAACAATTAGTTCAACTGCTGTAATAAAAATCAGAGTTGGCCAGGAAGAAGAACTTACAGCAGCACAAGGTGATGGCCCAGTAAATGCCCTAGATAAAGCAGTAAGAAACGCAATTGAAAAGTTTTATCCAGAGATTAAGGAAATGAAATTGACAGATTACAAAGTAAGAGTTCTTGATTCAAAAACTGCAACTGCAACCAAGGTAAGGGTTCTAATCGAATCAACAGATGGGAAAGAGGTATGGAGTACAGTTGGTGTATCAACAGACATTTTAGATGCCAGCTGGAAAGCTCTGGTTGATTCAATTGAGTATAAGATATTAAGAAGCAAATGAACTTTCTTTATTTTTTAGATGTTTGTTATACAAACCATGAATTAATCCGATAAAGTTATAGAAACACTTAATCATAATATAATTGGAGTGATTCTTAGTGAAAATAAAAACAAAGTTGAGCCTTTTATTTATAGTATGCGGATTCTTGATTTTCTCTGGTACTATTATAATGGTAATGAATACGGAAAAGGGAATTTTTTCTATCGAACAAAATCAATGTAAATCTGGTATAGATAATATTAATAACTTTTTAAATTTACAAGAATCAACGAGTTCAAGCTCATCCATTGCTCTAACTTTATGGGACGACTATCTGAAAGCTATTAAAAATAACAATTCAAATTGGATCGCGAATAACGTACTAAGCAGTGCTAAAGCAGATACTGCCATGGAATTTATCATTGTTTTTGACTCAGCTGGTAATATTTTATGTGAAGCTAATGCACCTGCGTCACTGATAAAAATTAATGTAAAATCACTGGATGTATATAAACAATTGTCAGACAAAATCCATGCAGTTTCAGATATTATTTCTTTAAAAGAAGGATTTTATGTTATTTCGATTGTTCCTGTTGTAGGTTCTGCCGATACGAAGTTTCAAAACCCTGACGGTTTTTCATTCTACGGAAGAAAGATTGGGAATACTCTTTTAAATGAAGGCGAGCAAATATCTGGGTTCAGTATTAAAATCTCAAATAAAGAAAGTGGTATTGAGACTACCAACGGATATAGAGATATTTCTGGTCCTGATCTAAGTACTGATGAAATTCGTTCAGTAAAGGAAAAGGACGGTGACCGCATCACATCTAAAAGTGTACTGAAAAACGATGCTGGACAAGTAATAGGAGATATTTATGTTCAAGTCTTAACCGATAAAAGCAGTATTGTTATAAAAGACTTTTCTACAGGAATGTGTATTATTGGTTTATTACTACTGATAATTATTGTTTCGTGCATATTTGCTATCAACTCCATTATTATTAAACCTATTAAACGTGCTACTTTTATGATGAAAGACATTTCTGAAGGAGAAGGAGACTTAACAGGCCAGCTTGCGGTTACATCAAAAGATGAAATAGGTGAAATGGCTAAATATTTCAATGAATTTGTAAATAAGACGAGGAAATCAATCAAAGGAGTTTTTGATAGCGTATCTGTTCTCAAAACAACTGCTACAGAATTGGCACAAATATATGAAATCATTGTTTCAAGCAGTATAAAGACAAATAATAGAACTTCGGCAGTCTCAGAAATGGCAAAAGGTGTATCAGACAGCTTTAATAGTATGAGTAATAAGGTTACTGCGACAGATAATTTTATTTCCAAAATATCTCTTGCAATGAATAATATAAATAGCAATGTAATTACGTTGGATTCTAGCTTAAAAAAGACTTCTTCGGAAGTAGAAAATTCATCTCAACTTGTGGATGGAATTACAGAGAGAATCAATACTTCTGCAGATGTAGCGAAAAGTGTATTAAATTCAGTTAATGAAGTTGTAACATCAGTAAAAGAGATTAGTATCTCATTAAATGAGGTTAGCAGAAATTGTAATACTTCGATGAATGTAACAAAAGATGCCAAAGTAAAATCTCATGAAACCAAGGAGATGATGGGAGTTTTGAACAGCTCCTCAAGAGAAATTGGAAGAATAATCGATGTAATCAATGATATTGCAAATCAGACAAATATGTTGGCGCTTAACGCTGCTATTGAAGCTGCAGGTGCAGGAGAAGCTGGTAAAGGATTTGCCGTTGTAGCAAATGAAGTAAAGGAATTGGCAAGACAAACTAGTCAAGCAACAGAAGAAATTATCACTCGTATTCAAAAGATGCAGACGCAGACAGATTCTGTAGTTGCTGCGATTGCTAAGAACACGGAAGTAATTGATGAAATCAGCGTTATCACTGAAAAGATTACAGATGCAGTAGCAGAACAATCAGCAACCATCGCAGAAATATCAAATGCTTCCATGAACGCTGCAAAAAAAGTTGAACAAATTTCGTTAGATATTAATGAAGTCTCAGGAAAGGCAAAGGCAGTGGCACAAAGCTCTGAAAACTCAGCAGAATCAGTATTTTTAATCACCGGAACAACAGCTAATCTATCTTACGCCTCCCAAGAGGTTACTAGGGATACCAAAAGCACAACCAATGAAATTAAAGAGATTTCTTCAACCAGTTGTGTATTATCCAATAACATGACAAATATTTCAAAAACCATTGACAGTATAAGCGTCTCAACAGAACAATCAACAGTAAGCATCAATGAAAGCCTTCAATTTGTAAACCAATTAAAAATCCTATCAAATAACCTGGAAAAACTGGTTTCACAATTTAAGATCTAGACAGCATCTTAAAAGCAAAGAAAACACTCACATGAGTGTTTTTTTGCAAAACTCTTGTTTCTAGAATAATAACAATGTTATAATAAATATTATTATCAATGTTAGGAAAAAATAAATGGGTGGCGATTGTGTTTAAATGCCAAAATTCTTTGCAGATAAATGTAATATATTTGAAAGTTCAATAAGAATTACAGGTCAAAATGCAAACCATATAAAAAATGTTTTGCGCTTAAAATGTGGTGAGAGGCTTCTTATTGGAGATAGTGATAGATCAGATTTCTTAGTAAGTATTTCAAAGATAGAAAAAGACTCTGTTTGGACGGATATAATTGAAAAAATAGAGATTCAAGCTGAATCAATTGTTAATGTTACTTTGTATCAAGGACTACCAAAATTCGATAAAATGGAATTGATAATTCAAAAATGTGTAGAGCTTGGTGTATCAAAAGTCATTCCTGTTATCACTGAAAGAACAGTTGTTAAAATACCAAATAAAAATGAAGCTCAAAAGAAAGCGAAGAGATGGCAAAAGATATCTTTGGAAGCATCAAAACAATCAAATAGAGGGAGAGTTCCAGTTATATCTGAGCCTACTTTATTCAAAGATATTTTTGATGATTTTAAACAGTTTGATTGTATTTTAATGGCTTATGAAAAAGAATGCTTGGTTTCGTTAAAATCATTTTTCGTAAAAATTGGACACGAAATGAAAAATCTTGCATTTTTGATTGGTCCCGAAGGTGGCTTTACTGAAAATGAGGTTTCCTTAGCAAAAACTAAAGGAGCAAAAACTGTGTCCCTAGGACCTAGAATCTTAAGGACTGAAACAGCTGCAATAAATGTATTATCAATTATTATGTACGAGTTGGAGGCTATATAGGATGAAATCTATCAATTTTGTAATAGTAGATGATGCTATTTTTATGAGAACTATATTAAGAAGAATAATAGAAGAAGTTGAAGAATACAAGGTTATAGCAGAGGGGGGGACCGGAATTGAAGCAATTAAGCATGCTAAGAATCTACAACCGGATATATTGACCTTAGATGTTACTATGCCTGATATGGGTGGCATTGAAACTATTAAAGAGGTTTTAAAGGTTAGTCCAAAAACGAAGGTAGTTATGGTCTCCGCTATATGCCAAGAATCAGTAATTGCCGAGGCTTTAAGTAATGGTGCAAAAGAGTTTATTATCAAGCCTTTTCAGAAACATAAAGTATTAAATTCGTTAAAAATTATAGTTGATAATCATATTAAAGGTCTCTAAAATTAGTTAATAATGGATATTATTAAAACAATGAATGATATTATATATTTTGATAACAGTGCAACAACAATCCCTTATAATGAAGCTATAGATTATCAATGCCTGATTAGTAAATCAATATATGGTAATCCTTCATCTTTACACAATCTGGGTATTAGTGCTGAAAAATGTATAAAAAATGCTCGAAATATTCTGGCTAAATCTTTAGACGTTGAGCCTTCCGAAATATTTTTCACATCAGGTGGAACTGAATCAAATAACCTTGCAATAAGAGGATATCTTAAGTCCAATTCAAATAAAGGCAAGCATATTATAACATCTATGATTGAACACCCTTCTGTGCTTGAAATTTTTTCACATTATTCAAAAAATAATTACTCGGTTGATTTTATTAGTGTGGATAAAAACGGTTTAATTGATTTAGATAAACTAGAAGCAAGAATAGATTCTCATACTTCACTTATTAGTATTATGTATATTAATAATGAAGTTGGTATTATTCAACCGATTGAAGAAGTTATTAAAATAAAGAATAAAGTGAACAAAAATACTGTAGTTCATGTTGACGCTGTTCAAGCCTTTGGAAAAATTGCAATTAAGCCATCAAGACTTGGAATTGATATGCTATCAATAAGTGCACATAAAGTTCATGGTCCAAAAGGTATCGGGTGTTTATTTGTTAGGAAAGGGTTGAAGATACATCCTCTCCTATTAGGTGGTGGGCAAGAATCAAACATTCGTTCAGGAACTGAAAACGTTGGAGGAATAGCAGGATTTGGCAAAGCCATCGAGCTTTTAAATAAGCAGGACACTATTCAGGAAAGGTTTGAATTTGTTCTAGGCTTAAAAAATTACTTCATAAAAAGATTGGAATCAGAAATCCAAGACTTAATAATTATTTCATCAGAAAAAGCTTCCCCATATATTTTAAACGTTTCTTTTAAAAATATTCGTGCTGAAGTTTTGCTTCATCATCTTGAAGAAAAGAATATTTACGTTTCAACTGGATCGGCATGCTCTTCAAAGAAGAAAATCCATAGCCACGTTCTAAAAGCTATGGGAGTAAAGCCATCCGATATCGAAGGTGCCATTAGGTTTAGTTTTTCGCATATGAATACCTTCAAAGAAGTTGACATTGCTATAGATGCGATTAAAGCTATCTTGCCTCGAATTAGTAAATGATTCTCCAAATCATGTCATAGTCAAAAAAACTTCAGATAGTTCATTTAATATTCCTTCGCTTATCTTAACACCTGTTAATATTTCATATGCATAAATTCCTTGATAGAAAAGCATACTCAAGCCATTTGCCGTTATGCAGCCTTTGTTCTCAGCATTTATGAGAAGATTGGTTTTCTTTGGGTTGTATATAACATCATAAACGATCTGCCCTTTTACAAAATAATCATCACAAATTGGTGATTTATTTTCATCAGGATGCATACCAACGGATGTAGTGTTTATAATAATTTCACTCTCTGAGAAAGCAAGGTTAAAAGATTTGTCTTTTTGATTATTATATACCTGTACGATTTCTTTTATATTTCCATTAACAATTTCAGCTATCTCTGATGCTTTCTCAGTTGTTCTATTCATAATATTTATTTTAGATGCTCCTTCCTGGGCAATTTTTACTGCAATCGATCTTGCAACCCCTCCTGCACCAATTAATGTAACCTTTTTGTTTTTAAAATCTGCATTTGTTTCCTGTTTAAAAGCCCTCATAAACCCTTCACCATCGGTATTGTAACCATAGAACCGTCCATTAATATTTTTGACTGTATTTATAGCACCCATAAGAAATGTTTCACGGATATTATCATCTATGTATTTCATTATTTCTCGTTTATACGGCATAGTAACATTAAAGCCTATCACGTTTATCGCCCTGAGACCTTTTACTGCATCCTCTAACTTATCCTGATCAACCTTAAAAGGCAAATATATGATATCTAGTCCCAATTTTTTACTTATTGTATTATGTAATTGAGGTGAAATTGTATGTTTAACTGGATTTCCAATAAGACCTATAATTTTTGTACTTCCTGTAACTCTGTTATCAATAATCATTATTTTCCCCCTGGTTTTGTTGCCTCTTTTTATATACAATCAATAAGTACTTTTCAAATATTCTTTTTAATCTGATTTGGAAAAGTTCTTTTTTATCTATCGGTTTTACTAATATTGTAAACATACCCATTCTATTCCCTCCATATATATCGGTAAACAATTGATCTCCAACAACTGCAACTTCGTTATGTTTTAAACCCATTAATTCTGCAGCTCTTTCAAAACCCTTCCTCATTGGTTTTGCAGCTTTGTAAATTGCCATAATATTTAGCTTTTTAGTGAAAGTATCAACCCTATCTTTTTTTGCATTCGAAACAATACACAGCTTGATTCCAGCATTTCTAAGACTATGGATCCAATTTATTATAACCTCATCAGGCTCTCTTGTAAGATTAGAAACCAGCGTATTATCGATATCTAACACCAGTCCCTTAATATTCTTACAAATTAATAAGTCTAAGTTAATATCCTCTACCATTCTCAAATAAAGTTTAGGAAAAAATATCTCGATCATTTTTAAGCCTGCCTTGTTTCTCTATACTTGTAGTAATAAGTATATTTTATACGCAAAGATATTTATTTGCAAACACTAGATTTTTTGTTTAAGAAGTATAATAATATTTATATTGTGTCATTATACTTAAAGGGAGGGCATGTAAAAAATGAATATAAATATAATAAAAACAGATGCTCCAAAAGTTAAACCTGATGCAAATAAACTTGGGTTTGGTAATTATTTTACAGACCACATGTTTATTATGGACTATTCCACAGAGCTTGGGTGGCATGACCCTAGAATTATACCATATCAACCTTTGGTACTCGATCCAGCTACAATGGTTTTTCATTATGGTCAAGCTATTTTTGAAGGCTTAAAAGCCTATAAATCACCTGAAAATAAAATACTTTTATTTAGACCATTCAAAAATATAGAACGAATGAATATTACGAATAATAGGATGTGCATACCGGAAATTGATGTTGATTTTGCAATACTTGCAATACGTGCCTTGGTTAAGCTTGATAAAGAATGGATTCCAAAGCTAGCAGGCACATCATTATATATAAGACCATTTATTATTGCAACTGACCCATTCTTAGGTGTTAAACCTTCTAATACATATAAATTTATGATAATATTGTCACCGGTAGGTTCTTATTATAAAGAAGGAATAAATCCCGTTAAAATATATGTAGAAACTAATTATGTACGTGCAGTCAAAGGTGGAACAGGGCATGTTAAAGCTGCTGCCAATTATGCAGCAAGTCTAAAATCTCAAGTTGAAGCAAAAGAAAAGGGATACGCTCAGGTTCTTTGGTTAGATGGTCAAGAAAAAAAATATATTGAAGAAGTCGGAACCATGAATGTGTTTTTTAAGATTGGCGGCACTATTGTAACACCTCCTTTAGAAGGAAGCATTCTGCCAGGAATAACTAGAGACTCTACAATTGATCTATTAAAATCATGGGGCGTTAAAGTTGACGAAAGGAAAATATCTATAGAAGAATTATTTGCAGTGCATAAGAATGGAGAATTAGAGGAAGCTTTTGGTACAGGTACAGCTGCTGTAATTTCCCCTATCGGTCAACTTAACTGGAATACACACACCATTATCATAAACAACGAACAAATAGGAGATCTTTCATCTAAGCTCTGCAGTACTTTAACAGATATGCAGTTTGGGAAAATCCCAGATACTATGGGATGGACGCTAGAAGTATAAAAGCACAAGGGGACGAACTAATGAAAAAAGATCCTCCTTACAACGTACGTAAGTGGATTATTTTATTCAATATTTCTATAGCACTTTTTATGGCAATGTTGGATGGGAGTATAGTAAATATAGCGCTACCAGCTATTTCAAAAGATTTAGGGGTTACAATTAGCTCAATCCAATGGGTCATAACATCATATCTTCTGACAGTTTCTGTTTTATTGCTCATTTGGGGAAATTTATCAGATTCTTTTGGTAATCGAAAGATATTGATTTTTGGTCTTTTTACCTTTACTCTAGGATCAATCTTTTGTGGAATTGCAAGTAGTTTACAATTCTTGATTATGTCAAGAATTATTCAAGGGCTTGGTGGTTCAGCGATATTGGCACTAACTCAAAGTATTGTGACCTCTACTTTCTCGGCAAATGAAAGAGGTAAGGCTCTTGGCTTTTTAGGAACTACTGTAGCAATAGGCAGCTTGTTAGGACCGAGCCTTGGAGGGATCCTGATCAACTCATTTGGGTGGCATTCGATTTTTTTAGTAAATATTCCCGTAGGTTTTATCGGAATCATAATAACCTTAATTGTTCTTAAAGATGATAAAAAAAAGAACTTTAAAGATACAAGAAAGTTTGATTTCAAAGGTTCAGCTTTGCTTATACTTACGATTGTCTTAGTATTTACCAGTCTTCTTTTTGTTCAGGAAGGGAGATTGCCAGTAAAGTTCTTTATTCCTGTGTTTATTATATCAATTCTGCTATTAATAGTATTTATTAGGTATGAAAACAGTAAAAAGGATCCGTTACTGAATACGAAAATATTTAAAATAAAAGTATTCTCTTTTGGTATAACCTCAGCATATCTGTCATTTGTTGCTTTAAATTCAACTCTATTGTTTATACCTTTTTACTTTCAGTTTTGTTTAGGTCTAAATGTCTTGAGTACCGGATTGCTCCTTTCATTTTATCCAGGCACAATAGCAGTTGTAGCACCATTTTGTGGATGGATATCTGATAAAATAACATACAGACCGCTTACTGTAACAGGGCTGTTTATAAATACTTGTGTTTTTTTCTTATTTACAAGGCTAGATGCAACGTCGTCACATAAAACAATTGCAATTTTACTAATAATTTTGGGTATTGGAAGCGCTTTTTTTCAATCTCCGAATAATAGCAGCATTATGGGGGCTGTTAAGAAAGAGCATCTGGGAACTGCAAGCAGTATTAGTGCATTGTTTAGACACTTAGGGATGGCTTCTGGAGCAACATTCTCTGTTCTGATTTTTACCTTCACCACTAAAATGAATATTTCCAAATTATCTGGAAGCAAGACTACATTTGACGCATTATTATTTTTACATGGTTTTAGACTGATACTTATATTTGCAGCCTTAGCATGTTTAGTAGGTGCAGTAATATGTCTTATTAGATCAGTAACTGTGATAAAGGGCTCTAAGAACAGCTAAGCAAGAACCTTTCTTGTATTTGTCATCAAATGCGAATAAAAAAAACTATTTATTTTTTCATATTGAATAAAAAAAACTATTTATTTTTTCATATTTTAGATATATAATTTAAATATGGGATGTTTTTAGTTTTTTTGTTCTTATTCTAATTTCTATAATAAAGTATTATGCAAAAAAAGTTAATATGGTCCATTAAATAAAAATGCTCGATTTTGAAGCTTGATATTTTTATTATGCCATAAACCAATAAAGGAGGCCAATGTTTATGCAAACTGAAGAGACAAAAAATGTTAAATGCAAATTTAGCAAGAAGATTGGTAAGCTGGTAATTATTAGTTTTATTATCTTACTTATCGTTGCTGCATCTCTTTTCTATTTTTTCAAAATACATGCATCTTCAAATTCTACTGCTGAGCAACGAACATCACGTGTTACCAGAGGAGACATATCAGTTACGGTAACTGGTTCGGGTCCTATGCAGTATCATACGACCTATAATTTACTTGCTGATGCTGCTGCACATGTGACAAATGTGTATTACGTTGAGGGCGATTATGTAAAAAAAGGTGCTTTACTTTGGGAACTTGATAAAACAAATGAAGAGAATACCATTGAACAACTTCAAAATAGTATTAATCAATTACAGGTAGCGTTAAATACTAGTACAACTAATGCCAATAACTTAAATGTTACGGCACCATTCTCAGGCCAAGTATCGAATATATTAGTCAATGTAGGGCAGGTTATAGCTACGAATGCTCCTGTATTGACTTTGACTGATACTTCTCAGTTAAAACTGAATGTTCCGTTTAGCAGTAGGTATCTTAATAGAATTTATGTGGGAGAGAAGGCAAATGTTTTTGTGCAAGATTACATGCAATCTGTTCCGGGTACGATTACTTTCATAAGTAACAAACCATATTCAACTCAAAATAGTGGTCAATTAATAAATGTTGAAATAACTTTATCAAATCCAGGAGGTTTTAATGCGGGACAATTGGCAAGCGCTGAGATTGATATTCCTGGAGAAACCTGCTTTAGCACGTCAACTGGTTCCTTTCAATATTTGAACACTACTACTGTTCTAGCTCAATCGGGAGGAACTGTTGAAACAATAAATGTGAAGAATTACCAAACCGTAGGTGAAGATGCATCGCTAATTACATGTTCTGACAATACTCTTGTTAGTACATTAAACACTAATACCTTGCAAATGGAGAATTTACAATATCAGTTAAAATGTGCACAGGAGAATTTACTTAATTATCAAAAATTTGCACCTATCGATGGCCTGCTATTGACGCTTAATATCAAACAAGGAGACTCAGCTATCTTAAGCGGTTCATATGCAACATTAGTCGATCCTACAGATATGGAGTTTTTGGTTCCGGTTGATGAATTAGATATAACGAAGATCCAATTAGGGCAGAAGGCTTCAATTACTTTTGATGCGTTACCTGATACGACACTAAACCCTATGCATGGAGCGGTAACTTACATTAACCAAGACGGTACAAGTTCCAATGGTGTAACAAGTTATAATATTACAGTTACAGCTGCAGAGCCAAATAGGCTAAAGAACGGAATGAATGCTAATGCTACTATTATGATTCAAGACAAAAAGAATATATTAATAGTTCCACTTGAAGCAATACAGACTGTTGGAACAGAAAATTATGTTTATGTTAGATCAACTATACCTAATAATAATTCGAAAGCTGATTCGAATTGGCAGTCAATGACCAATAATAATGACTCGAACCTTCAACAAGATGGAAATCATTCGTATAGAAATAATGATTCGAACAATAATTTGAATCAGAATAATAACTCTAGCAGTAATAAAAGTTCATCAGGCAATAGCGTCAAATCAAATAATAAAAATTCATCAGGAGCTACTCAGAAAAATGCGTATTATGCTAATGCGGAAAGAAGAAAGGTTGCGCTTGGTGTAAATGACGATACAAATATTGAAATAATAAGTGGATTAAATGAAAATGATGTGATTGTTTTACCATCATTGTCATCATCAGTAAAGAGCAGTACTACCAGTAGTACTGGGTTAGGTGGAGGCGGAGGCAAGAGCATGATGGGTGGCTTATAAGAGGATCTTAAGAGGAGACATAAGAGGAGACATAAGGATAGGGATAAAGAAGAAGAAAGCCTCTATGTTTCTTATTCCTTGTCCCTATTCCCCAATCAGGAACCTATCGTCTTGTTTCTTCTGGATTCTATTTGAAAGGGAGTGATATCCGTATGATTGAAATATACAATATGTATAAGTACTATAAAATGGGTGACAACATAGTAACAGCATTAAATAATATAAATTTGAATATTAAGAAACATGAATTTGTTTCTATAATTGGTCCTTCAGGGTCTGGAAAATCAACGCTGATGAATATGCTTGGGTGTTTAGATAGTCCATCCTCAGGTAGGTACATTTTAGATGATAAAGAGGTAAGTGAATTAAATGATAATGAGCTTGCTGATATACGTAATAAAAAAATAGGGTTTATATTTCAAGGGTTTAATTTACTGCAAAAGCTAGATGCAATCGAAAATGTAGAGTTGCCCCTTGTATATCAAGGTATGCCTCCAAAAGAGAGATTTAATAGAGCAGCTGAAGCATTAGAAAGTGTTGGATTAGGAAATAGAATACACCACAAGCCTACCGAATTGTCAGGAGGGCAACAGCAAAGAGTTGCCATAGCACGTGCTCTGGCAAGTAAACCACCAATGATTTTAGCTGATGAACCTACAGGGAACCTAGATTCAAAATCAGGAAAAGATGTCATGCAGATGATTAAAGATCTTCATGCAAACAAAAATACAATAATTTTGATAACACATGACAATAATATTGCTTTGCAAGCGCAGAGGGTAATCCGTATTCAAGATGGTGAGATTATTGAAGACAGGGAGGTCTAATTATGGGTTTTATACAAGCATACAGAATGGCAATAAAAAGCATTATAAGTAATAAAATTCGGGCCTTTCTAACCATGCTAGGAGTTATTATAGGAGTTGGAGCGGTTATTGCAGCTGTAGCGTTTGCACAAGGTAGTACAAAAAGTATGACTGATCAAATCCAAAGCTTAGGAACAAACCTGATTCAAGTAATGATTGTTGGAAGAGGTACCAATAGAGATCTTACTTATACGCAATTACAAGCGTTTGCAAATAAAAATACTGATTGTATTAGCGAACTTGCACCACAGATAAGTGGTAACAATAGTAATGTTAAATATGGTGATAAAAATGAGAATACCTCATCAGTAATAGGCACAACTGCAGAATATGGAGACATCAAAAGTGTGCAGATATCAGAAGGGAGATTTTTAACAGACCTTGATGTTTCTTATTACCAAAAGATTGCAGTTATAGGAACTGCTGTAATATCAGAGATATTTCCAAGCGGAACTGATCCTATAGGCAAAACTATTAAAGTCAATAACGAAGAATTTACTGTAGTTGGTATTTTACAGGAAACTGCAAATAGCCAAGCACAATCTGCTGATGATCAAATTATTATACCAATTTCGGTAGCTCAACTTCTGTTCAAAAATGCTAATATTCGAAGTTTTATGGTCGAAGCAACATCTACAGATGCTGTTGATGTTGCTATGGCTAAAATAAATGCATACTTAATGCAAGTTTATCTTAATAACACAAAAATGTTTAGGGTAATTAGTTCAGAGCAAATGCTTTCAACATTAAATTCACTGACAGGTACAATGATGGCTATCTTAGGGGGAATCGCAACAATTTCCTTAATAGTTGGCGGTATTGGTATTATGAACATAATGCTTGTTTCGGTTACTGAAAGGACAAGAGAGATCGGTATAAGAAAGGCAATAGGAGCAAAAAAGAGCAGTATTCTGATCCAGTTTCTAATAGAAGCTGTTGTTGTAACAGGAATGGGTGGAGTATTAGGAGTGATTTTTGGAGCTTCAATAATTAAATTTATTATTGGAGGGCTAAAAATTGTACCTGCGGTATACTCACTTCCTTGGACCTTGCTTTCGTTTAGTATTTCACTTGTAATCGGAGTTGTTTTTGGTTTATTCCCAGCTTACAAAGCAGCGAAGCTTAACCCAATTGAAGCTTTACGGTTTGAATAAGGATCATCGGATAAAAATGAGAGGTTATTATTTAATAAGCCTTAAAATAAGGGACTTTATAAACAAGGAGGTTTATACTATGAAAAGATGTTTATTATTGATATTTGTAATCAGTATATTGATGCTTTTAGCTACCAACATGATCTTTGCTGAATTTGGTGATATTGCAGCAAATGCTAGCTACAAAACTGCTATTGATCATGTATCTGCACTAGGAATAATGAATGGGTATGATGACGGATTATTTTATCCAAATAATCTTGTTACGAGGGAACAGTTTGCAAAGATTATAGTAAGCAGTGCAGGACTAGATGATAAAGCACAGGTGTTAAAAAGAACATCGGCATTTCCTGATGTCAGCCCTGATAGATGGTCAGCTCAATACATACAAGAAGCACTTAATAAAGGTTATATAACTGGTATGCCCGACGGATGTTTTCATCCATTTGATAACATTACTTTTGCACAGGCTTGTACAGTATTCGTAAAGCTCTTAGGTTATACCGATAGCAATGATGTTCCAGGCGTGTGGCCTACTAACTATATAGAAATGGCAAATACTCAAGATTTAACAACAGGCTTAAGTTTAAACTATAATGATTATGTATCTAGATGGGCGATTGCAGTAATGATTGAAAACCTTCTTGAAGCAGATATAAAGCCAGCAACTCCACAATCTACGGCTAAAACATTTGCGGAGAATAACAGCTTGTTTACTGAGTGTATAATATTTGATAACTCAACAACTTCTGATGAATTAGCAGCAAATCAAGTCTCAACTGATCAAGGCACATTCTATATTGTTGATACTTCAAAACCTTTAATTTTAGGAACTCAATATAGATTAAAAATTCAAAATGGTGAATATATAGAAACAATCTATGATCAAGTAAATCCAGTAAAAAATGTAACAGTTAATAGCTATGTAGGGACGCAAATAAATTATACCGAAAATAATGGAAATGTTCAAATGGTGTTACCACAGAGCACAACATATTATTATAATGGCACAAAGCAAGCGTATTCTACATTAAATACACTTTTAAACAAAAATTCTTCAATAGTATTTACTTATAACAGTAATCAATCAGGTTTTGACTATGCAATAATTTATGATCCACAATACCAAGAACCAGATATATTTTTAAAGAATGGTGATCAATCTAATTTGAGTAGTTTAAACTTAAATAAAAATTTAGCCCTTGTAAGAGAAAGTGGTACCGAAGAAGATACCATAACAGCAAATGATCTTAACGATAAAGACGTAATCTACAGGGTAACTGATATATGGGGTACTAATTCATACTATGTAGTTCTGACATCGAAGGTTGAAGGAACGATTGATTCGATTCTACCTTATAAACTAACACCAAAGTCCATTGTAATTGATGGAACAACCTATATGTTTAATAAGTATCTAGATGTTTCAAAAGTAGTTACATCATCATTTATTAATAATAATGATAAGGTGTGTGCTGTTTTGGGCTATGATGGAAAAATACTTGATATTTTCCCATATACATATAAAACAAGTCCATATGTTCAACATGTTATTCTTGGAGATTCACGAACTATTGATACACTAGCTGAAGGCCAGGTTATGACAGATCAGGGAGTATACACTATGCTAGATCCAAATACTACGTTTAAAATAGGAAATCGTTACTGGCTTGTAACTGATGGTGATATTGTTACAGTAGTTGGAAATACGTTACGCACTACATTTAGTGTCACTGTACAAAATTTTGTTGATACTACAATAACATATCGTCAAGGTCAAGAAACAAAGACAATGGATTTACCTGATATAACAACATATTATTATCAAGGAACGCAACAAACTTTTGCTAATATTACAAATCTTTTAAGATTAGATACAACAATAATATTTTCAAACAATACGTCCAATACTGGTTATGATGTTGCCATTATAGTTGATCCGATTTACAGTAAACCTGAGATAGCATTAAATGTAGACGCTAATACTACAAACCTAGGGAAAATAGAGTTTTCTTCCGGGGTACCGATATTAATGGATGGAAAGCAGATCGTAGTTTCAGATATTGAGGATAGGGATGTTGTATACAATGTAACAGATCTTGATGGTAATAATAGATATATTGGAGTATTTGATTCAAGAGCCGAAGGAATGATAACAAACATATTGCCTACCAAGCTGGCTCCAACGGGTATTAAAATTGATGAAAATACTTATGGTTTTAATAAATATATGAACTTAAGCAAAATTACTAATTCTATGGGATCGTTTAATATTGATGATAACGTTTCGGCATTACTGGGCTATGATGGTAAAATAGTTGACATTTATCCACTAACGTATAAGGAAGGGCCGGATACTGAACATCTTATATTAGGAGATGCTAGAACTATTCCGACGCTTTCTGATAATCAAATTGAAACTGATAAAGGGATATACTATCTTTTGAATCCAAACAATGAGCCGCAGATAGGGAATGAATATGAGTTGAGAACTGGTGATGATGTATTGGTAAAAGTTGGAGATAAATTAACTACAACAACAAGTATAACAATCCAAAATTCAATAGGGACAACTGTAATATATAATGATAATAATGGTCAAACGCAGACGCTAGTACTACCGGAGGATCCAATTTATTATTATCAAGGAGTAAAACAAGCATATGAAGCAATACCAAATCTTTTACAACTAGACACAACAATAATATTCCAAAACAATGATGCTAATGCAGGATATACTTATGGCATAATAATCGATCCAATATACAGTAACCCTGAAGTTAGTATAAATTTTAACCCGGCATTCCCAAAGATAGGAATAATAGATTTAAATACTGTTACCATCATAAGAGATGAGAAACAAATTACCGTAAATGATATTGAAGAAAAAGATGTGTTATACAACGTGACAGATGTATGGAACAATAACAGGTATGTATTAGTAATAGACAACAAAGCAGAAGGAACGCTGAGAATGTTCTACCCAGTAAACTATCACCAAAATCATTACAGGTTGATGCGAATACCTATAGTTTTAGCAAGTATATGAATTTTAATAAAGTTGATACAGCAAAAGGTTCTTTTACAAATCAATGATAGAGTATCAGCATTACTTGGTTATGACGGGACAATAGTAGATGTATATCCATTGATGTACAAATCAGGACCATTTGTTGACTATTTAATATTAGGTAATTCAACAACAATGGATACATTAGCATCTAATCAGATCCAGACAGATCAGGGAGCTTTCTTTATACTTGATGGGTTAGCATCACTAACTGTGGGACAAGAGTATCAATTGGTAATTGATACTGGTACTATAGTAAGGATTGGGGATAAAGAAAATACTACACAAGCACCACTTACAGTTTAATATGCAAATCTCTTAATTACCTATAGCAACGGCAATGGAAGACAACAGCAGATTACACTTCCGACAAATATCAACTACTATTATAATGGCACCAAAGAGACAGTGGCACAAACACAGTCGCAGCTACAAGTAAATTCAACTATAGTGTTTGCATATGCAAATAATTTGATAGGGTATGCTTATGCAACAATAATAGATCCGATGTACGGCAAACCAGAAGTATACGAGGCTACGAATATAGGTGGATCAAACAATAATTCATACACTATTGGAAACATTTCATTTACTGCAACAACACCGATTACTAAAAATGGAGCAGCATGTACTATAGGTGATTTATCTCAGGATGACATTGTATATAAAGTAACAAGATAAACGGAAATAACCCTTATATTCTGGTAATTGGAATAAGATTAGTGGAAGTATAGTAAGTATTCGCAACAGACTTGCACCTGAGTCAATAGAAATGAGTACAAGCAGCAGTTCTTATGAATTTAGTAAAGATATGGATATGAGCTTACTATCCTATAGCAACGCAAACTTTAATGTTGGTGATGAAGCAACATTGCTCCTAGGATATGATGGAAAGATAGTAAGCATAGATTTTAATCCTTCTAATCAAGATTGATAAAAGTTCTTAAAATGTGTTGAGTAATAAGGTCTCACAAGAGGAACCATGCAGTATTATGCATGGTTCCTCTTGTTTTTGGCTACACTCGCAAAAAAATCGATTACGAAGAATTCCCTATATTAAAAACAGATATAAAAATGGATTATAAAGCACTTTTCATAAACAATCTTTCGGAATGCGATTTGCACCACTGCAAAACAAAACAAAAAGTATCGGGCTGTTTCAGAAGTTGGGAGGGATAAAA
>CAVYEU010000035.1:0-37936 GCA_963767415.1 uncultured Eubacteriales bacterium
TGATTGCTAAAAAGCCCTCAGGTACGTAAAACATTCTTTTGTTCTCATCTGAAAGACAACTGAGTACCACTTCCCATAAGTGGAGGAGTCTTCTCTTGAATCAACTGCCACATCAAACACTTTCCCCTTTGATACTTTTACCAGTTTACCTTGGGGATGTGCTAGCTGCATATGGAGTCCTCTTAAGGTGCCTCTCCTTGAGTAGGATTCATTATCCTGTACGAAGTCATATCTTAATCCTATTTCCTCAAAGTCCTTTTTGTTGTACGTCTCCATAAAGTAGCCTCTGCTATCGTTAAATACAGTTGGTTCAATAACTACAAGGTCCTTTATTCCTGTTTCAATTAATTTAAACTTAGACATTATTTGCACCTATATACTGCACTAGGTCACAAAATTGCATTTTTTTGTGACCGTTAGTGCATGTTAATACTTGCATCATTAAAAAAATTATTTCCTTGGCAAGTATACATTTTGTTGTAAAATTCCATATATTCTCCAGAGGTAACCTTTAAAAGCCAATTTGGGTTGTCAAGATACCACTTGACGCATACGCTGATTCCGTCTTCAAATTTTGTCTCAGGATACCATCCAAGCTCCCGGGATATTTTTGAAAAATCTGTTGAATATCTTCTGTCGTGCCCTTTTCTGTCCTCAATATATTTGATAGCACTTTTGTCAATATTGTCTCTTTGCTCCTGACTCACCGCCAATTGCTTCAAGGCTTCAATTACAATATGCACAATCTCAATGTTCTGCTTCTCTGTATTCCCTCCTATATTGTAAACCTCTCCTGGTTTCCCGTGACTTATGACAATATCAATAGCCTTGCAATGGTCTTCAACATAGAGCCATTCCCTTATGTTTTTGCCATCTCCGTAAACAGGTATGCTTTTTTTGTTAAGGACATTGTTTATTATTAATGGAATAAATTTTTCAGGAAACTGGCAAGGACCGTAATTGTTGCAGCATCTCATTATGTTCACAGGCATATTGTAGGTATCTGTATATGCTTTTACTAGTAAATCAGCTGCCGCCTTGCTTGCCGAGTAAGGGCTGTGCGGATTTACAGGTGTAGCTTCGGTAAAATAACCTTTATCTCCTAAAGAGCCGTATACTTCGTCAGTCGAAATCTGTATAAACTTCTTTCCTGACAAAAAAGATCCGAAACTGCTCCACTTATCTTTTGCAGCGTTTAATAAAGTTTGTGTTCCCATCACATTTGTTGATATAAATATTTCAGGTTCTGCAATACTTCTGTCGACATGGCTTTCTGCAGCGAAATTTACAACATAATCAATGTCATGACAGCTAAATATAGTTTTTAATGCTGTGCTGTCGCATACGTCTGCCTTAACAAAAATATAATTGTTATTTTCTTGTACCAAGCTAAGGTTTTCCAGATTGCCCGCATATGTGAGGGAATCTACATTAATGACCTTGATTTCTTGCTTATGCTTTTCCATAATAAAGCGAATAAAGTTTGAGCCAATAAAACCAGCGCCTCCTGTAACAAGATAAGTTTTCAATTCAATCCCCCCAAACCGTTTTTTATACTTGTCTTATTTCATCCAAGTAGCTCGAAAGCCCCTCTCGCAGGTTATACACCGGATTCCATGAAAGCTCTGCTTTAGCCTTTGAGATATCGGCCCGTATATCATCTACCTCAAATTTTCTAGCTTGTGCAAGACTACTATATGGCTTATTGATTGAAGAAAGCTCCATAAGCATACAAATTATGTCTTCTACACTTATTGACTCCCCACTCCCTATATTGTAGATATTAAATCCTGTTTTACCAAGCGTCAGAACTAAAGCATCTATAACATCCTCAATGTAAATATAGTCTCTTAAAGGCTTTAGATCCTTAACCTCAATTATTTCTTTACCAGTATCGAGAAGCTGAGAAATTATAGTAGGCAATAAAAAATTTAAAGACTGTCCCTTTCCGTAAACATTAAATGGCCTCAAAACTGTAGATGAAATGTTAAATGCTTGATAATAAAATTCACATAGCTTTTCACAAATCAACTTGCTGTGATTGTATGGACTGTTTGGATTAACAGGGTGGATTTCCGGTACGGGATTTTGCATCGGTACCCCGTAGACATAGGTGCTCATGAAGGTAAGGGAACATGAGTTTTTCCGGCAAAACTCAAGAATATTTTCTGTACCCATGACATTAACTCTGTAAAACTCAAAGGGGTTTTCCCAACTTAACGGCACATATGTCTGTGCTGCCAGGTGAAATACGTGAAATATCCCCTCAGCATCCAAGGAAACAGTGGCGATATCTCCATTTTTAGAAGTATGCTCAAACAAATCATATCCCATATTTTTAAGCCGCTTTGTCAGTCTCTTTCCGATGAAACCGTCGGCTCCGGTAACAAGTATTTTTGCTCCCATATAAATTCTCACATCCAATCTTGAGAGACACGGGGACGTAGGCAGTGACAGGGGACGGTTCCTTGACACGCTCGTGTGTCAAGGAACCGTCCCCTGTCACTGCCTACGTCCCCGTGTCTCTTCAGCAGCCTTGACATACTCTAACTGTACCTTTTCGTAATCCTCTATCCTACCGATGTCAACCCAGTATTCATTTATTTCATACTTATGGATGGTAAGCTTATTTTTTAGCATGATTTTAATAAGACTATCTATTCCGAAATATTCATTTTCTGGAATAAGGCTTATTAATTCTGGCTTCATAACGTAAATACCAGCCAAGGCATAATTTACCAAATCAGGTTTTTCCTCGATATTAGTCACAATGTCGCCATCAAAAGAAATATTTCCAAATGCATATGGAGTTATCACCTTCTTTATAGACAAAGTAAGTAGGCTCTTTTGCTTTTTGGCAAAGCTGTAAAGCTTGTCAAAATCAACAAGACTCAATACATCTCCGTTTAAGACAAGGAAAGACTCATTTCTCAGGTTTTTCTCCAGTAACTTAACAGGACCAGCTGTCCCCAGTGGCTTTTCTTCCTTGCTTACTTTTAAATCAACATTATATCGGGAGCCATCGCCGAAGAAGTTTTCAATATATTGAGATTTATAGTTTGTTGCCAGAAAAATTCGGTCAAACCCATATTTTCTTAAGCATTCTATCTGAATTTCCAGAACGGCTTTTTCACCCACTGGTAGGAGTGGCTTAGGTATCACCTCTGTAAAAGGCCTCAGTCGTGCACCCAGCCCACCCGATAAAATAACTGCATCTCTAGACATTATAAATTCCCACCTTATATTTACTTAGATTATCATTCTTTGTAAACCAATTTATTGTATGCTCCAAACCCTCATCCAAAGTATAGTCGACAGCAAAGGCAGTGAGTTCCTTAATCTTAGTACTGTCACACCACAGGCGTCGGACTTCACTGCCTTCTGGTCGTATGCGGTCACTGTCTGTTATGACTTCAATATCACTATTCATTATTTCCTTTATTTTGCTGACAATATCTAAAATACTAATTTCAAAGCCAGAGCCTATATTGCAAATTTCTCCCAACGCCTCGTCGCATTGCCCAAGCATGATTAACCCTTTGCAAGTATCAGCAACATAATTAAATTCCCTTGTCGGTGTTATATCTCCAAGTCTTATGTTTTTAGCACCTGAAGCTATTTGCGTAATTACCGTAGGAATTATGGCTCTTGCAGATTGGCGTGGGCCATAGGTATTAAAAGGTCTAGCTATTATGACTGGAAGCTTAAAGGCATTATAGAAGCTCATTGCGACTGCATCTGATCCTATTTTGCTAGCACTGTAAGGAGACTGGGGTTGTAATGGATGATTCTCGTCAATGGGTAAATACCTTGCAGTTCCATAAACCTCGCTGGTGGATATCTGAACCATCCTTGAAACATCATTATCTATAGCCGCCTGGCAAATATTGAGAGCACCTTTTACATTTGTATCAATATAGCTTTCAGGTGCAATATATGAATATGGAATAGCTATGAGAGCAGCTAAATTATAAATAACATCAACCTTTTTGGCGATAGCCCTGCAAAAAGTACTATCCCTAATATCGCCACAAACCACCTCAATATCCTTGAGACAATCTATGTCTTCTAGCCAACCCCAATTATTAAATGAATTGTAGTATGCAAGCGCCTTGACATTTGCACCAAGCTTTTGTAACTTTTCAACCAAATGCGAGCCGATAAACCCGTCTGCCCCGGTAACAAGGACTTTTTTACCTGATAAATTCAACATTTAAGAAAACCTCTTTCACTTTAATTATTCATGTAATTGGACCTCACTATGCGAATATGAAATCAAGAAAGCTCGCTTTGCTCATGACTTTCTTGTCCGCTTATGATCCCTATAGTTCCCTTGAAGCGGACGCTTCGCGTGCCTTAAGTATCCTCCTTAAAGTAAGCAAAGGGGAATCCCCTTTGCTTACCCCCAGTATAGGAATTTATTTTATAAATTCCTATACTTCAAGAACACTGCTCATACAATCACTCATATTTAAGCTCCCGCCAATTGCTGTACTTATACCATAATATGTTATCTGTTTACATAATGTTACTATAGGCAATTCGGTAGTTAACATAATTTATTAACATTTTGAATGAATTGTGCATAAATTATAAATTTCCCTGAGAATTTAGTCAGTATAGAATATTTGAGCAAAATTAAGAAGTGCAACCATTGCGTAATGAGTTGACATGTTAAATTTCCCCTTTAACTATTAAAATTTAATGAATGCTGGTATTGATGTCACCCTATTGTTCTAGACAATGGTCCATAAATGGAGTCGAAATGATTTTCTCCATTAAAATATAGTGTTAGCACACGCACAACGCCTCCAGTTCCTGCAATCCTGGCAACATTGTTGTATTGCATTAAACCATTATCCCTGGTTGCAGACCATAAATCTATAGCTATACCGTCATTGCTTGTAGACGGTATTCTTAATTCCAGCCATTGATGGACAGCATTTAAAACAACATTACCATTTGCAACTAAATCAATCATTGTTCCAACCTCAAGACCTGCGTGTTCTCGTACAAAACTTGCAAACGTAGATATATCCCCTACATCCAATTTATGAAGTTCCGTAAGTTGATGATATATTGAAAAAAGAGCACAATCATTTCCAATACCCGGTACTGAAAAATGGCTAAAACCTAAATCAGTTATAAGGGTTTGCAAAGAAGTTTTAGATTCTGATCCACTGCAAACTTTATTTAAAAGAGGGTGCAAACTCTCAAAATTTTTAGTCTCTTGTTCGAGTTTTTGAACTAAAGCATACTGATTAGTTACACCATATTTTGCTTGGATATCTGGTGGAAGTCCTCTTTTCATTAATTCTTCATATATAATAAATCCGCCACGTTCTAAAATCGTAGGGAAAACCCTTATTAGTAATTGATGCCAATGAAGTACCGCTGAAGTAAATTGCCGTTCATCTACTGAACTGCAGATTTTTACATCAAGAAGTGCTGTAGCAGCTTTAATCACCTCACTCGGAGGATCAGCAAGAACCAAATTATTTGATAAATTATATTCATTGCGACGTAAAAGCTCCATATGAGCAGCTTCCCCATGTCCTAATGCTTGATATGCTTCTTCATCTACGTAAGTTGCACTGTTGCTCTTTTGATAAATAATTATATATCGCCGTACTATGTCGCTAATAACTGATTGCCATAAATGAATCGGAAATCTTAATTTCGAAATTTCAATAATTTGACTTAATGTTCTCATAGCTAAGCTATTGGTAATTTCATCACATTGATTTCCTAATATAAATATCAGACATCTTTTTCCTAATTCGGATAATAATTCTACAACGGGATGTCCTGCAAAAGCTGCCATTTCTGCACGGATAAGTGTCCAGGCAACGGTATGTGATTGCTGAGTTTTAAATCTAGTATCAGGTCTATCACTGTCTGAAATATGTACGCTGTGGATATCGATGACTTGTGCTGGATATATTTTTTGACAAATATGAATAATCGCAAGTTGCCCTTGGAATTGGACATCAGTATAAGAATCAACTCCAGTAGCAGCCGGAACTAACTCAATATTTGCTGTAAAATCTGTATTCATGGATTTGTCTTCATCAATAATCATTTCTGATGGTATTCCACCAGCTAATAATTTTGGTTCAGAGCCACTTGATATACCGCTTAAAATTTTGATGGACAGGGAATCTCCATGGGATTTTTACAATGGAACTTAGGGCAAGGTACGCTACAACCAATTTTGCGGGAGTTCTTTAGCACATTTCCTGATTTGACTTTAAAATTTGAACTAACCGATTTACAAAATGCAGTTAATAATGGTAATGCTTTGGAATTTGCTATTAAAGTTATGAACGGAGGTAGCACACAATTAATTAAGCCTTGGAGAAACAGGCTAACCCAATTGAATAACTGCGATGAATTTCAAAAAATTACTGACAAATACTGTTATTATTATATTAATACCGCTATAAATCTATGTATAGGGTACAATATCTTGACAGATAGAGCGTATTGTCTAATGTTTGATATTGTAGTACAGTGTGGAAGTATACCAGTGATAAAGCTAGAAGAAATACAGTATATTGACAAACTCTATGCAATTGCAGAATTTACGGTTTCGAGAGGTGATAGTAGGTGGCAAACCGATATCAAGGATAGAAACCTTGCAATAGTATATGGCAAGGATTGTGGTCGAGGCTGGGATTTAAATATTGTTTTCGATGATTGTAGTGCATTTGAAGATGAATTAGATTATGCAGTTGACAAGCTTTGTAAGATTAATATTATTACAACTCCCGATTATTGGAAAGATAATGCAAGTGAGGGTGGGCAAATTGATGGTAAGTATATGAATACAGTAATTTTAAAATTTGTAGCAATGTATAAGATTGTAAATACATTTGAAGAAGCAGTAGATGTGTTAAGCCAGATGGGAATTTTAAAATCACCAGATTATTGGAAAGAAAACGCAGTAGATGGGAAAATAGTATATGGAGAATATGCAAAAGAGTTAATAATTAGGTTGACTCAAAAAATTTAGGTTAAATTATACTCTGAGGTTAAAGTTCGCAATTTATTTGCGAACTTTAACCTCAGTAAGTATAATACCGCGGTTATAAAGCCTGAAAAGCCGCGGAGAAATTACCTCCTCACGACATTCTTCAAAAGCAAGCCGCTTTGAAGCTTTTGATATCTCAATTACCTTTTGAGGGCTGTTAAAAAAATCATTATAAAAACGTTCGATGGCTTCGGCTATATGCATAGGATCGTATCCCTTTGACAAATAACCGTTATAGCCGTCTGTTAACATCTCGGGAACAGCATCAACCGGTGTAGTTATTACAGGGATTCCCTGGGCCATTGCTTCGATTACAGACTGTGGAAGAGACTCGTTGTCGCTGGCGCAAAGCAATGCATCCGACTGTCTCATAACAGTCATAACATCATCACAAAAGCCTGTTATTTTCACCTGATTGTAAAGCTTGTATTTTTCGATCAGTTCTTCACATTCCTTTTTGTAATCAGGGAAAAAATAATCATAGCCTATCAGCTTAAGGTCTACAATAATCCCCTTTTGCTTCAAAATCGCTACTGCCTCGATAGATCTTGCTTGACCTTTTCTCCAATGGAGAGCGGCAAGCAACATGATGTTTATATATTTCTTATTAAGCTTCAATTTATAGTTTTCATTAAAATATTTTTTTTGCACAGGGCTTCGCATGCATATACCTGTACCATCGGTAAGATTTGCCCATTTATTGGCATATAAAACTGAGTCAGAGTGTATTAGCTTTGTCCAAATATCTCTGTTCCCTATTATGGGATATATATCATTTAAGTTTGCGTCCACATGGTAAAGGCTTGGATATATATGGATGCCTAAATTTTGTTGCTACCAAAGAAGCAGCCGAACAAGCGTGTGCAGGAGTGATATATCCGGATATTCTCCTTCATGGCAAGCTCCACAAAAAACTTACTATCGTTTTCTGTATCACTTTTGTATAATGAGGCTCACAATAGCAATGATAATCTCCGAAAACGATTTGGACAATTCCCTGAAGCTCACACAACCTTACCTGATAATTTCGTGTTTCTGCTCAACCGCAAGGGCATACACAGAATAGTTCTAAGCCCATACTGCCTTGCAATGTATGCGTGTTTTAAAAGCGAATGCTCCGCTCCCCCTAATAGAGCCTGAATGGCTGATATAGCAAATTGCCCCCTTTTTTCCAACATATTGGTGAATAAATAGAAGCAGAGATTGCAGAATCAAAACCCCAGGCAGTATATTCTTTTATCAGGTTTCCTTTTATACCTTTTCAAGGCTAAAATGTAAGGATGGCTTCCTTTAAGCTTTTCGTATACATTAACGTTGTATGCAATTATAGTATCCGCCTTATTAAGCCAGAAGGGCAGATTATTTGTATTTAGTGCAGCATAAATCACCGGAATCCCACAGTCTTCACACATCTCCCAGAAAGCTGTATGGGGCAGTTTGATGATGTCAAACAATACTACAACATGGAAACCTTTTAAAACTCACAGTCTACGTGCAAATTCGAGAGAGACTGTCGGTTTCTATATTCTTCATCAAGCTGCTTAATATAGCGTAAGAAGCACCCTTTATATTGCCGCCAAACCTGTTTTGATTACCAGTATATTTCTTACAGGTGCATCAAGCTCATATTTTATTTTTCCTTTTACAATATTGCGTCTTTTGATCAACCAAGGCAATATATGCGTTCTGTATACCCTATCCCTTTCTTTAGAGTAAGATATGAAATCTATATCGTCGACCAGCTGCCCTGTAAAATTAGATAAGCTGGGTGAATTTTTTATACGGTAATGAAATGTATCTCGAATCAACTTATCGTCAAATGGAGAAGTCACCTCCATGGAACCATCGTGTTGAGACTCTACAATTCCTATAAGTTTATCAACTTTATAGAAAGGAACATGTTTTATCCATTTCAGCCATAGCTCCCAGTCACATACCCTGAGGGATAGAACACTGCAATCATATGAACCATATTCATAACACAGGGATTTAGGATGGATTACTGAATTGTTGGCAATTAAGTTATATTCCAGCAGTTTTTCATATGTAACCTCATTGTTACCAAGCATTGACTTGCCATTTACTTTTGTTTTAATAATTTCAGTTTTCCCATATATAACGCAGGGGTGATCTTTTGCAGTGATTTCATTGTAAAGGGTCTCTAACCCGTCTTCGACCCACTGATCATCATCAAACTGATATGCTATATATTTAGCTCTTGCATAAAGAATCCCTTGATTTGTCCTTATTGCCGGAAGACCTGAGTTAACCTCATTCCTTATATAGACAATACGGTTATCTTGTTCAGAAAATCTCCAACTATCTTTTTAGTACTGTCTTTAGCCCCATCATCTACAATAATGAGTTCGAAATTCTTAAAGCTCTGTGATAGTACCGAAAGAATAGCACGCGCTAAAAGTCCGTTATCGCCTCTGCAATAAGTAGGCATGATGATACTAATCCTCGGGGCTTTTATTAAGTTATCAGAAGTAGCTGTTGCGTATTTATCTAAAAACTCATTGACTCTTATCATGTAATTAAACCTCACTATAAGAATGTGAAATCAAGGACACTGCTTCATAGTACTTAATACCTGATTGTATAAGTCAAACAATTGGGCTTTCACTAGCTCAAAGCGGCAAACTACCCTAGCACACCTGTTGGCATTTTCAAGCATTTCTTCGCAACCTAGAAGCTTTATGCCTTTCTCTAGTCCCTCAGCTATTGAATTGCAGTCTTCACCTTTATAAACAATACCGCTATACTCGTCCATAAGTATTTCACGAACCCCTCCTACCTCTGCTGTTGCAACTAACACCCCTGCAGACATCGCCTGGAGTATTGTCTGGGGCATTGATTCCTCAGTAGAACAGCATAGCAAAATGTCACAAAAAGCATCGTAGAAATTTAGGGGTTTTTCAATAAAACCCGTTAAATGCACTTCATTTTCAAGTTCGTTGTTCTTTATATAGTTTTCACACTCAGACGCATAATCTTCAAATAACTGGCTATAGCCTATCAAATAAAGTCGTGTATTATAGCCATGTTCTTTAAGAAACTTGATTGCTTTGATTGCTTCCAACTGGTTTTTTCTTGGCTGTATTGTACCTGACAGTAAAATGTTTATTTCTCGTTCCTTTTTACCTGCCCTCTTGCTATTCCTTTCATAGCATTGGAAATACTCATCTTCTACAGCACAGCAGATTTTTTTTGAAGGAACCTGAAGGTAATAGCTCCAAATATCGGCATATTTTTGTGATGAAGAATGCACATAGTCTATCAACTGGTTTTTCTTTATCTCTTCCTTTGTCAAATGACAGCCATAAAACCTGTGCAGCGTTGCTACATGCCGGATTTCTAAAGTTTTGCATGCGAGCCCTACAGCAGGAATATATGTAACCGAATGTGCCAAGCCCACATTATTTCTTAACATCCATTTTTCAATTTCAGCTGCATGAATATGAGCCTCCGGATCGTATGTTATTTCTACATAAATATAATAGGGCAGATAATGCATTTCCTCTCCGATATCTGCCGCTCTTTCATTAAGATAAGGGATAGATATCTGTGACAATGGCAGACATAGAAGTATCTCAAAACCTGCTTCCTTAGCAAATTGAGCATGCTTTAACAAATGAAGGCTGGCACCACCCAAATAAGATTCATGAAAAAAATATGCAATTTTCTTACCATCTAATGTATTTTGCAATTGGGCAGCTTTCTGAGTACTCATACAGTTATCCAACAGGATATCATTGTCGGTCATTTATCATTCACCCTCTCATATACTGGTTTACAGTAATTATCCATAATCTTTCAGAGCTTCTATATACCAAGGTAATGTCAAAGCCAATCCCTCGTTAACATCATACTGCGGATTATATCCCAATATTTTATTTGCTCTGGTTAAATCAGCCATAGAGCTTTTTATATCTCCGGGTCTTTGTTCAGTGTAAACAGCACTTTGATTAAAACCTGTCAAAGAGCACAGCTTTTTTATAAAGAGAATTAATAGTAATTTTGTTTCCGCATCCGACATTAAAACACTCCCCCCACGTACAGGAATTGCCAAGGCATGCTTTTAAGTTTGCAATAATTATATTGTCAACATAAGTAAAATCCCGTACCTGCTCACCGTCTCCATATATGGTAGGCGGATTTCCTTTCAGCATCTGGCTCAGAAATGAAGGAATGACAGCAGCATATTCACAATGCAAACTCTGCATTTTTCCAAATACATTAAAATATCTTAACCCTATAGTTTTTAAACCGTATAGTTCATAGAAATTTCTTGCATACAGCTCACAGATCCTCTTAGATATTGCGTATGGCGAAAGCTGCATTCCAATGCAATCTTCCTTTTTAGATTCATTATCATCATCCCCATATACAGATGATGAAGAAGCATAAACAAAAACTTTGACTTTCTCTTCCTTTGAAGCGTAAAGCATATTTACCGTACCAGTAGCATTTGATTCATGGGTATCTACAGGGTCTACTATTGAACGCACAACAGAACCTATTGCTGCCTGGTGCAATACATAGTCAATTCCTTCGCAGTTTTTTTTGCATATACTATATTCCCTACAGTCCCCCTCCACAAATTCAAGGTTTCGATTGGATAACGAGTCTTTAATATTCTCTATTTTTCCTGTGCTGAGATTATCTAAAATTCTTACCTTAAAACCTTTAGTGAGCAAATACCAGCTTAGGTTAGAGCCTATAAAACCGGCTCCTCCTGTTACGAGAAAACGGGTGTCTTTTTTTAATAACCCACTTATACAATCATTCATGTTTAAGCTCCCACCAATTGCTATACTTACACCATAATATGTTATCTGTTTACATAATGTTACTATAGACAATCCGACAGTTAACATAATTGATTAACACTTTGAATGAATTGTGCATAAATTATAAAAGATATCTGTTTTAAGAAAGGGCTATTAAATTATGAAAGGTATTATTTTAGCCGGCGGGAAGGGTAGTAGGCTATTACCTCTTACACTTGTTTTGTCCAAACAAATGCTTCCTGTGTATGACAAGCCAATAATCTACTATCCTCTATCAGTATTAATAGAAGCTGCAATAAGAGAAATACTCCTTATTTCTACCGTTGAAGATTTGCCCTTATTCAGCAAGCTTTTAGGTACAGGAGAGCAATTAGGGCTGTCTATACAATATAAAGCCCAAAATGAACCCAGAGGTATAGCAGATGCTCTTCTACTGAGTGAAGAATTTGTAAATGGTGATAATTCATGCTTGATCCTTGGAGATAACATCTTATATGGCCAAGATCTTGACGGCATACTGAAGAAGGCTACTACCAGGAAAGAAGGTGCAACTGTATTTGCATACAAAACAGAAAATCCATCTGCATTTGGAGTTGTTGAAATCGGTGCAAGCAATCGGGCAATAAGCATTGAGGAGAAGCCCATTAATCCGAAATCAAATTATGCAGTTCCCGGTATTTATTTCTATGACGGCAAAGCATCCGAAATAGCAAAAACTATAACTCCCTCAAAAAGGGGGGAGCTCTGAGATTACCTCGGTTAATGAAATATATCTGAAGAAAAAAGTTATTTGTAGAGATTCTGCCAGAAGATATAGCTTGGTTTGATACTGGCACCCATGACTCCATGCTTGATGCAGCCAACTATGTAAGTAATATTTTAAACCACTGCAAGCACTGTATAGGTTGCATAGAGGAACTGGCTTACAGAAAGGGGTTTATAGACCTGAATCAATTTAAAGAGCTGCTAAAGCCTTTAAAGAACTCGAGCTATGGCCAATACCTCATAAAAATAGCAGAAGCTGAGGTATTGACGAAAGACAAAGGGACGGGGGGGGCGTGATGACAGGGGGCGGTTCCTTGATGATGACAGGGGACGGTTCCTTGATGATGACAGGGGACGGTTCCTTGACACATGCACATGTGCATGTGTCAAGGAACCGTCCCCTGTCATCATTAAGGAACCGTCCCCTGTCATCATCAAGGAACCGCCCCCTGTCATCACGCCCCCCCGTCCCTTTGTCTTTCGTCAATCAGAATACTCACCTCCCGTGATTTCGGTTATAGGTTTGGGTATGTAGGATTTCCCCTTGCTCTAAGCTTTGCTAATAAAACTACCGTGGTAGGGTTTGATATTGATAGAAGGAAGATTGAAAAATATAGAAGAGAAATTGATGTAACTAATAACGTTAGAAGCAAGGTGCTAAAGAAGACAACTGAAATATTTACATGGGATGAAACTATGCTTGCAACATGCAGCTTTCATATAGTAGCTGTGCCTACTCCTGTAAACAGAAATAACACCCCTGACCTTAGCCCTTTGCTGAGCGCATGTAAAATATTAGGAAGAAATCTAAGGAAGGGTTCTATAGTGGTTTTCGAATCAACGGTTTTTCCTGGAGCTACAGAAGAAATATGCGTTCCTGTATTGGAGAAAGCTTCAGGCTTCAAATACGGAATTGACTTCAAGGTCGGTTACTCTCCTGAACGGATAAACCCCGGCGATAAACTGCATAGGCTTGATAATGTAATAAAAATTGTTTCAGCAACAGATGAGGAAGCTTTGGATTTTATAGCAAAAACCTACGAACTTGTGGTAACTGCCGGTATCTATAAGGTCAGCAGTATTAAAGTTGCTGAGGCAGCTAAAGTAATTGAAAACACCCAAAGGGATGTAAATATAGCCTTTATTAACGAAATCTCAATCTTATTAAACAGGTTGGGCATAGACACCTATGAAGTAATTCAAGCAGCTGAAACAAAGTGGAATTTTCAAAAATTTTTCCCTGGATTAGTGGGAGGCCATTGTATCAGTGTTGATCCATATTATTTAATTTCAAAGGCCTTTGAAGTAGGCTATAATCCTGATGTTATCCTGTCTGCAAGAAAGGTAAACAACAGCATGGGTGAATATATAGCTATGAGCATTGTAAAGTTACTCATTCAAGCAGGTAAAAAACCCCTCAGCTCAAAGGTTCTGATATTTGGGATAGCATTTAAAGAAAATGTTTCAGATATAAGAAACTCAGGTGTATTAAGTATAATAAACGAGTTAAGAAATTTGGGAATCAAGGTAGCAGTTTCAGATCCTCATGCTGATAAAAAGCTTGTAAAATCAGCATTCGGGATTGATTTATGCTTTGAAGACCAGGTAAAAAATGCAGATGCAGTTGTAGTTGCAGTAGCACACGACATATACAAATGTTTAGATTTTGAACAGCTTAAGACAAAGTTCCTAAAGGCTCCTTATATTCTAATAGATTTAAAAAAGCTCTTTGATAAAAAAGAAGCAGAAGACAAAGGATTTATTTATTTCAGCTTGTAGGCATGCATTTCAATCTAATCAAACTTTAATTTAAATAAGTCTGCCAATAAAATGAATTTATCTAGTCTTGAGACTTTTGGATAATGTTAAATAATCTTTCATTTTTTTACTTCCTATTAATCAGCTCCATATAAAGGATTTCCCTTCCATCATTGTGAATATGATCTCTTACCGAATTAAATCCTGCTTTCTCATATAGCTTTACCGCACATATATTATCTTTGAACACTTCAAGATATATTTTTTCAAGCCCAAGCTCCTTAAAACCAAAATTACATATAACATAAAGGCATTCCTGCCCTATACCCCTTCCTCTTGCTTCAAAATTTCCAATTACCAGCCTACCGAACTCTGCATCCCTTTTTAGCATGTCAATATTGTAAAGCGCTGCTGTACCAATAGGCTCATTGATATTTAGAGTTTCCTCTACAATGAACATTATGTCCTTATCATTATCTAGATAATCTTTATACCAGGCTATCTGCTGCTTACTGCTAATAATGTCATCCATACTGAAAAACCATTTTCTTATCGACTCAAGGTTTCTCCATTGCCGTACCTTTTCGAGATCTTCCGGCATAAGTTGTCTAATCTTAAGTCTTAAAGTAGTTATAACATAATCATGTCTCATGCTTTATACCTAAATACATTTTCTATTACTGTGTCTCCTATAAAATCGATATCTTCTTTTGATAATTTCAAATGTAATGGTAAGGAAATAATCCTTTCTGACATTGCAGCAGCTTTCGGGCAGGTTCCATGCGCATACGAATACATTTTGTACTCGGTATTATCTCTGTAATGTACACCGGGATATATGCCACAGCTGTTTAACATATTTAGCAGCTCATCTCTGTTATTCACTTCAATAATGTAAAGATGTCTTGAGGATTCGCAATCTTTAGCGACAAGTACAGGTTTTATATAATCAGTTAATCCGGTAAATTTTTCATCATACCAGCTGGCTATTTGTCTCCTGATTTTTGTCTACATCAAGATATTTCAATTGCGTAAGACCGATTGCTGCCATTATAGAATTCCCATGGTATTTGTAGCCTATATAATCTACATCATACTTCCACTTATAGGTTCCGGTATCATTGGTTCTTGAGTAGGTGTCTTTGTTAATTCCCATCCATGAATATTTTCTGCATATAATGTCTAGTTCTTCTTTTGCAAAGCATATCATTCCCGAGTCGGCAGTTGGAAGATTTTTTACTGTCTGAAAAGAATAAACTATAGCATCCGCTTCCTTTCCCGGTATTTTACCCTTTTGCCTGGTTCCTGCCATATGTGCAGCATCCACAATCAATCTGAGGTTGTATTTTTTGCATAAAGCAACAATACCGCTATAACTCCCCGTATTGCCTCCTAATCCGACAAACATCACAGCCCGCGTTTTTTGAGTTAGTTTTCTTTCTACGTCTTCTGGATCAAGGCACAGATAATCATCAACGTCCGCAAACAGAACCTTTATCCTCTCATATGCAATAGCATGGTTTGTTGATATAAAGGTCAGCGGAGTAGAAATTATTTCGTCTCCATCTTGCCATCCATAATGCTCCTTCAGTATTTTTACAGCAAGATGAAGCCCTGCCGTAGCGGAATTTAAAAAATGTGCATTCTCAAATTCCGTATATTTTTTCCACTCATTCTCAAATTCAACAGTTTTAAAACCCATTCCGGTCCACCCGATTTGTAGGCATTCCCGTATTTGCTCCAAACATTCATCTATTCTGTACGCGGGTAAAAAAAGCTGTGTACCCATGAAGTAAGCTCCTTTATTCTTTAATCATGCCTAAGTAAAAACTTATACCTATAAACAATATATGCAGCTATTGTAATAAACGCTATATTATTTACTTTCTGAAATTTTATTAGGACTAGGAGCAGCTAAAAAATCACAACTTTAAGAATCGGAATTTATTTTTTAGCTGCTCCTATGGTATTTATTAATTAAATTGTATAAAATAAAATCATTATTTTTATATTGAAAATTTAGGAGGTATTAAAATGTAGTTGAAAAAAAGCATGGATAAAATTGTTGCTTTATGCTAAAAATAGAGGATTTGTATTTCCGGGATCTGATATATATGGAGGGCTAGCAAACTCATGGGATTATGGTCCTTTAGGAGTTGAATTTAAAAACAATGTTAAAAAAGCTTGGTGGAAAAAGTTTGTTCAAGAAAGTCCATATAATGTAGGTGTTGATGCGCTATATTAATGAATCCAGAAGTTTGGGTTGCAACTGGTCATGTTGGAGGATTTCTGATCCATTAATGGATTGTAAAGATTGCAAAACTAGATTTAGAGCAGATAAATTAGTAGAAGATCATATGACAGACTTGGAGCAGAAGTAGCTACTGCCGATGGGTGGACGAATGAGGAGATAAAAGATTATATGCAAAAAAATAAAATAGCATGTCCTAAATGTGGAAAATAAAATTTTACTGATATTAGAAAATTCAATTTAATGTTTAAGACATCTCAAGGGAATAACTGAAGATGGAAAGTCAGACATATATTTAAGACCAGAAACAGCCCAAGGTATCTTTGTAAACTTTAAAAATGTTCAAAGAGCTTCAAGAAAAAAAATCCCATTTGGTATAGGCCAGGTAGGAAAGGCTTTTAGAAATGAAATAACACCAGGAAACTTTATTTTCAGAACAAGAGAATTTGAGCAAATGGAATTGGAGTTTTTCTGCAAGCCTGGCACAGATCTAGAATGGTTTACATATTGGAAAGAGCAATGTGCTAATTTCTTATATAATTTAGGAATGGATAAAGAAAATTTAAGATTTAGAGACCATGATAAAGAGGAATTATCATTTTATAGTAATGCTACTTGTGATATAGAGTTCTTGTTTCCTTTTGGATGGGGAGAACTATGGGGAATTGCTGATAGAACTGATTATGACTTAAAGAAACATATGGAACATTCAGGGAAGGATTTGAGTTATCTTAGACCCTATTACTAATGAAAAATATGTACCATACTGTATAGAGCCATCGCTTGGTGCAGATAGAGTTGTTCTTGCATTCTTAGTTAATGCATATGATGAAGAAGAAGTGGTCGAGGAGATACTAGAGCAGTGCTTCATTTACATCCAGCAATTGCTCCAATAAAGATTGCTATTTTACCACTATCTAAAAAACTAGCTGAAAAAGCTTATAGTATATATGAGAACTTAGTAAAAAAATAATGTTGACTATGATGAAGCAGGAAGTATAGGAAAACGATATAGGAGAGAAGATGAAATTGGGACATTTTACTGTATAACTGTTGATTTCGATTCTTTAGATGATAATGCAGTTACAATTAGGAACAGAGATACAATGGATCAAATAAGAATAAAAATCGATGAATTAGATGAGTATTTTAATGACAAATTTGAGTTTTAGATTTAAATTACTAATTAGCAGTAATAAGGGTGGAATAGATATCTTATTTATTTCCATGATTTTTGTGATACTTCTATTTATGATCTCAATTCTATCTGCGGATTATGCATTATATTCATATAAAACAAAAATAATAGCTAAAAGCATTGATAATGCAGTATTAGGAGCGATACAGGAGATTGATTATTCAGATAGAAGTAAAGGTTTTAATAATGAATTCATAAACGAAGGGTATACTGATTATAAAATTAAGTTTAATATTGAATCAGCAGATGACGTTTTTTGGAATCTTTTTGAGTCAAACTGTGGATTGAAAAAAGAAAATGTCGAGAAATACCTTATAAGAGCAGTGATTGAACCAATTCGAGAACCTATGCTTCAATACGTTATTTCCTTCCACGGTAAGGAGGATGCTACTGGTACATTTACTGATCCAAATTATATTGAAACTATTACAAATTATGAAATAAGCTCTTTATTGAATGAAGGATATGAGGGAAAAAGAAATGATGTGATTTATGTAAACAGTAACCCTAAAACAAATAAATTTGAAAGACGTCCGTATTATCTAGTTTTTATTCGAGATATTCAAATAAATGGACTGATTCTTAAAAGATACGCAACCTTTGTTGGCTTAGCAGCATCGAAAGTTACGAGAAAATAAAAATATATTATATAATTATATATTGATTTTAATTACAAAGTAATTGAAAAAAGTTGTATTAGCAATACACACAAAAATACCAATATTTTGAATTTTTATGAAGGACAAACGAAAGACTTAATACCAGAAAATATTTCTTGCATTTTAACAAAACCGGAAAGAAATTAAAATATTTTCCGGTTTTATATTGATTAGCGAAAAATCTTCTTATATAATTTATATGCAAGCAGGAGGTATTGGTATGAAACACGAATTAGCTTTATTGCCACCAAAAGGAGATTTAGAGACTAAAAGAGTTTTAAAACAACTAGCAAGAACAAACCGTGCTTTAGCAGAGCTAAAAGGTTATGCTAGAACTATGCCAAACCAACATATACTTATAAACGCGATTACAATTAACGAAGCAAAAGATAGTTCTGCTATAGAAAATATCGTTACTACACATGATGAAATATATAAGGCAATGTCTCAAAAAACTTACAATAATGCCAGTGCAAAAGAAGTTATTAATTATAGGAGTGCTATTTGGTATGGATATAATGAAGTAATTAAAAAACAAATATTAACTATAAATATGATAATCGAAATACAAAGAATAATCGAGGGCAATAATGCTGGCATTAGAAAACTACCGGGGACTATTTTGAAAAATGAAAGAACAGGAGAAACAGTCTACACACCACCAGAAAGCGAAAAAGAAATTATAGATTATATTAAGAACTTAGAAAAATATATTAACGAAGATTTTGATAATATTGACCCACTTATAAAACTTGCAATAATACATTATCAATTTGAGTCAATTCATCCCTTTTACGATGGGAATGGAAGAACGGGAAGAATTATTAATATATTATATTTGATATTAAAAGACTTGTTAGATAGCCCAATCTTATATTTAAGTAAATATATTATTAGAAATAAATCTCAATACTATAATCACTTTAAAGAAATAAGAGAAAAGAATAATTTTGAAGAATGGATTATTTATATACTAGTTGGAATAGAAGAGACTGCAGAAGAAACAATGATCTTAATAAAAAAGATTAATAATGAAATGGAGATAATGAAAAAAGAGCTAAAACAACAACTTTCTAAAATATATTCAAAGGAATTACTAGAATTGTTATTTTTTGAGTTTTATACCAAAGTTCCATATTTGCAAGAAAAATTAGGGGTTTCAGATAAAACAGCTATGACATATTTAAGTAAACTTGAAGAGGAAGGTTTTTTAGTTTCTGAGAAAGTTGGAAGAGAAAGAATTTATAAAAATGAAAGATTATTTAACATTATCCGAAAGTCTCAAGACTAGATATACTGCACTAGGTCACAAAATAACATTTTTGTCCACTTGGATAATATATTCTAAGATTCAGATTGAGTTAAAACTCATCTGAATCAAGAATATTATTAATGACTGTTAGTGCGTGTTAATACTTGCCTCATTAAAAAAATTAGTACCTCGGCAAGTATAAATTCATTTTTATTTAAGAGAAAATAAAAATATATATTGCCGAAGTGGATTTTTTTTATTAAACTAACAAAGAAATAAAATTGCAAAGGCATGATTAAAGTATAAAATTTAAGTTTATTTTTTAATCATGCCTAATTAAAATGGGGTGAGTACATATGGAAGAACAAGAAAAAAAATTTAGTTGGGCAGGTTTTATTGAAACAGCTGTTGTTAATTTCTTTACTGCTAATGACTTAGACAAGCTTTCATTGGAAGATGGCAAGGGAAACAAAGCGAAATTAATCAAACAAAAAGACTGTTCAATAAAAGTTGAATATACCTCGACAACAACTCTGTAAAAGGAAATTGGAGAAAAGAGAGTGCTCTCTTTTCTCCAATTTCTTTTTTAAAGAGTTGTTTATAGAAAGGTTCTTTGTCATGAGTGATATGCCAATATTCGATAGACTTAAGAGGCATGCTACAAACAAAGCTATATCTTTTCATATGCCTGGTCATAAATATGGAAATATAATTCCTAGTGAATTTATTAATGACCTTATTCGTTTGGATATAACAGAGATACCTGGATTTGACAATCTTCATTCTCCAGAAGGTATAATATTAGATGCTCAAAACCTTGCTGCAAAGGCATTTAATGCAGATAAGACGTTTTTTTTAGTCAATGGATCTACTTGTGGTATCCATGCCATGATCTATACTGTTTGCAACCGTGGAGATAAGCTTATAGTAGGAAGAGATTGTCATAAATCAGTAATATCAGGGATGAGTTTAGCAGGTGTTGATCCGATTTTTGTAAATCCTGAATATAATGAATTGTTTGGTATTTCAACTGATATTCTTCCAAGTAAAATCGAAGAGGTTCTCATAAGAGAGCATGATGTAAAAGGGGTTTTCATTACTTGTCCCAGTTATTATGGAATTTGTTCTGACATAAAATCGATTGCCCAAATTGCCCATAGATATAATAAAGTGTTGCTTGTAGATGAAGCTCATGGAGCACATCTGAAATTTTCCAAAAGACTTCCGAAGTGTGCATTGGATAGTGGGGCTGACTTGTGTGTCCAAAGCGCACATAAAACTTTGCCAGCGTTTACACAGACATCATATCTTCACATAAAATCAAGGCATATTGATGAAGAAAAATTAAAATACTTCTTAAGCGTTTTACAATCATCAAGTCCCTCATATATACTAATGGCTTCTCTTGATATTGCAAGGCATATTATGCAATCAAGAGGTCAGAAATTATTAAATGCACTAATTGATAACGTAAACATGTTTAAAACATCGTTATCAAAATCATATAAAATATTTGATAGCAGCTATTTGAAATCGGGAGATTTTGATGCAACAAGACTTACTATAAATTCAAAGGATATTGGAATATCAGGTTATGACCTTGAAAATTTACTTAGGTTAAAATATAATATACAGACTGAAATGGCAGACTTTAATAATATTGTCTGTCTAACTTCTGTTGCAAACTCGGCAAATGATTTTAATTTGCTATTAAATTCGTTAAATTCTATTGCAGATCAACGCAAGAGGCAGATGATAATTCCTAGAAGGTATGATAAAATTAATATATTACTTAATTGCATGAAGACTCCAGAATCTGTATATAAGATGTCTGATGCGATGAATAAAAGGAATATATTTATACGAATCGATCAGGCTCATGGTAGGGTGAGCAAGGGCCTGCTGGTTCCATATCCTCCAGGGATACCATTGGTTTGTCCGGGAGAGCTACTAAGTGAAGATGTGATTTGCTATATTAAAGAAATAATCTCATTAGGTGGAAAGATCGAAGGAGTGATTGATAATTTATATATTAGTGTTATAGATTAATCTATTTTTACTTGCCGAGATAATAATTTTTTTAATGATGCAAGTATTAACATGCACTAATGGACAAAAATGTTATTTTGTGACCTAGTGCAGTATATAAAAGGAGAAATTATTTTGAACAAATACTTTATTTTTGATTTTGACGGAACCATAGTTGATTCCAAAGATATATTTATTCTAGTTTATAATCAAATTGCACAAAAATACAATCTTAAGCCTCTTGAGATGCGTGATATAGAGACTTTAAAGGGCCTAAATCTTAAAAAAAAATGTGCATTTTTAAGAATACCAATGTTGAAACTGGTTTTTTATGCACCGGAATTTTACAGCCTATATAAGGATAATATAAATAGGCTTAAGTTATTTAAAGGTATCAAAGAACTTTTAATAGAACTTAAAAATAAGGGATTTAATTTAGCAATAATATCATCAAATTCAGAATCTAACATACAAGAATTTTTAAAAAATAATAATATCGATTTCATAAGTGATATATTTTGCTCAAGAAACTTATTTGGAAAAGATAAGATACTATACAAGTTCCTAAAGGAAAAGAGCGTAAATGTTCAGGATATAAGTATATATAGGGGATGAGCAAAGAGATATTATAGCATGTAAAAAGGTTGGATTAAAAGTAGTGTGGGTTTCTTGGGGTTATGATGTTTATGATGCTGTTATAAAATATGACCCAGATTTTATAGTAAATAAGCCTGATGAGGTTTTAGACTTAATAAGTAGTATTTTTCCGAGTCAGGGGACGGTTCCTTGACACTCCCATTAAACTATGGTACAATTTTTTTAAATAAATTAATTAGGAAGATTATTTTATGCCCAGAAAAGTGAGAACGCAAAGTAAAAATGGCATATACCATGTAATGCTACGTGGAAACGAACGAAAAAACCTATTCTTGGATGACGAGGACAAACAAAGCTTTATAAATACTTTTAAACGTCTGATGAGACATGAGCATGCAAATAAAGATAAAAATGAAAAGAAGTTTTTTATATATGCCTATTGTTTGATGGATAACCACATACATATATTGATAAATCAGGGAGAAGACACAATATCAAGAATTATAAAAAGAATAGGAACAAGTTATGCGTATTACTTCAACAAGAAATATTCAAGAATCGGACATCTCTTTCAGGATAGATTCAAAAGTGAGCCTATAGAAAATGATAGTTACTTACTGGCAGTGACAAGGTATATTCATAATAACCCCGTTAAGGCAGGTATAGCAGATCTCCCATTTCAATACCGCTGGAGCAGCTATGTTGATTATATAGATGATAGCCGAGCAGATAATTTTGTAGAAACAAGTAGCATCCTGGGTATATTTTCAATGAATAAACATAAAGCAAAAGAGTTATTCAAGGAATTTAGCCAACAAAATGATTCAGATGTATTTATTGATTATAATGAGTCATTTGAAGAAAAGGTTCTTAAAAATAGAAAAGATGTTGAAAGGTTTATAGAAAGCTATTTATTAGAGAAAGAACTAAAAAGGGAAGAATTAAATTATGTTACTAATAGGGCTGTTAGGAATCAAATGATTTGCGAGTTGAAAGAAAAATCAAATTTGTCTATCAGGCAGATAGCAGATAATCTAGGAATAGACCGCGGGATAATTCAAAGAATCAAAAAAATATCGTGACAAGGAACCGTCCCCTGTCATCTTCCAATTGAATGGATTCCAAGAAAGAATCTAAATCTTTAACTTAAATATTACAAAATCTTTTTATTTTGCCCTATTTGTTATTAATTTTTATTTCTACCTAAATACTGGGTTAAACTAGTCTAATAGGATATTTCTTGAAATTCTCCATTTGCATATTTTAAAACTTTTACTGTTTCTTGTCCTCTATTATTTGTAGTAATTTTAATATCCTTTAATCCATTCATATCATCAATAAGTTCATAGTAATTAAATTCTTTCCAATGACAACTAATCTTTTCAAATTTAAGGTTATAACCATTTAATTCTTTAATATAAACCAAAAAAACATCTGGCGAAACACCTTTATAATATCTTCCATCGTTATTAATCATAGCTCCACTTATTACGAGGTCTAATTTACTTGTAGATGATATATTTGCCATTTCAGGATTACCAATAAAAATATTATTATAATGTTCATAATCAAAACCATCAAAACTATCATTACAAATTTTGATTATTGATTCTTCAATTTGTCCCTCTAATAGATCACATATATCTTTACTTTTTTGAGATTCATACGTGATTTTATAATAATTACCCAAGATGTTCTTTTTTACCTCAGGATAAGAAGATATATTGACTACATTCTTCGAAAAATCCCATTCCACTTTAAGTCCTAGACTTTCAGCAATAACCCTTACAGGTAAAAAAACTCTATTATCTATTATTTCAGATGGAACCGTTACACAATCATATTCTAGCCCATTCTTATTCACCTTATATTTACCAGAACATTGCTCCCATACATCAAAATAAACTTCTTCTCCATCTTTTGTAATTTTAATTTCAATGCCATCAGCATTTCCAGAGGAAGGCAAATGGGCTGAGATTTTCTTCCAATCAATTTTTGCATCTAAGCCTTCACATAATTTCCTTGCAGGAACAAGCAGTCTTCCATCGACATTTATTGGCAAACAGTCAAATACAATTTCCTTATTATCGAATAATATTTTTATATTAGATTTAGCATAAACACTATAACAAACATTAGTCAAAATAAGAAACACTATGGATATACTCATAAATAATAATTTTCTCACACTCAACATCTCCTATTTAAATTTTTTATTTAGTCTTCTCTGTGACATCTAGATTTTCAATATTAGCACTTATAGGCTCCCATATTTGATTTTTATATGTATATATTATGTCTATAAAGCCAATATAATCTTTATATCTAGGTCCAAAAACACAACTAAATTTTAAGTTATATTTTCCATTTTCTCCTACACAAGCTATAGGACTTAATTGTATACAACCAATATAAAAATTTTCTCGTTGTTGTTTCTTATTTTCCTCCAAAAGTTTAACATGATTTTCAGATATAGGAATTATAAAATCTTGTTTTAAGTCGTCTATAGTTATTCTACAATCGTTTTTATCAATTATTTCATAGTGTATATTGTTAATATTTGTAAAATTAAATAATGACAAAGGTATCTCTTCTAATTTGTTATTCTTAAATGCATACATATAATAATAACAATTACCGCTTGAACCACCTGTATAAATGCTTATAAGAATATCATTTATATTATCTAAATTGAAATCTCCTATGAAAATATTAGGGGAAACTATCCCAGGTAAATCTTTAAATATCCTGTCAACTAATACTAAACTATTTGTACTATCTCTTATAATAAGCCTAAGTTCAGAATCATTATTTACTCTAAATAAAAATATATTCTCATCTAATCCATCTCCATTTATATCTGTTTTCTTTTTATCCTTTAGAAGTGGATCAATTAAGGTAATAATATTGCTATCATCAAACCAATTTACACTATAATTTAACGCTTTACCCAAATATTTAATAGGCATCATTGCTCTACCGTTAATTATTAATGGTAACCAATCTATTTGCTGTTCTACTTCATTAACAGATATAATAGACTTGTCTAACCAAAGTTTAATTTCAGTTTGATATATAGAAATAGTTATTTCCCGTTTCCCATTATCCCAATTTATTGTGCCACCTATTTGGGATATAAATGTTTTAATTGGTACATATGCACGTCCATATTCAATTATTGGAGCTGTACCGATATCAGCTGATATCAGTTCTCCTACACCTATAGTAATAATTGGTGAACCAAGTTTTAGTGTAATTAAGGGTTCTTTTTCAAATTCAACAGTATCAATATTTGTTACAGCTCCTGCATTATCATTGGCATCAATTTGTGCACCAATTGCTAATACATCACAATCTTGAGTAACAGCACTTATAAAAAAGGTTAGAAAGAACATTACAAAAATCTTTTTCATTTTGTATCACATCCTCCGTTAGGATATCTTTCTTAAAGTTAAAAACGATTTTTCTTGATGGGTTAAGCGACCTTTTTGATCTTCTTCAGTTTTATAGAAATTATAAATATTATCTTTAATTTCATAGTAATAATAAACATCTTTTGTATTATCACTTGATTTAATAACTAATGTATCAAACAAAGCAATAGGATCACTACCAAATATTATTATATTGTACTTAAATGTTTTGTCAGGCCATATTGCTGTACCATCGTTATTGAAAGTATATTTTCCCCCAGCTGAATCAGTGTACTCTCCCTTGAATAAAATATTTTCTATATAATTCTCTATAGAACTATCCATGTCATCTCCTTCTGAAATCTTGATAAATGCAATCTCTCGATTTTTATGAATTGCAGGACCATGTAATATAATTCTATTGATTTTTTCAGATGATATGTTTTCGAATTTAATCGTATATAATATATTTGGATCAATTGACATTCCAGCACCGATTACTGTTTTATTACTAAAATAAATACTAAATTTATTAGTATCAATCTTTTGAAATCTAGATAGATCAACATACCCTGCAGGACCTCCCTGACCAAAATCTGCAAAATAAAATCGATATGATTGATAACTTTGATCCTTTTCAATAGTTAAAATAGTAGAGTCTCCTGATTTCTTAACTGATTTAAACCGCTTTATATTTTCTATATATCCTTCTTCTATCCAAATACCTTTCAGTTTATCTAGTAGTAAAATTTTATTGCCTTCTATCATTTGTTCGACAGGCCTATTTTGAGGTACATTCGCTTTCGATACATTTTGGGTAATTTTTGAACATCCAGCTAAAAACAGCATAAATACAAGAATTGAAATTAATAATGCTTTAAGAGTTCTCATAAAAATCTAGTCCCTTCTGATTAATTTTATTTAGAATCATGATCAATAATTAATTCCTTTTCTCTCCAGAAGAAAATTTATTTACTATTCAACCAACAATTTCTATATCAGTTTTTTTATAAGTATGTCTGCCTCCGTCCCTAATAAGATTTATATGAGTATCATCATTAATCTTAAATCTGAAAGTGTTCGGAGAAGAATCATAATTAATAATTAAAAAGTCATAAATTATGGAGCCATCAATATCTGTTGTTCCTTCATCTGTTATTTTATATATTTTACCAATGTTTTGATACCCAGCTTCGGATTGCGTATCAAGTTGATTTTTATCGAAATAAAGTTTTGAATTAGGGTCATCGTCATTTACCCAAACACCTTGAAGTTTGTCTAACAAATCTATATTTGAACTATCTACATTTAGTATATTATTTCCTAAATCTATGGTATTTGTAGAAGCATACCACTTAACAGGTAGATTAAATATTGTTGAAAAAGCGCTTAATGGAATATATGCTTGATTATTATATATAATTGGCTGTAATGATGGATAGGCGATAGGGCATCCACAGATTTTAATATTAATTGCGGAATTTATTTGAGCTTTTATGTCTGTAATTGTACTTGAAGCTAAAACTCCTACGATTAATCCTATAATTATAGCAAAAGTAATTCCAAGTAAAGCAATTTTCTTATTCAAGTTAATCATCTTAATTTTCTCCTCGAAATAAATTATATCTACAAGATTATATCGACAAATCATAGGTGTCAACTTAACTTTAATATTGATGCTTGATCCAATTGATGCTATACAATCTTAGCCTTACAACGAGTAATGATTTTGAACCCCTTGAAATTACTGAATTACAAAAGACATATAATATTTTAGGCGTCCAAAATCCAGTAATGGGTCAGGGGACGGTTCCTTGACACTCCCATTAAACTATGGTACAATTTTTTTAAATAAATTAATTAGGAAGATTATTTTATGCCCAGAAAAGTGAGAACGCAAAGTAAAAATGGCATATACCATGTAATGCTACGTGGAAACGAACGAAAAAACCTATTCTTGGATGACGAGGACAAACAAAGCTTTATAAATACTTTTAAACGTCTGATGAGACATGAGCATGCAAATAAAGATAAAAATGAAAAGAAGTTTTTTATATATGCCTATTGTTTGATGGATAACCACATACATATATTGATAAATCAGGGAGAAGACACAATATCAAGAATTATAAAAAGAATAGGAACAAGTTATGCGTATTACTTCAACAAGAAATATTCAAGAATCGGACATCTCTTTCAGGATAGATTCAAAAGTGAGCCTATAGAAAATGATAGTTACTTACTGGCAGTGACAAGGTATATTCATAATAACCCCGTTAAGGCAGGTATAGCAGATCTCCCATTTCAATACCGCTGGAGCAGTTATATTGATTATATAGATGATAGCCGAACAGATGATTTTGTAGAAACAAGTAGCGTCCTGGATATATTTTCAATGAATAAACATAAAGCAAAAGAGTTATTCAAGGAATTTAGCCAGCAAAATGATTCAGATGTATTTATTGATTATAATGAGTCATTTGAAGAAAAGGTTCTTAAAAATAGAAAAGATGTTGAAAGGTTTATAGAAAGTTATTTATTAGAGAAAGGACTAAAAAGGGAAGAATTAAATGATGTTACTAATAGGGCTGTTAGGAATCAAATGATTTGCGAGTTGAAAGAAAAATCAAATTTGTCTATCAGACAGATAGCAGATACTCTAAGAATAGACCGCGGGATAATTCAAAGAATCAAAAAATTATCGTGACAAGGAACCGTCCCCTGTCATCTTCCAATTAACAAATCTTAATTTTTCTCGAAACAAAGGAAGGAATTAAAATAAGAAATGTAGAATTATTATACATAGTATATGTCGATATTTATTTATATACTAAAATATTGGAGGTTAGCTTATGTGCAAACTCAGAAAGATAATATCCATTATTCTAGTCTTAAGTATTATTTTTAGCTTTATACCAAATTTTCCGAATAACACATATGCAGCAACTATTGCTACTAATATTCATATAGACTCATATTCTAATGGAACTCTAACATTTCATTGGGATCCTGTGGCGGGATCTCAAGCAGTGCAAGTAACCTATCATACACCTCCTAATATCACAGAAAGTGTTGTAAGTGCGGCAGATCCAAATAATACATATACAATCACTGGTTTGCAAAGTGATTACATTTATGATATTGGTGTTAATGTATATGATGATGCTAATGCAATCGGTAATCTAATTGGGCAGGGTTTTGCTTATTTCCTTCCAAACGTTACTTTCTATTCAAGTAAAGTTTTACAACAGTGTGAGGCAATTTCCGGGGGAGGGTATGAAATTGGAACAGTACCAGTTTTGGACATCAAGTGGAAAATGCCTAAAGTATGGCTTAGTGATTCAAATTCTTTTGAATATGTAAACACACCTATTGTCAATACTGCTATGCAAAATAATATAAACAATGTATATAATTCAGGGGTAGATATAAGTAACATTAATTTTAAAATTAATATTTCAAATGATTCTGCTAATATAGCCAGTAGTTCGTCACTGTCATCTATTTCTATTGAACAACAAGACTCAAACTATATTGCTAGTGTCTCAAATAACCCCGCTACATTTGTTAGTGTTCATAATATAAATGCAAGTGGTTTTTTGGATTTTAATTTAATTGGGAGACAAGATCTGAATACGGCAGTTCCAGAGGCTAATGATTTTCTTCTTCCAGATGGAGATATTTTACCAGGTACGGTTTATTTTATGAGTATGAAACTGATATTCAAAAATTCTTCTGATGTAAGTGTTCCTATTATTTCAGTTGGTGATCCGAGCAATTTGAATAGTAGCTATTTATCTGGTTCGACTCAATATACTTATACCCCACCACGTTTTCAATTGGCAAGTGATTCATCTGGGAATATCTATGCAACAATATTTCAAATAAATCAGGGAAGCCTTGCTATGCCTCAATTGCGTTATGAAATTCAATCAAGTGATGATTATACTTTAATTGGGGATTGGCCAGTTCTAAAAACGATTGATACAACGTTTTTTACATCGGGTTCAGATAGCACTATTGTTGTAATTTCTGGTGTCAATCAATTTAATGAGATGTATTACAAGATAGTAGCGAAGGATAATACCGGTATTGATAGATTGGAATCGTCATACATGCCATATACTCCGAGTGGAGATGTTAGCAAACCTTCGGTGCCCCAAAATATTGTTGCAACAAATGTCTCATTAGTTAGTATGAATAATGTTGTTGATGGAAATTCGATAATAGAAAAATCAAGTGATGTCACAATATCATGGGATAAACCATCAAATTGGGATGCGATTAGAGCAAATACCGATCCCAACAATGATATCGTATTTGAGCTTGTTTTAAGTTCATCTCAGACTGATAACTTGACCCAACCCTATCCAATATTAGAAACCTCTGATCAAGTATTTGGAAGCTTCCCAGTTGAATTTAGAAGGGTACTTTATTTTACTTCAAAAGATGTTGCAGATAATGGAACAAGTCTTGAGTATACAATTAAAGGATTTAATTTATTTACGGGTAGATATTTTATCGGAATAGTAGATAGCAATGATCCTAATATAGTTTTAGATAGCAACGATCCTAACATAGTAGTTGTAGATGGTAATAACCTTATTATAGGTGAAGAGAATTTAGATAATTCTGAGGGTTATCCGACTTTTTTACTGCCGAACACGGTGTATTATGCACAAATGTATACGACTTATAATCCCAATAGAGATTCTAATAATGTAGAAGATATGTCAGATATGTCTACTTGTTTTTCATTTACGACTGTACCGGAAGAAGGGCTTGATGTTCCATTACCTGGACAGTTTAGATTGAACAAGAATGCAGTGGGAACGAATTCTTTATCATCAGGTCCGCAAAATATAAATTATATTGAGCTTGAGTTTGATAAGGTATCATTAAGTTGGAGTGATTATTTGTCAGATATAAGTGTAGAAAAGGCGATATATTATGATATTTATATGAGCACCACACCGGATATGAATTCTTTTACGTTGATTGGTACAACACAGACAGAGGGTGATGTTGCATTTACTGGAGCTACAGATACAACAAGCACTTCAATAACAGCAGATGTCAGTAAGTTTACACCCGGAACTGATGCCTATACAGCTTTTGGAGAATATTTAATGCCTGATACCACTTATTATTTTATTGCAAAGACTAGATTATGTAGTACAAGCCAACTAAATAAAACCGAATCAATGTTTACTGCAATATTGGCTGTGACAACAATAAAAGGGTCAGTGGGAAGTCCAGATCAAACTGGGCAAAGGCCACTATCTCTAACTGATTTTGCTGTCGCAACTGATCCTAACGGGAACCCTTTAATGACAGGAACTTCTGTTACATTCAAGTGGACTCAACTTGAGTCAAATATTGCTTATGTTATCATTTGTTCTACAGATAAAGTGGCCGTGGACTTCCAAGGAGGTACAAGTGTTAGCGACGCAGTGTATCAAAGTTTTTATAGTACGTTTGGAGATATATATCTAGATCCGTCGAAGACAACTTTCGTAGACAACTTCACATATAACAGTGTTTCTTCTGAATGTACCTATTCAATAGATACATGGCTTTATCCAAACCAGTTGTATTACTTTAGTATTCAGGCTATTAGTACAATAGATAATACAAAGCGTAGTGGATGGACGTCTATTCCAGTTACTACGTCCACTGTTGAAGCGCCAGTATTAATTCAAGCGATTACTAGTCCCGAGCTGAGATGGACGTGGAGTGATACTGGAATTGGAGTAACACCGCAAGATTATACTGCCTATATTAAAAAATCATCTGATTCGCTATATAATGCTGTTGAAGTATCAAATTTGTCTATTGTTCAAGATAATACAGTATTCTATGGAAATATAGACCAATTAGATCCTAATACTTTGTATGATATTAAGGTATTCAGAGGTGAAAATAATGAGTATTTAATATGTCAGAAATATGGGATGAAAACTCGAGATAGTAGATCGGAAATTGAGGTTATGTGGAAAGGGCTTCAAAGCGATACCTATCAATTAGCATTAAAATCATCAAATGAGATAAATTATACGATACTTTCAAATACAGATTTAGGAAAATATGCGGATATAGGCGGCCAATTAAATGCATACGATACTGCGAAATCTTATGAAGAAGTGGGCACTGATTATTATACTTATTATGCATTGATTAAAACCAGACCAGTTACCAAAGCAATAGGAACGACGTTACAAGTTACAGAGGAAAATTTAAAATCAAATACGACATACTGTATTAAAGTTAGGACTAAAATGGTTAGTGCATTGGATACAACTATTATTGCATATTCAACCTATATTGGACCTGCAATTATTAGAACAGATTTTTCTGCAGAAGATGAAAAAATCAAAGAAAAGGGAATAGAGGATAAGGCAAGTTTAATAGATAGTGTTGCAAATTTAGATAGTTCTTTGTATTGGAGGTTGAATACAACTAACAAAGGTGATAATGAAATATTATTAAAAGAACCAGGAATAATCAATGCGATGTTAAATTCAGGGACATCTACATGTACCCTTAATATTGTCTCAAATCAGCCTACTACTGGAAGTGACATTATATATATCCCATGCAATATACTAAAAACGATTAATGATAATAATTTAAATCTTTTAATTAAATCATCCGGTATTGACTATTCAATAGGACCAATGCTTATTGACTTAGATAATTCAAGTGAAATTAAAAAACTGCAACAAAGTAATAATGTAAAAGATGTGTATATAGAGCTAAGTATTAAACGTATGGCAAAACCTACTCAATCTCTTCCTGTAGCTATGAAAAGTATTACTAATGCATATGATTTTACGATACAAGCATTAGGTATTACCATAACATTTGCTGATTTAGATAAATCAGTAAATGATAAATTATATAACACAGATTCGGGATTATTAAATAATGCATTAAATGCGGCATCAAATTCAAATGGCGGTATCAGTCTGGTAAGTCAGACTGGAGGAATGCTGACAATTGATGGCTTAGCTGGACAGGTAATGTCAAATTTAACTAACTATATTGGAGATTTATTTAAAGGCAGAAATGGCAATTCAAGTGTTATTAGTGGGATCAATAGCATTCAAAGTATTAACTCGCGAATGTTTATAAAGCTATACTCAAACACTAATGACGGGTTAAAATTTCCATATATACTATATCCTCCCAACAAAGCATGGCAACAAATAACGGATTCAGTATCTCAAGCGTCTGATGGCGTCTCATTTAAAATATCAAATTTAGGACGGTTTGTTATTCTTGCGAATAATGTAGCAACCTATGAAAGATTTAGTAACTTTACAGACATTGATGCAGCAACTGATTTCTTCAATAAGTACAATATATCAGACACGTTTAATGATGTAGATTTAACTTCAACAGATGAAAATATAAGCTTAAGTACATTAATTTCACTTTATGAAGCAGTGGTAGGTAAAAATCTTAATGGTCAATCTATTAAAAAACAGGCAAAAAATATAGGTTTAATATTAGATAATTCAAGCAGTAATAATTCAGATAGAGATATTGAGAAGCAAGAAGGGGTATATGTAATTATGAGCATATATGCTTCTAAGATTGGGATTAAACTTAGCAATATTAGGCCAGCTGAGGGAATTTATATTAAAGATGAGAGTAGCATAGAAAGTAAATACCTAGATCCAATAATAGTTTCAATAGATATGGATATCGTACATTTAAAAGATGATGGGACTTTCGGGCCTAATGACCCTATGACCCCTAATGAGTTAGTTGATGACCTAATTAATCTACTAAAAATATCGGGTGATATAGGTGGAAAGGGTAATTAAAATGCGAAGAAAAATGAAAATATTAAAAATAGTTTTACTATTTTCTTTATTAATTAATATGTTTCCTTCAATCAATGTTAGTGTCTTTGCAGATGAGACCCAAGATGTACCGACTAATCTTAGGGTTGAAGCTTTGGATCCTAATGTACCTGCTATTGGATATAACGGCTCTGCCGGATACTATATAGATTTGAACTGTAATGTTACATCTCCTCCGGATACAGTTCAAACATACTTGAATTTTTATATTGATGAGGCAAGCAAACCATATATATCATCAACTAGTACAAGAATCTTAAAGAATAAAAATGTACCTTATGATGCTAATGGTTTTAGGATGGATCAGTTGAAAAACGGTACGATTTACTATATTGATGCTACTGCATACCATACATATGATGCTAATGGTGTTACATATACTACTGTAGAATCAGCTTCTTCAAATACGATTAAGGTGTTAACTGATATTAAACTAGATGCCTATTCATATGGAACTGGTCAAATTGAGCTTGAATGGGATGATGTATGGGATTTAACTAATAGAATAAACTATGAGCTTTATATATCAGAGGACAGCAATTTTACGAATACACAGCCTATTTATATAGATAGCTCTCAAATAGGCCAAAATGATCCAGTTACTGTAAATGAAGCTGCAAAAAAATTAGATTATATATACACTGTACAAGATATAGGAAGTGTTTATTATGTAAAAATAGTCCCTAGTATCACAGACACTAGTACTTATATGAATGCAAGCAGTGATGTTGCAGCTGCGAGTAGTTATATTATTGTAAAGCCTACTAAAGTATCTGATATGGCATCGGGATCAATTTGGGATTTAGTATGGAGTCCAGTTGAAACTGGATTAAGTGATCCCTCGATAAAAACTACATATTGGGTTTATAAAGGAATATATGGATCCAGTTTTTTGCCAGAGTACCTAGCAACAGCTAATAATACAAATTTTAATGTTGTTATACCTAATGATGGAAATCAATACTATTTTATTATAATTGCTCAAGTGGAAAAAGATGGTGTAGATTTGTTCCCAAATATAAAAATACAATCAGATAAAGTTTTATTACAGGAGCAAGGAGTAAATTCGACCCCTAGTGCTGTCGAGTTCGTGAATAATTTTGAAAGAGTTGCAGGAAATACAATAATTGATTTTAATACTGAATTGACTAATACCAGTGCAACTATTTTATGGTCTGCTCCTACAAATGGTGATGGACAAGTTGATGCAGCTACTTACTATGATATGTGGCTTATAACTAATTCTAATCAAATAGACAATCCACCAAGTAGTACCCAAATATTATCCTCATATCAACCTGCTTCAAATAATCAAGTATTAGATGGTACAACTATAGTTGGATATAAGTATACACTACAGAACTTAGCTCCTAATTCTACATATTACGTTAAGATGGTTGCAAAGAAGATTTTTATGGATTATGTTAACAATAGCCTTCAAAGTACAACGTATACTTCTTGGCCCGCACTTAAAGTATTTATTACAAAAGGTACGATTATTTCCTCGCAACCATATGTTCCTGCAAAGCCACCTTTTGGGATTCATAAGTTGGCTGATGGAACTAGTGATGTCACAACTACTCAAGCAGTAATTATACTCAAAAATCTATGGTATGAAAAGTACAACACTGTTACGCAAGAATGGGAATATATTAAAACAGAAAAATATTTTGCCTCAGATATTCCTGATTATAACCCGAGTCAATTAGATCTTGATGGAATAATATATAGAAAAGTAGAATATGATCCTGGTATTGTAATAAACGTTGGTTGTATTGAATATTCGAACAATATGGATTATAATAATCTTTTATCATTGCCAGCAAATAAAATTACAAATTTTCCAGTTCAAGCAAATGATCCAAATGAAATAGCTGCCTACAACCCTGATGGGTTGCCACATAACATACTAATTCCAGTGATAGGATTGTCACCAAACACATCCTATATTATTTGGTTAACAGCAACTGACACATCAACGAATACCTCATCTAATCCATCTGATCCTATTATTATTACTACAAAACCACAAAATACAACAACTGTTGAAAAACCGACAGTTCCAACTTTTAATTATAGTGACTCAGGTGATAATTATATTGATATTGGTTGGGATGTAAGAAACAATTATAATTATAATATTAAATATTCAACTGAAGATGATCCTAATGATCCCAATACTGTCAACACAACTGCTACATCTGATCAAGTTTCAAACGCTGGTTATTATAGAATAAATGGATTAACACCGAATACGACATATTACTTTTGTATACAAGCTGAAGTAATGGTTAACGGAGTAGCCTCTAATCCATCTAACTGGAGCGACTCGTATGCAGTACAAACGTTAGATATTACATTACCGGTACCCCAAGGCTTCGGAATCAAAGATGATCCGAATGCGGTGACGACGAACAGTATAGAGTACGAGTGGCTGCAAGATCTTAGTTATGACTATACTTTAGAGATTGCAACAGACAGCGGATTTAATGATTCAAATACCTATAACTCATTACAAGTAGATGATTATATAGTAACCAGCTTAACACCCAACACAACATATTATGCCAGGCTTTATTCTGTCGATCCAAATACTGGTATAAAATCAGACCCATCAATTGTTGTAAGTTGCATGACTAAAACAAGTAATGATGAATACAATCTTGCGCAACCTATTGGTGATGTAATTGCAGGAGACATAGTTGTAAAAGGCTCTACAATAACCAATAATACGTGGAATGCTGCTGTGACAAACGTTAATGCTGATAGATTAGTTGAAAAAATGTTTTCAGATAATCCCTTGGATTATGTAATTGATCTTGAGACACCACCGTCCAAGGCAAGCAAATTGAATATTCTGATTTCTAATAAAGTATTTAATGCTCTAAACACCCTGAAGGAAAACCTAATTCTTAAGACAAAAGATGAAGAATTTATCTTTAGACCGAATATTTTTGATAGATCAACAGTGGATGAAAGTGACTTTAATTATGATATTGAAATAGACAGTGTAGCTATGAAAAATGTTCCAGCTTCAAATAATATTACTTTTAAATCAGACGAATCAGTATTATCTATTCAAGCGTTAGATGATAGCAATAGCATATTATCAAATATAACTCAATTAAATATACCACTTAAAATTAATTATTTTTTTGATACCCCAGATTTCTATACTGAAGGAAAAACGGCTGGACTCATATATGATGCTAAGCAAAATGTTTGGAATAAGTTGCTAACGACATGTACAACAAATGATGGAGGCAATTCCAGCTATTTAACATTCGAAACAAATAAAGTTGGCAGTTATTTAGTTGGAGAAGAAGAGGATAGTTCCTTTGATGATGTATACTATACCCAATATGAAACAGCAATAAATGATGTTAAGTCAAAGTATGACATACAAGGTACATCGGATAACTTATTTGAACCTGATCAGGATCTGACTATTGGAGATGCCGTGAAATTTGCTTTTACATTCCTAGGATACAACGCAAATTCGGATTATCTACAAGATGCAGTAAACGCTGGACTTATTGATAATACATTAGCCCAAGATCCAACTGTAAACTGTACTTACGGGGATGCACTAAATATGGTTCTTAGAATTTATGAACTAAAAGCAAAACTTAATTTTAATTCTGATTCTGAAAGAAGTACTTTTATACAAGATAATTCATTAGAAGTATCAAGAGACAATGCAGCTCCTTTGACATCAGGAGATATAATTCAAAGAGGCGAATTCATTTATTTGATAGACCAGATACTTATAGCTTTAGGAGAGATAACTCAAGGATAGTTCCGGGGATTGGGACAAGGAACTTGTCCCTTTGTCCCACAGGAGAAGTAACTCAAGAATAGGAGAAAAAAGTGTCATGAAACTAAAAAAATTAAGTTTTATAATAGGCTTAGCAGTGGTTTTTATAGTTTCAGTACAAAGTCTCTTTGCTCATGGCTCTACATATATGATGCAGCCAATGAATAATGGCAAGGTAAAGGTATCCTTAAGTGAGGGTACAAGTATTGAATATTATAATATAGACAATGGAAAGACACTTAATATTGGGTACAAAGAAACAAAGGATACTAAAAAAGATCAAATTAATAGCTTTGAATTTGATATAGAAATGATACTTCCTCCTATACGAGTAAATTTATGTAATCTGACTGATCCTTTATGGACTCCATTTGAAGATACAAGGAGACTAGAGGCAGAACCTTTCATAAAACATTTATATGAAGCAGGTATAATTACAGGTAGGCCAGATGGAAAATTTGATCCTATGAGTTTTTTGACACGGGCAGAGTTTATTGTAAT